>CAJOMB010000047.1 GCA_905235615.1 uncultured Bacteroidales bacterium | reverse complement strand
TTCACTCATAGTATTTAGTTTAACATTAACTTACAAATGTAGGTATAATCCTTTACTTTTCCAACATTCCGGGATTTTGATACAATAAATTTTCATTTTTAAGGTAGAAGGCCATAGAGTATGTTTTTGTATCAATTTCGGCAAGTCGTTCAATCTTAAGTGTCAAACACAAGAATTTACTGAAAAAATGATTATCTTTGTATATGCAAACGAACCCATTTTCTTCAGATAACCGCCAAAAACAGTTGGAGTCTCCCGACCAAATAGGGAGCATCCTCAGGGTGACAGCCCTGCCCACATATCTGCTGGCTTTTACCGCTCTCCTGCTCATGGTCGCCTTTTTTGTCTGGGGCTTCCTGGGCAGCGTATCGGACAAGGTGTACTACAGCGGAGTCGTGTTCCCTCTTCAGGGAACTTCAGACGTATCCCTTCCCAACAAGGGAATGATAAGAACCATGTTCGTCCATGGAGGAGACCACATAACCCGCGGCCAGTCCATCGCCCTCATTTCCATGGAAGACAGCTACAGCATCCTCACCAGCACGGTGGAGGGAACGGTTATCAGCACCAAGGTGGACAACGAACCCTTCGAGGCCTTTGAACCCATCGTTAGCGTGGTGGACGGAGATGGCTCCGAAACCGGAGAAACCATGCTCATCGCCTACATAGACAACGCCGGCCAGAGAGACCTGAAGGTGGGCATGGGCGCCCAGGTGTGGCCGGAAGACGAAAAGAGGGACGAGATTGGCTACATCCGGGGCCGCGTTACCCGTATAGACCGGTATCCCGTGGCCACCGGCGTGGTGCGCCAAATCCTCAAGAGCGAAGATATGGCCGAAAGGCTTCTCACCTCCGGAGAAATGATGTACCAGGTGAACATAGAGCTTTTCCGCTCGCCCGAGGACCCTTCCCTGTACGACTGGTCCTTCGGCCAGCCGGAAGATGTGAATATGAATATCGGCACTTATTGTTCCGTTCTTAGCGAAACCCGGCGTCGCAGCATGTTCCGCTACTTGTTTGAGTCTGTGAGAACACGCCTGAGAGGCATAATACTCCGTGTTGAATGAGCAGGAAAAGCGGGAATCGGTCTACGGCGTCGCTCGTCCGTCATTTCATGCGGGGATGCATGTCCTTCTTCTGGGTCACATTCCTGCTGTACCTCGTGAATATGTTCGCATACCTGGTTACCCCCTTTTTCCAGCAGGTATACACGGACAATATCATCACCCGTAAGAATCCCGAATGGTTTGGGCCGCTGATAATCTTGTACATCGTCCTGTTCCTTTTGGAACTGGGCGTGTGGATGTCCATGAATCTTCTTCGGCGGCGGCACTTCACCAAGATGGGCCTTCTGAGCTCGTCTCGCCTGGTTCTGAACATCCTGGAATTGCCGCTGCTGGCTCTGGACCGTTTCTCGGCAGGAGAACTGGTGGCCCGCTATTCCAGTATCACCAGCATCACGAGGACGATGGACCAGTTCTCTATCGGCCTCATCTTTGCCGTGCAGTCCGTCATTTGCGGTGCGCTGCTGATGATGTACAGCTGGAAGCTGGGCGTGACGGTTCTGGTGTCCATGTCCCTGCTCGTGCTGGTGATGCAGTTATCGGCCAGCAACATGAAGAAAAAAGCCAAAGGAACGGAGGTGACCGATGCCCGTCTGCAGGGAGTCACCATGACGGGCATCAAGAACATCGAAACCATCAAATCCATGGGCGGCGAGCGTGCTTTCTACAGCCAGTGGGAGGCCTCCTTCGTCCAGGCCCTCAACGTGCGGGTCCGCTCCACCATGAGTATGATGGGAGTGGGAGCTATTCCGCTGCTGGTCCTGCATTTGAGCAACGCCCTCATCCTGGTCCTCGGTGCCTGGTACATTCTGAAAGGAGAACTCACTCCGGGTATGCTGCTGGCTTCCCAGGCTCTGGCCTCCAGCATCATCTATCCCATCAACACCACGGTCAAGGCCACCCAGAGCATCTATCGCAGCCGGGCCGCCATGGAGCGTTTGGAGGAAGTGGAAGAGGCTTGCCAGGAACATAACAGCCTGGACCTGCCCCGTATGGAAGAACTGCCGGACCTGCCCAAACTCCGGGGAGAGATTCAGCTGCGGAACGTCACGTTTGGCTATGACCGCAGTTTACCCCCCGTCCTGGATCATCTCTCCATGACCATCAAGGCCGGAGAGCGGGTTGCCTTCGTAGGCTTCTCGGGCTGCGGGAAAAGTACCATCGCCAAGCTCATTTCGGGACTCTATGAACCCTGGGAAGGAGAAATCCTTCTGGACGGCATCCCTCTCCGGGAAGTGAACCGCGCCGTTATGAACAATTCGCTTTCCGTCGTCAACCAGGAGATTACCCTGTTCGAAGGAACCATAGCTGACAATATCAAGATGTGGGACGAGTCCATCGAGGATTTTTCGATGGTGATGGCGGCTCATGACGCGCAGATTCACCAGGAGATTGCCGAACGTCCCGGCGCCTATCAGTCCCGGATGGCCGAGAACGGCAAGAATTTCAGCGGCGGTCAGCGCCAGAGAATCGAGATTGCCACCGCCCTGGCGAAAGACCCTTCCATCCTTATCATGGACGAGGGAACGTCGGCCCTGGACCCTAAGACGGAGCAGCTGGTGATGCAGCACATCCGGGGACTGGGCATCACGATGGTACTCATCGCCCACCGCCTTAGCACCATCCGGGACTGCGACAGCATTTACGTTATGGAAAAGGGACGGGTTCTGCAGCAGGGTACACACGAGGAACTGCTGCAGCAGGAAGGTCTTTACCGTGAACTTATGAAATACGCTTGAGCCATGGATAATCTTTTTTTCGAACAGCTGGTCCAGCGTATTGAAGGAGACCGCAAAGCCCTGAACCAGGCCGCCGACATCCTCCAGGGCATGATTGACCGCCGGGTGTGGCGTAAGCTTACCCGAAAACGGGAAATTCCCGAGAACCTGGACGAACTGGAAAGAGTGTTCTACCAGCAGCAAATCTATTTCCGGGAGATTGTCCTGGAGGGAAAATGGTGGAGGTGCTGCTCCGGTAAGGTGCTGGCCTTTTCGGCCGATGACGATACGCCGGTGATTCTCAGCCCCGGATTCTCCGACTATACCTTTATTCATCCCCGGACAGGACGCCGCTGCAACGTCAGCACGCACGGGGAACTCCTCAAAAAGGAAGCCTTTGCCCTCTGTTACCCGCTCCCGAAGGGAGAACTCACCATCCGTTCGTTCATCGGCCATGCCCTTCGGCAGCTGAGCGTCTTCGACGGAATCTGTTCCGTGCTGGCCTGCCTGGGTGTGATGCTGCTCACCATGTTCACCCCGTATGCGTGCAAACTGCTCTTCGACGAAGTGATTCCTTCCGGCGACGCCGCCCAGCTGGCTCCTATTGCTGTCTTGCTGTTCAGCGCCGCCGCCGGTCTTGTCATGGTTCAGATATCCCGCAACTTCCTTGTGGTCAGAATGAAAGACAAGATTGAGTATACCTTGCAGTCCTCGCTGATGACCCGTCTGCTGTCCTTGCCTACAACATTCTTTAAGCAGTACTCTCCCGGAGAAATTTCCAACCGGGCCCTTTCTGTGGTGCGCTTCTCCACCCAGCTCACCGAAGACATGCTTTCCACCATCCTCACGCTTCTCTTTACGGTAATCCTGTTCATCCAGTTCTTTACCTATGGCGGGCCGCTGCTCTACACGGGCATCGTTGTGATGGCGCTCTACATGCTCACTATCTATATCCAGTATGCCTGCCGCAAGAAGGTGCAGGACGAGGCCAACGCGAGTGCCTCCAAGCTGACCGGACTCATCTATAACCTGGCGGGCGGGGCGCAGAAAATCCGCACCAACGGGGCGGAGATAAGGGCCTTCCGCCACTGGGCAGAAGCCTACGAACCGTCAGACCCCGATGGAAGCCGGTATCCGGCATTGTTCAATTACAGCAACTCCATCAGCTACAATTTCCGCATGGTGCCCCTGATTGTGACCATGATTGCGGCCTGGCACTACGGGCTGGGGTTGTCAGACTACATAGCCTACTGCAGCGTCCTCACCATCGCCTCCGAAGCCATCCTCGAGTTCCAGCGAATCACCAAGGTTCTGGCGCAGCTGGCCCCGGAGATCAAGTTGTGTACCCCCCTTCTGGAAGCCCAGCTGGAAACCGGCAGCGGGTCCGTGTTCCTCAGGGATGTGAGCGGTAATATAGAAATCCGCGGTCTCAAGTTCCGTTACAATGAGGATATGCCTTATATCTTTGATAATCTGAACCTGAACATCCATGCCGGAGAATATGTAGCCATTGTGGGAGCTTCCGGATGCGGCAAATCCACCCTGATGCGCCTGATGCTGGGGTTTGAGAAGGCCGAGAGCGGATCCATCTTCTATGACGAGCACAATCTGGAAGACGTGAACCTTCCCAGCCTGCGCCGCTACTGCATGAGTATCTGCCTGCAGGGTGGTCAGCTGATGGAAGGCACCATCCGGGACAACATCCTCTTTGGCAACGGCAATTACACCGAAGAAGAGGTTTGGGAAGCTGCAAGGAATGCCGCCCTGGATAAAGACATCCAAGCCATGCCGAACGGGATGGATACACCCATTTCCGCCGATGGACAGGGCGTTTCCGGAGGTCAGCGCCAGCGCATCCTGATTGCCCGCGCCCTTATCCGCAAGCCCCGGGTTTTTCTCCTGGACGAGGCAACATCGGCCCTGGACAATATCAGCCAGCACATTGTTACGGAGAACCTGGCCAGGATGAAATGCACCCGCATCACCATCGCCCACCGGATGAGCACCATCCGGCAGTGCAACCGTATCATCGTGCTCAGCGGAGGACGGGTAGCGGAGGACGGCAGTTTTGACGAGCTCATGGCCAAAGGCGGCCTCTTCAGTGAAATCATTAAACGGCAGATGGTATGAGAAAAGTTTTGACAGCGCTGCTTTTCCTCTGTGGATGTACCTTCCTTTCCCGTGCTCAGGGCTTGGAAGAGCTCATCCGTCTGGCACAGGACAGCACCATCACGGCCTTCCAGAGCCAGTATGAATACGAATCCGGGCTGGCTCACTATGACCAGTTCGAAGCCCTTCGAAAACCTCAGCTCACCCTGCAGTTCAAGCCCAATTATTACCGGATCATTTCGGATATTTCCAGAGAGTATGTGTACCTGAGAAATTTTGACCGCTTCTCTACATCGGCCCAACTCATGCTAACCCAGAAGGTGTTGCCCTGGGGTGGTGATGCCTATGTGGGCTCCCAGGCCCTCTGGAGCGAGTATTTCCAGAAAGACAGTCAGGGCCGTCCCCGGGATTTCGTGGCTACGCCCCTGATTGTGGGGTACCAGCAGTCGCTGCTGGGATACAACCCCTTCCGCTGGGAAAAGGCAGCGGAAGACCAGCGTCTGGAGGCCGCCCGGAAGGAGTACACCTCCCAGCTGTATAAGATTGCCGAGGAAACCGCGCGGCGCTACTTCCGCCTGGTATGCGCGCAGGGAATGCTGGATATGTGCGAGCGCACCCAAAAGACGGCCGATACCCTCTATGCCATCGCCAGAGAGAAAGCCGGGATTGCCATGGTCACGCTGGCCGAGCTCCGATCCCTGGAACTCCAGCGGCTGAATGCTGCCAATGCGCTGCTGTCGGCCCGGAATGAAGAAAAACTGGCTCGTGAGTCCCTCCTGGCATATCTCAGGGCCGATGGAGAGGTTTTGCCCCAGCGTCTTCCCATTCCCACCCACACCCGGGGTGTTCCGCTGTCGGACGAAGACGCCCTGCAGATGGCCCGCGAAAAAAGTGCCGGCATCCAGCAGCAGCAGACGGCCGTCACGGAAGCCCACGGCCGGCAGGTGAAGGCCCGCAAGGAATACGGCGTAAAGGTGGGAGTGGACCTGAATATGGGTATGCAGCAGTTGGCCAACAATTTCCTGGGCGCTTACCGGACCCCCCAGTTCTATATGGTAGGAGTGGTTACCTTGAGTATTCCGCTCATGGACCACGGCGCGGCCAAGAGGGGCTATGTGGCGGCGGTGTCCTGGGAAAAGCGGGAAGAGCAGGCCCTCTTAGAGGCCGAAAGGGCCCTTCGTGAGGACGTACGCCTCACCCTGGACAACCTTCGTTCCCATGAGAACCTCCTGATCCATACGGAAGAGGCGGTTGCCCTGGCCGATGAAGTGTTCGAGCTCACGGCTGAGAATTACGCCAACGGCCTTTGCGACATCAATACGTATTCCCTGGCGCAGAGCCGCCGGGACAACGCATACAACCAGCACCTGACGGCCCTGGCCAATTACTGGACCACCTACTACCACTTATTAACCCTCACACAGCATGAATAGGTATCTTCCCCTTCTTCTTCTGGCGGCCCTCACGGCCTGCCATTCCCGCTCATCGGTCCCGGAAGCCCCTCAGGTAGCCTCTCCCGCGCAGGAGGAGCACACGGTAGCCCCCGCCATGCAGAACCAGAACCTGCAGCGCACCATCGAGGCCGAAGGATTCTCCAGCAAGGGAACCATCCAGGCGGTGACGGAAGTGCCGGTATATAGCCGCATCAGCGAGCAGATTGTCTCCTTCGACATTGAACTTGGCCAGCGGGTGAAGAAGGGACAGGTGGTGGCCCGGCTGAACCAGGCGGTCTTGCAAGACCGTATAGACCGCAACAAGGCCGAACTTGAGAAGGCCCAGTTCCAGTACCAGGCCATCCTTATGGGCCAGGGATACAAGCGTGGAGAGATTGAGAGCGCCCCGGAGGAGATCAAGCGTCAGGCCCGAGTAAACAGCGGCTACAACATAGCGCAGGCCTCTCTCTATCAGTTGGAACACGAACTTACGTATTGCACCATCACAGCTCCCATCAGCGGTGCCGTAAGCAAGCTTGAAACCACCCTTTACAGCGCCGCCACCCCTGGCGTTCCCCTATTCTATATTGTTGATACCGAGCACCTGAAAGTGTGCTTTGACGTCTTGGAGAACGAACTCCACAAGTTTCCGGCAGGTACTCCCATCCAGGTGATATCCGTGGCTTATCCCACGGAGGTGCATGAGGCCACTGTATCGGCCATCAGCCCCGTGGTGGAGAAAAACGGTATGGTGCATCTGGAGGCCACCCTCCAGCCCCATCCGCACTTGATGCCGGGCATGACTGCCATTGTCACCCTAATACGGAAGTAAAGCCGGTCCGCCCCTCTTTACTTTTCCAACATTCCGGGCCTGCGCTCACGCGTACGGGCGAGCGCCTGCTCGTCCTGCCAGGCCTGAATGAGCTTGGGATTCCCGCTCAGAAGCACGTCTGGGACCTTCCAGCCATTGAAATCGGCCGGACGCGTATAGACAGGCGGAGACACCAGCCCGTCCTGGAAAGAATCGCTCAGGGCCGATGTTTCGTCGGTGAGGACGCCGGGAATCAGGCGGATGATGCTGTCGGCCAGCAGGGCGGCGGGAATCTCTCCCCCGCTCACGACGAAGTCTCCCACGGAGATTTCCCGGGTGATGAGATGCTCGCGGATGCGCTCGTCAATTCCCTTGTAATGGCCGCAGAGAATGATGATGTTCTCCTTGAGGGAAAGCTCGTTGGCCATGCCCTGGGTAAGGATTTCCCCGTCGGGCGCCATGTAGATGACCTCGTCATAGCTGCGCTGGGCCTTGAGCTCATTGATGCAGTTGAACACCGGTTCCACCATCATCACCATGCCGGCGTCTCCGCCGTAGGAATAGTCGTCCACCGTCTGGCGGCTGCCCAGTCCGTACTTTCTCAAATCGTGAATGTGAATCTCTGCGAGACCCTTCTTGACGGCCCTGGCCGGAATGGAAAAACTCAGGGGACTCTCCAGCAATTCCGGGACCACGCTGATAATGTCTATCCTTAGCATACGATATCGGCTTGAGATGCAAAAATACGAAAAATATCTGTATCTTTGTTTCCTCAAGCGCATTCTTATGAATTCTCTTCGTGAACTGTACAAGATGGGGAAAGGCCCCTCCTCTTCTCATACCATGGGACCCAACAACGCCGCCCGCCTGTTCGGGGAGCGACACCGTGACGCCGCCCGCTTCGAGGTAACCCTCTACGGCTCCTTAGCCGCCACCGGCAAGGGACACATGACAGACATCGCTATTCAGGAGGCCCTGGAGCCCATCGGCCCGGTGCAAATTCTTTGGGAACCTTCCCATTTCCTGAAGTATCACCCCAACGGAATGCTCTTCAAGGCCTTCGGGGCCGATGATGCCCTCCTCGAAGAATGGACGGTCTACTCCATCGGCGGCGGCGCCCTCTCGGAAGGCCCCGGAAAAGAGATGAGCCTTTCCGGCGATATCTATCCGCTGAGCACCCTTACGGAAATCATCGACTGGTGCGACACCCACGGCCGCAGCCTCTGGGAGTACGTGGAAATGCACGAAGACGAATCCATTTGGGATTACCTGCAGAGCATCTGGGAGGCCATGAAGGCATCCGTTGAGCGCGGCCTCAACACGGAAGGCAGGCTGCCCGGCCCGCTGAACCTGTCCCGCAAGGCCGGTGTATATCATGTGAAGGCCCTGGGCTACCAGCCCAATCTGCGCTCCCGCGGCCTGGTGTTCGCCTATGCCCTGGCCGTCAGTGAAGAGAACGCTTCCGGCGGCACCATCGTGACGGCGCCCACCTGCGGCTCCTCCGGCGTGCTTCCCGGCGTACTGTATCACCTGGCCAAAGGCCATGCCTTCTCGGATTCCAAAATCCTGCATGCCCTGGCCACCGCCGGCCTCATCGGCAATATCGTGAAGCACAACGCCTCCATCTCCGGCGCGGAAGTGGGCTGTCAGGGAGAAGTGGGCGTGGCCTGTGCCATGGCATCGGCCGCTGCCTGCCAGCTGTTCGGCGGCAGTCCCTATCAGATTGAATATGCGGCGGAAATGGGCCTGGAGCACCATCTGGGCATGACCTGCGACCCTGTTTGCGGCCTGGTGCAGATTCCCTGCATCGAGCGCAACGCCTTCGCCGCCACCCGTGCCCTGGACTCCAACATCTATTCCACTTTCTCTGACGGACGCCACCGCATCTCCTTCGACCATGTGGTGGAGGTGATGAAACAGACGGGCAAGGACCTCCCCTCGCTGTACAAGGAGACATCGGCCGGCGGTCTGGCCCTCAAGTATCTGAAAAAATAAGGATTACTCCTCCTTCCCCTCTATAAGCTTGCGGGCCAGGGCGGGATTGTTGGTGGTGAGCTGGTCCACTCCCAGTTCCAGCATTTCCAGCATCACTTCCCTGTTATCCACCGTCCACACATTCACGCTCATGCCCAGGTCGTGGGCTTCCTTCACCCACTCGGGATGCTTCTGGAAATAGGAAAAATGGTAGTCGATACCCTTAATTCCGGCTTCAAACACCTCTGCAGGCGTCTTGTCTCCCTCTAAGTACTGCACGGTATAGCCGGGGCACTGCTGCGCCAGTTGCTTACAGATATAGAAACTGAAAGAGATGAAGGCAATCCGGGAAGGGTCCATGAGTTCCTGCTCACGAAGGGCATCCAGGCACTTCTGAACCAGGATATCTTCCCGCTCCGGAGCGTACTGGGGCTTTAGTTCCAACACCAGTACACAAGGACTCTTGGCCCCCTGTTCCAGGTACTCCGACAGCGTAGAGACAGGCTCTCCGTTCTTGAGGGTATGCGCCCGCACCTGATCAAACGGACTTTTCTGGATATCCGTCTTGCCGATGCTGCCGTCGTGATTCACCACCACCACGTCGTCGGCCGTCAGATGGAGGTCGAACTCACTGCCCCAGCAGCCGAACTCCTGGGCTTTGGCAAGCGAAGCGATGGAATTCTGGGCATTGGTGTCCCAGTAGCCGCGGTGGGCCACGATGTCCGTATCATACTTGTTTTGCGGCTGGGCGCAGCCCAGGGCCAGGAAACCCGGCAACAAAAGGGAAAGGATTCGACTCATAACAATTAAACTTTCCCCAAATTTACCAAGAATTTCTG
>CAJOMB010000046.1 GCA_905235615.1 uncultured Bacteroidales bacterium | reverse complement strand
TGCCGGGTTTCCTCCGTAGGAACGCGCGGAGTGGGCGAAGAGGAGCCCGAATGGCCGGAAATGGGATCGAAATTAGGGTCTTTGAAACAGCTGACGGCACTCAGAGCAGTAAGCAGGAATATGACAGTTTTACGCATCATTCTACAAAATTAACAATAATTCGTTAATTTTGCGTAATGATAAAAGATTTCAAACATTATCTGCGGATTGAACGGGGCCTGTCACCCAACACGGTGGCGGGCTACGGGCACGACGTAGAAGAATTCCTGAAGGCGGTGAACAAAAAGCCCTCCGAAATATCCTCGGAAGATATTGCCGACTATCTGGGCAAAACCGGGGCCGACGGCCTCTCCAAGCGCAGCACCGCCCGCCTCATGAGCAGCCTCAGAAGCTTTTTTGACTGGTGCATCCAGGAGGGCGAGGTGAAGGAGAACCCCTGCGACAGGGTGGACGCCCCCAAGCTGGGAAAGTACCTCCCGGCGGTGCTCAGCCTCGAGGAGGTGGAAGCCATCCTGGAATCCGTAGATTTACAATCGGCCTATGGAAAGCGCAACAGGGCCATCCTGGAGGTGCTTTACGGCTGCGGCCTGCGCGTCAGTGAAGCCGCCACCCTCCGCGTTTCGCACGTGTACCTGGACGAAGGCTTCGTGAACGTCATCGGCAAGGGAAACAAGCAGCGCTTGGTGCCCCTCGGGGAAATGGCTGCCGATGCCATCCGCACCTACCTCGCCGACAGGCCCGAACCGGCCGACCGCCAGAGCGAGGACATCCTCTTCCTGAACCGCTTCGGGAAGCCCCTTTCCCGCATCTCCATCTTCAAGCTGGTGAAAGACCAGGCCATGGCCGCCGGCATCCAGAAAGAAATCTCTCCCCACACCTTCCGCCACTCCTTCGCCACGCACCTCATAGAAAACGGGGCCGATTTAAGGATTGTCCAGGAAATGCTGGGACACGAATCCATCCTCACCACGGAGATTTACACCCACATTGACACCAAGACCTGGCACCAGTCCGTGCTGCAGCACCATCCACGGAAAAGCAAAAGTCCGGGCCTTTGAGCAAACTCTCGGACCCGGTCTTTCGACGTGTACTAAAACCTAAACCTATATGAAAGATGCAGAAAAAAAGAAAACGTTGCAAAAAAAAATTGAATTTTTTGCAACGTTTTTCGCTTTTCAGTAAAAAATTACTTCTTAGCCTCTTCAACGGATACCTTGCGGAACTCCTTAAGGTCCTTCATGAGGGCCAGGGCAGCCTTACGGGCGCGGGCGCCGGCAGCCTTGTTGCCTTTCACGGCCTGAGCCTCGGCATTCTTGGCGAATTCAGCGAATTCGGCGTTGATGGTTTCAACAAGCTTTTTCATGTCGTATTGTTTTATTGGTTCGTAATATAATAGTCCAAACTCGGGTGCAAGTTAGGAAAAAAAATCCAAGCGCCAAAAAAAATTGCAAAAAACTTAACTTTCAGTTGGTTCCGCAGGCTTTTTCCTGGTATTGAGCGTATTCATGGCCCGCGCGATACCCACGGTGGAAAGGTCTTTCACCCCCTGGATAACCTTGGCGGAAATATCCTGAATCTGCTCCTTTTCCGGAGCCGACAAATCTCCCAGCACAAAGTCTATCTGTCCTCCGCGGGAGAAGTCGTTTCCGATTCCCACGCGGATGCGGGCCCACTCCTGGCTTTCCAGGCACTGGGCGATATGCTCCAAACCGTTGTGGCCGCCGGCAGAGCCGCCCGCACGCATGCGGATGGTGCCGAAGGGCAGATTGAGGTCATCGGAAATGACCACCAGGTTCTCCAAGGGCAGATTGAGCTGGCGCATCCAGTAGCGCACGGCGTTGCCGCTCAGGTTCATGTAGGTGGAAGGCTTGAGGAGGACGAACCACCGGCCTTTGAAAGAGACCTCCGCCACGGCGCCGTAACGGTCGGTCTTGAAAAGGACATTGGATGCCTGAGCCCAGGCATCCAATATCATAAATCCCATGTTGTGGCGGGTATTGGCGTATTCGGCGCCAATATTTCCCAGCCCAACAACCAGGTAGGTGGCAGCCATCCTTACTCGGCAGCAGCCTCGCCACCACCGTTCTTGGCAGCCTCCTGAGCGGCCTGCTGCATGGCACGGGTGGTCTTCACGGAGCAGATGATGGTGTTCTTGTCGGAGACAATCTGGAGACCTTCAAACTTGAGGTCGCCGGCCACCATGCGCTTGTCCAGCTCCAGCGGGGTAACATCGATGTCCAGCTGATCCGGGAGGTCCTTCATGAGGGCGCAGACCTTCAAGCTGCGGGCGCTCTGGACGAACTTACCACCGGCCTGCACACCCTTGGGGTGACCGGTAATGTTCAGCGGAACGGAGATGACGATGGGCTTGGTCTCGTTCACGGACAGGAAATCCACGTGGAGGCAGTTGTCGTCCACCGGATGCCACTGGTACTCGTGAGCCACGGCGGTGTAGGTTTTGCCGCCCAGCTCCAGATCCACGATATAGGAAGCGGGAGTGTGGGTAAGACCCTTGAGCTCTTTCTCGTTGACGGTGAAAAGGATGTTGTCCATACCCTGACCATAGAGGTTGCAGGGAACCAGACCCTGGGCGCGGAAGGCCTTCAGCACGGCCTTGTTGCCTTTCTGGCGAATCTCGCCTTTAAGCGTAAAATGCTTCATAATTTGTTTGTTAAAATGTGTTACTCAGTGCTTTATTTCAAGCACCCCATTGCACCAAAAGGCCCAAAGAGCCTTTTAAAAGCCCGCAAAGATACGAAGTTTTTTCTAATCTGCCAAGCGTTCCTGCACGTAAGAGGCTGTCAGCTTGAAAGTTTTCTTCTTGGCCGATGGCGCCTCGAACATGGCATCGGCCATCACCCGCTCGCAGATGGAACGGAGGCCGCGTGCGCCCAGCTTGTTTTTAATGGAGGTATCCACAATCAAATCCAGCGCCTCGTCCTCCACTTCCAGCTTGATGCCGTCCAGTTCGAAGAGCTTCCGGTACTGGCGGATGAGTGCGTTCCTGGGCTCGGTGAGAATGCGGCGAAGGGAATCGCGGTCCAGCTGGTCCAGATAAGTAATTACCGGGAGGCGTCCCACAATCTCCGGGATGAGACCGTAGGCCCTCAGGTCCATGGCGTCCACATATTCCAGGAGGTTGTCCTTGGCAATACGCTGCTTCTCCTCAGCCCCGAAGCCGATGATCTGGGTGTTCTTCCGAAGGGCGATATGGCGCTCGATGCCCTCGAAGGCACCGCCGCAGATAAAGAGGATGTTCTGGGTGTTCACGTGGATGAATTCCTGTTCCGGGTGCTTGCGGCCGCCCTTGGGCGGAACGTTTACAATGCTGCCTTCCAGCAGTTTCAGCAGGGCTTGCTGCACACCTTCGCCGGACACGTCGCGGGTGATGGAGGGGTTGTCGCTCTTGCGGGAAATCTTGTCTATCTCGTCGATGAACACGATGCCGCGCTCCGCCTTCGCCAGGTCGAAATCGGCCTCCTGGAGCAGGCGCGTGAGGATGCTTTCCACATCTTCTCCCACATAACCGGCCTCCGTGAGCACGGTGGCGTCCACGATGGTGAAGGGCACGTCAAGGAGCTTGGCGATGGTGCGGGCCAGGAGGGTTTTGCCGGTGCCCGTCGGGCCCACCAGCAGAATGTTGGACTTCTCCAGCTCCACGCCATCCTCCGGCTTATCTATCAGATTGTTTTGCAGCCGTTTATAGTGGTTATACACCGCCACGGCCAGCACCTTCTTGGCGCGGTCCTGGCCAATGACGTACTGGTCCAGATAGTCTTTGATGATCTGGGGCTTGACAGATGCCCGGTCGGAGCCGGGCATGACGGAAGAGCCGGAACGGGCATGGCCGCCACGACCGTCATGGCCGGCCGGACCGGCCATCTCGTCCAGATATTCCGACGCCAAGCGCACGCAGTCGGAGCAGATGTAACCGTTCAGGCCTTGCAGCAGGAACGGCACCTCGGCCCCGGACCGGCCGCAGAACACGCAGTGCTGGTCTTGAATTTTCTTAGGCATGCTATTCCTTATTTTTTACGGCTCAGAATTTCGTCCACCATGCCGTAGGCCTTGGCTTCCTCGGCCGTCATCCAGTAGTCCCGCTCGCCGTCCTGGGCCACCTTCTTCACGCTCTGTCCCGTATGGGAGGCAATGATGCTGAAGAGTTCCGTACGGGTTTTCTCAATCTCCTTGGCGGCGATGAGAATCTCCGTGGCCTGGCCCTGGGCGCCGCCCAGCGGCTGGTGAATGAGCACCCGGGAATGCGGCAGCGCACTGCGCTTGCCCTTCTCCCCTGCGCACAGCAGCACGGCGCCCATGGAGGCCGCCATACCGGTGCACACCGTGGCCACGTCCGGCTGGACCAGCTGCATGGTGTCATAGATGCCCAAACCACTATGCACCTGCCCACCGGGGGTGTTCAGGTAGAGGGTGATATCGGCATGGGGGTCACTGGATGCCAGGAAGAGCAGCTGCGCCTGGATGATGTTGGCCACATCGTCGTCGATGGGAACCCCGAGGAACACGATGCGGTCCATCATCAGACGGCTGAACACATCCATCTGCGCCACATTGAGCTTGCGCTCCTCCGTAATGGTGGGATTGATATATCCGTCGTAAATGGACGTATATCTGGAAAGGGTCATGGAACTGATTCCACAGCCCTTCACCGCAAACTTATCAAACTCTTTCATAGATTGAAGTTTTTACGGGGAAGGCCTTTTCTGGAGCATTTGCCCGTACAGGGTCGCGAAGCGACGCGGAAGAAAAGGCCTTTCCCGGTTTATTATTTCAACTCACGGAACTTGTCCTGGGAGATTTTCTTGGTCTGGAGGGTGACCTCTTCACGGACCTTGGCGATGGTGAGGTTGTCCTCGCACTGCTCTTCTATACGGCGGCGCTGGTTCTGGTCCTGGAGGACATTCTCCGCAGAACTCTTGATGAGGTTCTCCGGCACGCCGGCCATGCCGTACATGGCGTACTGATAGGCCACGAAGGATTCGGCGGCGGCCTGCATATCGGCCTGGGAAACCTTAAGGCCGAACTTCTGCATGAGGGCGCCGCGGACCAGCTGCCACTTGAAGTCCTCCACGAAGGCCGGGAATTCCTGCTCCACCTGCTCGGCGGTGAACTTGCCCTCGTTGGCATATACCAGCCAGCGCTTCAGGAAGGCTTCCGGGAGCTCCAGCTTGGCCTTTTCCACAAAGTACTTGCGTACATCGGCCCCGAAACGGTAGTTGGCCTCCTGCTCGTGGGAAGCCTTGATGCGCTCCTCGATCTTCTCCTCGAACTGCTCCGGCGTGGTCACCTTGCCCTCGCCGAAAATCTTGTCGTAGGTCTCCTGGTTCTCCTCGGCGGCCACGAAGGTCTTCACGTTCACCACGGTGAAGGTGAACATCGGGTCCAGACCGGCCAGCTGGTCCTTCTCTACCTTGAGCATGGCGGCACGGTCCGTCTCGTTGGTGAAGGCGGCGTTCACGTCCACCTGAAACTTGTCCCCGGCTTTCTTGCCGATGAAGGCTCCGCGGGCCTCTTCGGCCACATGGGAGACGGACACATAGACACCCTCGGCCTTGTGGCCCTCGTTCTCGATATCGGCCACAATGTAATCCTGCTCACCGGCCTTCTTGCCTTCCTGCAGGGAACCGTACTGCTGAAGAAGCTGCTCCTTCTGGGCCTTCTTTTCCGCCACGGTGATGTTGATATCGTAATAAGGAATCTTGTCTTCCTTGCCCACCTCGATATTCAGCTCCGGAGTCTGGGCAAGGTCGAACTTGAAGGTGAAGCTCTCACCGGCCTTCCAGCTAAGCTGGGGCTGGTCCTCGGCGGGCATGGGTTCTCCCAGGACGCGCACCTTATTGTCTGCGATAAACTTATCCAAGGCGTCCCCTACCAGCGTGTTCACGCTCTCGTAGAGGGCCTGGTCTCCGTACATGCGCTGAATCAGCTGGATGGGGGCCATTCCCTTGCGGAAGCCCTTGATATCGGCCTTGCGTTTGTACTCGTTGAGGCGCTTGCGCAGCGGCTCGGCATAATCTTCTGCTGCCATCTCGATGGTCACCGTGTAGTTAAGCGCATCGGGTTGAATGTGGGATACTTTCATAGTTAAATCACTTATTTTAAATTATTTATCTCTTTCTCTTGGGGTAAGACACCCGCCCGTGGAAAATCTGCAGGAGGTAGGTCTTGAGCATGCTCTTCATCAGGTTGAGGTCGTGCAGGGTAATGTCCGCATCCTCAAACTGTCCCTCCTTCTCCTTGCCGGCCACAATGCTTTCCACAAAGCGGTCGCAGGCCTCGGGTGTGAACTCCTTCATGGTGCGGGAGGCCGCCTCGATGGAATCGCAGACCATCAGAATCACCTGCTCCTTGGTCACAGGCTTCTGTCCATGATAGTAGAAGGCCGATGTATCCTCCGGGTCTCCCCCTTCGTTCAGGTATTTGTTTAGGAAATAGGCGACACCGGTGGTACCATGGTGCGAACGGATGAAGGCCTTGATCTGGTCCGGCAGACGGTGCTCCGTGGCGATGGCCAGGCCGTCGTCCACGTGACGGATGATGTCCTGGGCACTCTCTTTGGGCGATTTTCCGTCGTGATACTTCTCCGCCCCGGGGCTGGAACTCTCGTTCTCCACGAAGCACAGGGGGTTCTGCATCTTGCCCAAGTCGTGATAGAGGGCGGCGGCCCGCAGCAGGGCCACGTCGGCATCGGTGGCACGGCCCACGGCATCCACCATGTTCATCACCTGCAGGCAGTGCTGGAAGGTGCCGGGGGCCTTGGCACCGAGCTCCTGCAGCAGCGGGTTATGGGTATCGGCCATCTCCTCCAAACGCGTGACGGAAACCAAATTGAAAATACGTTCAAAGAGATATACCAGCGGGTACAGGGCTACCGTGGCAATGGCGCCCACGAAGATGCGGAGGCCGCTCACCCACCACAGGGACAGGCTGCCGGCGTCGATGAGGCGGAAGCCTGCATACACGACCATTTCCACGCCGAAGATGATGGCGGCGTTCACGAACTGTTTCCAGCCGGTGGAGAGGCGACCGAAGGTTTCCAAGGCCACCGTTCCGGCCACTAAGTACATCACAAAAAGCTCCATGCCGCTGCCGCAGAAAATGAGCAACGGCAGCAGGCACACCATGTACACCGGCAATACCAGGCGCTTGCGGAAGAAAGCCCGCAGGTACAGGGCGAACACCGGGAACGGCATCATATAGAGGCCCGCAGGGGCCACCCGTTCCAGCAGGAAGGTAATCACCACCACCAGCGCGAACACCGTGAGGAGGTAGTAGTAGCGGTTCTTGTCTTCAAATACGCCCCGGTTGGTGTAGTAGATGCAGAAATACAGCACCACCACCAGCGCCAGGGCAAGCAGGATATTGCCCAAGTACAGCAGCACCCGCGGGGCGCCGTAGCCGTACATCTTGTTGTATTCTTCCTTGTAGCTGTCCAGGATTTGGGCCACCTCGGCCGTCACGATCTCTCCCTTGGAGACAATCGTTTCCTCCGCCCTCACATAGCCCAGCGTGGGGGAAATGTAGTCCGAGGAACCGGTGTGGGCCAGTTCCGTCATGGACTGGTCGTACAGGAGGTTGGGGACAATCACCGAGTACACGGAGGCCCGGCGGAACAGCGAATCCAGATTCACCGAAGGGTAGCTCCTGGCCATGGAGGCCACCAGCTGGTCCTTGGCGTCGGACACCTTGTACACCTCTGAACGGGGATAGCGGGTGGCACGCTTGTTCTTCTGGATATAAATCAGATTGTCAGATACTTCCACCTTGTAGTCCAGATCCAGCTTCACGCGGCTGTCAGAGATGACGCCGCGGGCGTAAATCTCGCTCAGGCGGTTCACGATGGAGGGGCGCAGGGAGTTGTGCGCTCCCAGATCCAGGCTTTGGACATTTTTCACCACCGACGAGGTAACTTCCTCAGAGTAACGGTAATACGGAACCACGATGGTTCCGGCCGATTCTCTTTCGGCCTCCATCTGCTCGCCCGTCTTCAGGATGGGGAAGTCAAATTCCGAGACCAGTGTCTCGTAAGGCCAGGTGGTTCCTTTCTTGTAGTCATAATTGAATTTCGCGGTCCTTGGCATGAGGAGCACAAGGACTGCGAAAACAAGGATAAGCGGAAGGAAGCTCCCGGGTATCTTAGGCATCGATATTCGCATAATGGGCGTTTTCTTCGATGAAGGCGCGGCGCGGCGGCACGTCGTCTCCCATGAGCATGGAGAAGGTGCGCTCCGCATCGGCGGCATTCTCGATGGTGATCTGCCGGAGCACACGGCGGGCAGGGTCCATGGTGGTTTCCCAAAGCTGGGTGTCACTCATTTCTCCCAGACCTTTGTAACGCTGCACGCTTACGCCCTTGTCCGTTCCGCGCCCGAGCTCGGCGGTGGCGGCGTCCCGCTGGGCGTCCGTCCAGCAGTAACGCTCCTCCTTGCCCTTCTTCACCAAATAGAGCGGCGGAGTGGCCAGATACACATATCCGTTCTTGATGAGGTCGAACATGTAGCGGAAGAAGAAGGTGAGGATGAGGCAGGCGATGTGCGAGCCGTCAACATCGGCATCGGTCATGATAATCACCTTGTGGTAACGGAGCTTGGAAAGGTCCATGTGTTTTTCTCCGGATTCGTCTTCCTGCGCCACGGTAACGCCCAAGGCGGTGTAGATGTTCCTCACTTCCTGGCTCTCGAAGGCGCGGTCCTGGGCGGCTTTCTCCACGTTCAGGATTTTACCGCGGAGCGGCAGGATGGCCTGGATGCGACGGTCGCGGCCCTGCTTGGCGGTACCGCCTGCGGAATCTCCCTCAACCAGGAAGAGTTCGCACTTCTCGGGGTCGTGGTCGGAGCAGTCGGCCAGTTTGCCGGGCATGCCGGCGCCTCCCATGGGAGTCTTGCGCTGCACCATCTCGCGGGCCTTGCGGGCGGCGGCGCGGGCCGTGGCGGCCAGCACCACCTTCTCCACGATGGTCTTGGCCTCCTTGGGGTGCTCCTCCAAGTACTGGTCCATGGCTGCTGCAGTAGCCTGGGACACGGCCGATGTGGCCTCCGGGTTACCCAGTTTGGTCTTGGTCTGGCCTTCGAACTGCGGCTCCGCCACCTTCACGGAGATGACGGCGGTAAGGCCTTCACGGAAGTCTTCGGGGCTCAGTTCACCCTTGAACTTGGCCAGGAGATTGTTCTTCTCCGCGTAGTTCTTCAGGGAACGGGACAGGCCCATCTTGAAGCCCTGGAGGTGCGTTCCGCCTTCGATGGTGTTGATGTTGTTCACGTAAGAGTAGATCCGCTCACGGAACCCGGTATTGTACTGGAGGGCGATATCGATGGGAATCACCTTGTCCGTATTCACGCAGATGGCGTCCGGGATGAGTTTTTCCTCTCCGGCGTCCAGGTAGTTGATGAATTCCCGAAGACCCTGCTCGCTGTAGAAGACATCCGAACGGTACACCTGCCTGCCGGTGGCATGGCGCTCGCCGTCGGCCGCGGTCTCGAACTCGTCCACCAGGGAACGGAGGTCCGTGAGGGTTATGCGGATGCCCTTGTTAAGGTACGACAGTTCCCTCAGGCGGTTGGCCAGGGTATCGTATTTGTAAACGATGGTCTGGGTGAAGATGGTGGCATCCGGGTGAAAGGTGATGGTGGTGCCGGTGTCGTTGGTCTCTCCTGTCACCTCAACCTGAGTGAGGGGCTTGCCCTTGGAGTACTTCTGCTGGAACACCTTGCCTTCGCGGTGGATTTCCGCCACCAGGAGGTCACTCAGGGCGTTTACGCAGGAGACACCCACGCCGTGCAGGCCGCCGGACACCTTGTAGCTGTTCTTGTCGAACTTGCCGCCGGCGTGCAGCACGGTGAGCACCACTTCCAGGGCGCTCCGGTGTTCTTTCTCATGCATGCCGGTGGGGATGCCGCGGCCGTTGTCCTTCACGCTGATGGAGTTATCCGGGAGGATTTTCACGTCCACGTCCGTACAGAAGCCGGCCATGGCTTCGTCTATACAGTTGTCCACCACTTCATATACCAGGTGATGCAGGCCTCTTTCGCCTATATCGCCGATGTACATGGAGGGACGTTTTCTTACAGCCTCAAGGCCTTCCAGAACCTGGATGCTACTGGCCGAATACTGCTCTTCCGCTTGACGCGTCTGCTCGTTTTCTATCATGTTTTTTCCTATTTTCTATAA
>CAJOMB010000045.1 GCA_905235615.1 uncultured Bacteroidales bacterium | reverse complement strand
AATGAGCATTTTCGAGATTCCCGGTCAAGCCGGGAATGACGACCTCGTTTCAAACGGGACTGCAAAGGTAGTAACTATTTTTGAACTGACAAATTTTTTTGAAGAAAATTTACGAAAAAGAATTTGAACCAAATTTGATTCGTTTTACGAAGTGAAATCTTTTACTTTTGTACAGAGAAAACACAAAAATATATCTATATGAAAAAACTTTACTTACTAATGACGATGGCAATGGTTTTAGCCGCCAGTTGCGACAAACCAAACGACCCCCAACCGGTCACCCCTCCCCAACCGGAGCCTGAACCGGAAGCCCCTGTTCCTATTAATATCAGTTTTCCCATCACAAAAGTCACGGACAACGCATACGAATCCGGCGACGTGGTCGGCCTGTACATAGTCAATAACGGAAGTACGCTGTCTGCCTCCGGGAACCATGCAGACAATGTGGCATTTTCCTTTGACGGCAGTTCATGGAAAACAGGGAGCAGCCTGTATTGGAAAGACGCCAGCACATCGGCCAGTTTTTACTGCTACTATCCCCGCGTCGGGAACATTTCCGACGTCTCGGCCATTCCTTTCTCTGTAAGCACAAACCAGTCTACTCCTTCCGGGTACAAGTCCTCGGAACTCCTATGGGGCTCCCGGCAGAATGTCGCCCCCACTTCCGATGTGGTGGAAATCACCTCTACACACCGGATGAGTAATCTTCTCGTTTACATTGTCCCCGGGAATGGATATACCGCTGAATCACTGACCGGGCAAAACATAGAAATCACCCTCAACAACTTGAAGGTGAACGCCACCCTCAACGCCGCAAACGGAGAGGTTACGGCCATCGGCTCGCCCGCAGACATTACTCCCTATCAAGAAGGAGATCATTTCCGCGCCCTGGTTCCTCCCCAGTCCCTGCAGGACCAAACCCTCATTTCCCTGAAAGTGGGAGATTACTCCTTCTCCATGAAAGAAACCATCACCCTCAAATCCAACACACAGCACAAGCTTACCATTACGGTCAATAAAGTGAGCGAGGGCATCAATATCGGCATCGGAGACTGGGAAACCGATGGCCAGGACTATGGTGGAACCGTTAACTAAGATTAAGCCTTATGAAGAGACAAGCATTATTCCTGCTCCTTCTCCTTACTGCCTGTTCGGTAAAGGAAATGAATATCGAGCCTCAGCAGGCCGATGAGAGCCTCCGCATCAGCCTGGGCGGAGAAATCACCCAAGAATATGCCACCCGCGCCAGCGACAGCGGCTTTGCCGACGGTGACGAGATTGGCGTGTATGTGGTGGATTACGACGGAGCCACGCCGGGAGAACTCAAGGCCTCCGGCAACCGGGCCGACAACCTGCGCTTTACCTTCAATGAGAGCGCCTGGTCCTGGACTCCCGACCACGAAATTTATTATAAGGACAAAAACACCCATATTGACGTCTACGGCTATTACCCCTACAGCAGCCCCTCCGACGTGGAAGCCTGGGAATTTGAGGTACAGAAGAACCAGGCCGATGAAGGCGGAGAGGGCAAGATGAGCGCCTATGAGGCCAGTGACTTGCTGTGGGGCGTATCCCTGGACAACGAGCCATCGGCCCGAACCATCATGCTACGTTTCAAGCACCTGATGGCCAGCGCCCGCGTGAGCCTTGTGGAAGGAACTGGCTTCGATTCGGCCGAGTGGACCTCGCTGGAAAAGAGCGTCATAACGGAGAGCGCCATCCGCACCGCATCGGTGAACCTCAAAACCGGTGAGGTGCGTGTGAAAGGCAACCGCCCCGCCACGGGAACAATCGCCCACCGGAACGGCGCGGACTGGCGTTGCATCATTGTACCCCAGACCATTGCGGCGGGCGACGCCCTGTTCAGCGTAACCGTGGGCGGCCTGTCCTATTCCTTAAGGAAGGGAGAAGACTTTACCTTCACTTCCGGAAAGCAGCACAATTTCACCATCACGGTGAACAAACGCAGCGAAACCGGCACTTATGAGTTCGTCCTGAGCGGAGAAAGCATCACCCCCTGGGAGAACGACCCCATCAGCCATGACGCCGTAGCCAGGGAGTACGTGGTGGTGAATGTCGAGGAAACCGGTACATTGGAGCAGCAGATTATTGCTTCAGGTAAAGACATAAATAAAGTTGTTAATTTAAAAGTAGTAGGAAGCATTACGGGGTCCGATTTCGCAACCATCAAAAAAATGGCGTCTCTCCAGTCTCTAAACCTTAAAGAAGCCAGAATAAAAAAAGGAGAGACGGGCTATTATGACTGGGACATTTATGAAGGCTTACCAATTGAAGCAAGAGCCGATGATGTTTTACCTGATGACGCTTTATCCCGTCTACCATCACTCCTTCGCCTGATTTTACCAGATGTAATTACTGAAATTGGGCATCATGCAGTTTATGATTGTGTCAATTTAACTGGCTCACTAGTAATTCCTGAAGGTGTAACATCAATAGGAGTAGGAGCATTTGCCAACTGCCAATCTATGACAGGAAGCCTCTACTTGCCGACAACGTTGAATAAAATCTGCGATTCGGCATTTGACCATTGCGGTTTTGTCTGTGAATTAAATATCCCAGAGAGTGTGACCTACATCGGTGGGTCAGCCTTTGCAGGAGACCGTGGGCTGTACGGCACGCTGTATTTGCCGAGCCACCTGAGTTATCTGGGGCCTCATGCTTTGCGTGAATGTGGTTTCAGCGGAAAATTGGAAATCCCTCAAACATTGACTGAGATTAGAGAGTTAACCTTTTATGACACTCATTTTAACGGGGCGCTTGTTTTGCACGATGGTATTACGGCCATTGGACATGGAGCATTTAATGGAACAGGATTTCGTGGAGAACTGTCTTTACCCAAGAGTTTGGTCGTTCTAACCAGCTCCTGCTTCTCTGGATGCGATTTTTCCGGCAGCCTCGTTATTCCCGAAAATATATCGGCCATTGGTCCGGATGCATTTTATGGAAACTGGCGTCTCATGGGAACCATTACTATACCCAAGAGCGTTCAGTCCATTGGAGCGAATGCTTTTGCAAATTGCACCGGCATTGAAGGCCTCATTTTAGAGGATGGCGTTGAAACCATCGGACAAAATGCGTTTTACATGTGTACGGGTATTGGTAGCATTACGTGCAAGAGCGCCGTGCCTCCTCACCTTCTGAGTGGCGCCTTTGATGGTGTTTCCAAAGATAACTTTACAGTTGAGGTGCCTGAAAGCGCCATCCCCACCTATAGCACAGAGCCTGGCTGGAGTGATTTCAAGCGAATTGCTGCCTACCGCAATCTGGTCATCCGACCGTCTCTGGCGACAGCCATCAACACATCTGTCACCCGCGACCTTGTACTCAACGCCGATGACGAGTGGGTGGTGGAAAGTCAGCCTGACTGGGTTACACTGGACAAGACTTCCGGTACCGGAAAAACCGAGTTGAAACTCACGTTCTCCCAGATGGCTCAAGGAAGCGAAGCCCGGGAAGGTGAAGTGGTTTTCAAACTGAAAGATAAAGACTATCGTACCCGCTGCACGGTTACCCAATACGATTACCAATATGCCGAGGACGAGGTAATTACGCTCAATTCTTCCACTAAGGGCGACAATAACAATATCATTATCCTGGGAGACGGATTCAATGCAAAGGATATCAGTGAAGGCAAGTTGATGTCTGCCGCTCAGGATGCCTACGGCTATTTCTTTGATATTGAACCTTACAAAACTTACAAAGAGTATTTTAATGTATACACCGCCATCTCCGTCTCTCCCGAATCAGGCATAGGAAATGTAAACAGGATAGTCTATAACCGTTTCAATACCAAGGCGGCCGGCGGAGGTGTAAACAATGGCGCTTCGGATTGGAATGAGATTATGAAATATGCCTGCAATGCTCCGACAATTTCGGAGAGCAATCTTGGAAGCACCTTGGTAATAATGATTCCAAACACCACAGAGTATGCCGGTACCTGCTTTATGTTTGATGACGGTTTTGCTGTTGCGTACTGCCCGATGAGCGACTACGGTTACCCGCTGGATTTCCGTGGCGTAGTCCAGCACGAGGCCGGCGGCCACGGATTCGGGAAACTTTTGGATGAATACATCTACCACAACGCCTTCATAGACGGCTGTGACTGCTCCTGCTGTCCGCACCATTTTGAGCTGGCCTCCCTCAAGGCCAAGGGTTATGGCCGCAACCTTTCCCTCTCCGGCAAGATGAGCGAAGTGGACTGGAGCCACCTTATCTTCCACCCCAAGTACAGTGGAATCGTGGATGTCTTTGAAGGCGGCTACATGCACACGCGCAGCGTTTACCGCTCCGAGCAGAACAGCTGCATGAACAACGACATTCCTTATTACAGCACCATCTCCCGCCAGGCCATCGTGGAAAGAATCATGGCACTCGCCGGTGAACCCTTCTCCTTTGAAGACTTCGTGGAGAAAGACGTGATTGTGGAAACCAAGGCATCGGCCACCACCAAAGCCCTGGATTGGCAGACCCAATATATCCCTATGGGCCAGATGCATGCCCATCCTCAGTTCCTGGGCGAACGTCCCGCAATTAAATGGTAAAGCGTATGAAAAAAAGTATCTATATCTTAACAGCCCTGGCCATCGTGCTTTCCTGCGCGAAAGCACCCATTGAGGCCCCCACAAGTGACGAAATGGTCCTGAGCCCCATTTTCCCGGGAGCTCAGAGCAAGGCCACGGCGGCCGGCTTTGAAAACGGAGACCGGATTGGTATTTTCATCACCAAATACCAAAGCGAAAAACCCAGCCCCCTGCAGCTTGGCGGCAATGTGGGAAGCAATCTCACGCTCACTTACAACGGCACATCCTGGGCGCTGAATCCCAAGGTTTACTGGGAAGACGGGAAGTACGACATCTACGGCTACTATCCCCGGCAGGATGTCTCCTCCGTGGACGCCCTCCCCTTCCGCGTCGCAGACAAGCAGAATGAAAGTGCCACCCAGAGCGACATGAGTCCTTATGAGGCCAGCGATTTCCTCTGGGCCAAAGCACAAGGCGTCACCCGCACGGGCAGCGTTCCCATGGCCTTTCAGCACAAGATGTGCAAGGTGGATGTCAAACTGGTCAAGGGAGAGGACTACGAAGGAGACCTCCCGGAAGATGCCACTGTGTACATCCACAATACCGTCACCCTTGCCTATATTGACCTTGCAACTGGAGACGTCGTGAAGGACAACCATGAGGCCGCCCGCACCATCCGGGCCAGAAAAGCGACCGCAGACCGCTTTGAGGCCATCGTGGTACCGCAGCGTCTGAGCAACCGTGTTCCACTGGTTGAAGTCATTTGCGGACAAGTCTCCTACCTCTTCGAGAGCACGGTCCAGTTCAAGAGCGGAACCGTCCACGCCATTACCATCACCCTGAGCGACAACCCGGAGAAAGTGGCCATCGACATTGGCGGCCAGATAGAGAATTGGCAATAAATTCTTATTTTTGCAAGAATGAAACGTTTGAAGTATCTGACACTTGCGCTGCTGCTTGCTTCCTCCTGCGGGAAGCAGGCGGCGCCGGAAGTGGTGTACCTGGTTCCGCAGATTGTCTCTACGGAAGTGATACCCACGTCAGATGCTGTTGAACTGTTCGCATCCGTAAGCGGTTCCACCCACTTCACAGATTGCGGATTCGGCCTCATTCAGAATGGTCTTATCCGGGAATTCCCCTCAAGCCTGAACAAAGAGACCATGAGTTTCTCCATCCAGACCGGGGGCCTTTCCGCCAATAGCGAATACAGCTTTTACGCCTTCCTGGCCAACGGGACATCCCGTATCCAGACGCCCGCCCGTACCTTTCACACCCTTCCGGGCGAAGAACCTCCGGTTCCCGGGCCCAGCGTCAACTTTGTGGAAGTGGGCGTAACCCCCGGCACCACATCGGCCTTCCTGAATGCCACTTTGTCTGAGACAGAGGATATTCAGGAAGTAGGATTCTCCCTGTCGGCCGATGGAGAGCATTTCACCCCCTGCCCTGCAAGCCTGAGCGGGAAGGGGTTCTCTGTCACCTGGGAGAATCTTCAGGACAACACGGAGTATTCGTTCTACGCCTGGGCCATCCAGCGCGACGCTACAGTTTGCTCGGCCACTCAGCGTTTCCGTACCCAAAAGGAGGTGCATACCGCTTCCTTCGTATCTTTGGACGCCTATGCAGAAGCCTTCTCCGTGACGCTGTCTGCACAAATCACAGAGGGAAGCTATGTGGAAGCCTGCGGATTTGGCCTTTCCAAAGAGGGAAGGACAGCGGTGGAGTACGGCGCCACCTTAGATGGAAATGGCTTCTGCGTGCAGGTGGATGACCTGCTGGCCGACACAGATTATACCTGGTATGCGTTCTTCCTCATAGACGGAGAGCGAACCACCTCGGCATTCCAAACTTTCCGGACGCCGGAAGACCCCTCCCTGAGAATCCTGGATATCAAAGCCCAGGCCGATGTCAACAGTGTTTTCATAGAGGCTCGTCTCAGCAGGACGGACGAAGTTCTTTCCTGCGGTTTTGCCCTCCGGGGAAGCAACGGGGATTTTACCCGCTATCCGGCTACTCTCCAAAGCAACGGATACTTCTCCTTGAACATAGAGGGTCTGGAGGCCGAAACCCTGTACCACTTCTATGTCTGGGCCCAGACCGGGGAGGGAGAAGTGGTCTCCGAGACACTGGCCTTTACAACACGGCAGGAAGCGCATGGAGAAGTCCAGTTCTTAAGCGTGTCCGCACAGGCAGGCGCCACCTCGGCCCAATTATCGGCCACCCTCAGCAAGACTGACGGGGTCAGCGAATGTGGTTTCGGAATCTCCACCAACCAGCACGACTACATTGAATATTCGGCCACCCTTAGCGGTGAAACCTTCGAAAAAGCCATCAACGGACTGGCTCCCAATACGACTTATTACTTCTACGCATACTTTATCCTGGACGGAAGAACCTACCAAAGCAGCCCGTCCGGCTTCACAACCAACCATGAGTGATCAAATTCCTGAAATCCACGTGCTCCTCATGCAAGTGGAGAACCGGTTCGGCAGCCTTTCCCGTCCGGCCGACTTCAGCAATCTTTCCGATGAAATTGAGAATGCCACGTCGGAACTGCTCTCCCCTTCCACGCTCAAACGCCTGTGGGGATATGTCAACTATATGTCCAATCCACGTCTGTATACGCTGGATGTGCTGAGCCGCTATATCGGCTATCCGGATTTCGGCAGTTTTTGTAATGAAATCCACAGCGACCCGGAGTTCGTATCGGGGTTCCTGACGGAAGACAGCATTTCTTCCGACAGCCTGTCGCAGGGCGAGAAACTCCGCATCGGCTGGGACCCGGACCGCCTGGTCACATTGGAATATATCGGGGACAACCGCTATGTGGTGCTGGATGTTCAGAACGCCTCGCTGGAGGCAGGTGACATTTTCACCCTGCCGGTCATCGTGAAAGGTTTTCCGCTGTACATTCCCCATATTGAAAGGGACGGGAAGCAGACTCCGCTTTACGTTGCAGGCTACCGCAACGGGATCACTCTGCTGAAGAAATTGTAGCGGAGATGGCGTCTTCGGCCTCCCGCACCAGGGCATCCACATCGGCCTCCGAATAAGTGCGGAAATGCCAGGCGGCAAGTAACAGCATCAAGAACAGAAGCGCTGCCGGAAGCATCCAAAGCCGTCGTCTCCAAGCGACGGCTTTTTGCAAAGCGGCCACGTCCGAGTAGCGCTTGTCCGGATTCTCCGCCATGCAGCGCCGCGATATCCTGCCGTAGCGGGGAAGCAGTTCCTGAAGGATTCTCCCAAGGGACCAGATATCGCTCCGCTGGTCGGTGGCTTTCCCTTCCAGGAGTTCGGGCGCAGCGTACTCCCGGGTGCCCGCCGCCCCTTTGTTAATGGCGTGCGCATCCGAGTCGGAAAAACCGAAGTCGATGAGTTTTACATGGGAGCCGCGGTCTGTAATCATCACATTATCCGGCTTCAAATCCCTGTGTACCACCTGTTTGCGGTGCATATAGGCCAGGGCTTCCAGAAGTTCATCCAGAACGGCCTCCCGCTGCTTGACAGAAGGATTCCGTTGCAGCCATTCCCGCAGGGTACAGCCCTCTATCCATTCCAGCTCAATGGCGTTACCCATCCCTTCCCATGTGCAGAAAGCCTGGTAGGCGCAAATACCGGGATGGGTAAGGGAATACCCAATCTCAAACTCCTTCCGAAGAAGGCTCTCGTACAACATATCCCCCCTGCACTTGGAAGACAACACCTTGTAAAGGCGGTTACGCCCCCCGGAACGACTGCGGTAAAGGCAGGTGAAACCGGAACCGGAAGTATGGAGAAGCTCCAGGGCCGGATTGTTTTCCGCCCTGTCTTCATCCCAACCCGGGAAAAACCCGGAAGCCGGCCCCATAGTTTTTGCCATAGACAACACAAATTTACGAATTTATTTTATATATTTGTAAGACTATGTCCATCAAAGACGCCCGAATATTCTTCCTGCTTCCGCTGCTTTTCTCCTGCTCACAAAACAGGGGAAAGGACGACATTCCCGCCTTTGAAGAAAAGTGGTCCTGCTTCAACGGTTGTTACATCGTGCGTCAGGAAGGAAAATACGGCCTTGTGAACGAGGAGGGCAGCATCCTCCTCCCCTTATCCTATACTTCCGTCGAGTTTTTGGACAACGACATTCTTCTTGCCTGCACGGAAAACACCTGCCATCTGATTGAACGAAGCGGACGCAATCTCTTCCGGGGAGAAAGCCCGGACAGTCTCCGCGCCCACTATGGCGAAATTGTGGAACAGATACACGAAACAGATCGGTTGAGTTGGGAAAAGGTTGTGGAGAATTACTCCAAGTTGTGCCGAGAAAGCAAGTCCCGGCGCGGTAAACGACTTTCCAGAACAGATTTTGCCAGCCTTCAGATGCTGTCCGAGGCTGTCCACCAGAGCCTTGAGGCTGCCAGCGGAAAACCTACGCCTTCTCAGAAGGCTCGACTGGAACAGCTGTCCATAGACTACAGGAGGGCTTTCTGATGAAGAGAATCTGCTTCTGTCTGTTTTTGCTCTTTTCCCTTCCGCTATGGGGACAAGATTATGTAAGAAAGACCTATTACGGCCAAGGCACCACCCGCGAAAGAGCCCTGCAGGAATTGTTGGAAGCGGTGGGAGAGGCTGTGGATTTCAGGCCGCCGCGCCTGTTGGAGAGCTACAAGGCCGATATTTCCGCCGTCGTGGTGGAGCAGCAGCAGAACGGAAAACGGGTCCTGCAACTGAGCGGAACCGCCTTGGACGGCATTTTTCAGGCCCGTCAGAACCGGGCAGCCGGCATCCTGGAAGAAGGCAGAAGAGCCACGGACCCCACCGTGCGCGTCCTCTATTACCACTGGGCCTGGTACTATCTTTCCAGCCTTCCTGCGGGGCATCGGCTTCCCGGGAAAGAGGAAGTGGAAGCCTGGCTGCTGGCCCATCCGGATGTAAAACCGGCTGTGCTTCCCGTCCCGATGACCCATATCGAGCGGGAGGTGGCGGTGCTTCGCGGCATCCTGGGAGATATTTTCCCCGCCCGGAGCGCCGTGATCCCGGAGAAAAAAATGGCGGCGACACCACCTGTCCGGTCCGTGCAAGAACCCTTGCCAGAGCCCTTGCCGGAGCGCATTCCCGTGGCCACGGTTCCCGCCGCAGTTCCACTCCTGAGGCCCTCCTTCACCCCGCCGGCCCCCACCCTGCAGCGTCCTTCGCCCAGCCCGGGCACCTCAGCGGGAAAACAGGAGACCGCGTGGAAAGTGAGTGTCCTTGCCACCGCAGGCTTCAGCCCGGAATTCCACTTGGGTGCGGCGGTGAGCGTGAGAAAACAATGGGGTGCCCTGGCCGGATTCCAAAGCAATTTCCGCCCGGTATCGGCCTCCTATACGGCAGAAAGCAAAGGCAACACGGTAGACGGAAACAATTATATCTGGCCCAACGGGAATATCTCCGTCCAACAGCTCCGCATCTACACCGGCGCCTCGCGGGCCGTCCTTCCCTGGCTGGACCTGTTTATGACGGCCGGCTACGGATACCGGAAAATCTACTGGCAGGACACAGACCAGCGCTGGGCCTGGATGAAAGACATCAGTTGCAGCGGACCCGCCATAGGAGCCGGCGCCCTGTTGGGATTCGGACACCTGGCCGCCCTCTTAGAAGTGAGCACGATTTCTTTCCAGACACTGGGGATTTCAATGGGCATCGGCTTCACCTTTTAACTATGGAACAGAAAGTATCACTGTGGCAGATTTTCGGCATTTTTGCCAAGATTGGGGCCTTCACCATCGGCGGGGGCTATGCCATGATTCCGCTCATTCAGGCCGAACTGGGCCGAAGGGGCTGGATTTCCGAGGAGG
>CAJOMB010000044.1 GCA_905235615.1 uncultured Bacteroidales bacterium | reverse complement strand
ATTAACATTTTGTTATTAACATTTTGTTAATTATCTTTGCGGAATAATTGAAGCCATGCAGGACAACCCATTCATATTGGAGCCCTTCAAATCCAAGGAGTATTTCTGCGACAGGGAGCAGGAAACGGAAGAAATCATCCGTAACATCCTGAACGGACGGAACACAACGCTCATATCGCCCCGCAGATTAGGCAAGACCGGGCTTATTTTTCGGGTTTTTGAAGAAATGAGGGAGAGGGACCTGCCCTACGAGACCATTTATGCCGATATCAGCGATACGCTCTCCCTGGAAGCGTTTATCACGGTTCTTTCGGAGGCCGTTGTCGCCAAATTAAAGCGGCAGCAGCGAATTACCGCGTTTTTCAAGTCCCTCAGAAGCATAAGGCCGCTGCTGGGGCTGGACCCGATGACCGGTTCGCCGCAGGTGTCCTTCTCCTTTGTGGACGATGACCAGAAGCAAAGTACCCTGACGGATATCCTTTCCTATCTCGAAAATTATCCTCAAAAGGTTGTGCTGGCCATCGACGAGTTTCAGCAGATACGGGAATACGAAGGTGTCAATATGGAGGCTGTCTTGCGCAAGCATATCCAGCATTTGCATCATGTGCGTTTCATCTTCTGTGGCAGCAAGAAGCATACAATGACGGACATGTTCACCAACGCAAAGAAGCCCTTTTATGAAAGCACGTCCTTTTGCTATCTGACCAAGTTGCCGGAACCGGTTTATGCCGACTTCATCAGGGCTCAGTTTGCACAGGCAGGAAAAACCATCGACGAGGAGTCTCTTGCATATATCCTTGCATGGACCCGGGTACACACGTATTACACGCAAAGGCTTTGTAATGAAGTCTTTTCCCTTTCCGGCAGCAAAGTGGACCGTACAGAAATCCATTCAGTCGATTCTGGATTCCGAACAGGAAAGGTTCCGGGAAATCCGGAGGCTCATTACCCGCGCCCAATGGAAGATGCTGGGAGCTATTGCGAAAGAAGGAAGCGTCACGCAAATAACCTCTTCTTCTTTTCTTTCAAAATACGGCATTACATCCGGCCCGACGGCTTTGCGGAATGTCAAGGCCTTGATTGACAAGGAACTCGTATTGGTTACTGCCGACGAAGAAACGACGTCCTATTCCGTTTACAATGTCTTCCTTTCCAGATATTTGGCCATGATGCCATGACGCCGACATCACAGCTTTTAGCCGCAGGAAATCCTTTCTGGGCCTGGTGAACTTCGAATTGCCGGAATCGGTGGGAAAAACGGACGGACACATACAGAGTTATTCTCTGAGAAATGAGGACAACAACAGCCCGATGACAAACTACAGCCCCAGCTCTTCCTTCATGGCCCGCAGCAGGTCAAAGGCCTGAAGGGGAGTTAAATTGTTGAGGTCTGCAGACTTGAGGCGGTCTCTCAGAGACTCCAGCAGCGGGTCTTCCAATTGGAACATGCTCAACTGCAGGGAGCCGTCCTTCTCAACGCGGCCTTCTTTCACCGTATGCGGTTTCACGGGCGTAAGAGCGCCGAGGGCCTCCAAGCGCTCACTGTTCTCAAGGGCCTTGAGCGTACGCTCGGCACTTTCCAGCACCGGACTGGGCATCCCGGCCATGCGGGCCACATGGATGCCGAAGCTGTGGGCCGTCCCGCCCTCGCGAAGCTTGCGCAGGAACAGGACTTCCCGTCCTACCTCCTTCACCGCCACATGGTAATTCTTCACACGCGGGAAAAGGCCTTCCAGGTCGTTGAGCTCATGATAATGGGTGGCGAAGAGCGTCTTGGCGCCCTTGCCGTACTCGTGAATGAACTCCACGATGCCACGGGCGATGGACATGCCGTCGAAGGTGGACGTTCCCCGGCCAATCTCGTCCAAGAGCACCAGCGACCGGGCCGATAAATTATTGAGAATCATGGCCGTCTCCAGCATCTCCACCATGAAGGTGGACTCTCCGCGGGAAATGTTGTCCGTGGCGCCCACGCGGGTGAAGAGCTTGTCGAACCAGCCGATATGCGCCTCGCGGGCCGGAACGAAAGAACCGCACTGGGCCATGAGCACAATAAGGGCCGTCTGTCGCAGCAGGGCGCTCTTGCCGGCCATGTTGGGGCCGGTGAGGATGATGATCTGCTGCTTTTCCGTGTCTAAATAAACGTCGTTGGGGACGTATTCTTCGCCGGGGGCCATAAGGGTTTCAATGACGGGGTGGCGGCCTTCGCGGATGTCCAGGGCCTTCCCTTCGTTCATTTCCGGACGGCAGTAATGACGCTCCATGGCCTGCTGGGCAAAGCCGGCCAGCACATCCACCTTGGAGAGGATGCGGCTGTTCACCTGAATGGCGGGAATCTGCTGCTGGATGCGGCCGATGAGTTCCCCGTACAGGCGGGACTCGATGGCGTAGATGCGGTCTTCGGCCGTAAGAATCTTCTCCTCGTATTCCTTGAGCTCTTCCGTAATATAGCGCTCCGCATTCACCAGCGTCTGCTTGCGGATCCACTCCGGCGGCACCTTGTCCCGGAAGGTGTTGCGTACTTCAATATAATAGCCGAAAACGTTGTTGTAGGCTATTTTAAGAGAGCTTATGCCGGTGCGCTCCGCCTCCCGTTGCTGCATTTCAAGAAGGTAATCCTTGCCGCCGGCGCTGAGGGTGCGGAGTTCGTCCAGCTCTGCATCCACGCCCTGGCCGATAACCGGTCCCTTCCCCACCTGGATGGCAGGCTCCGGCGCCAGCGTCTGGAGGATATCGGCCAGCAGCTTTTCGCAGCCCTTGAGGCCGCTCAGGAGCTTTTTGAGGGCATCGGGGCCATCGGAAAGGCGCTCCTTGATGGGTCCTGTGAGCGAGAGGCCGCGGCCCAGCTGCATGACCTCGCGGGGGTACGCCCTGCCGTTGGCGATGCGGCCCAGGATGCGCTCCAGGTCTCCCAGTTTGCCCAGGTCCGCCTGCGTTTCCTCCAGAGTTTGAGGATTTTCCGTAAAGTATTGGACGGTGTCGTAACGGGCGCCAAGCTCCTTCAGGTCCATGATGGGCATGGCCAACCACTGCCGAAGCAGACGGGCGCCCATGGGGCTGGCGCATTTGTCAAGCGTCTGGACCAGGGACACGCCATCGGCCCCGGAGGCACTTTGGAACACCTCCAGGTTGCGGAGGGTGAACTTGTCCATCCATACAAACTTGGCCTCGTCAATACGGCCGATGGTGCAGATGTTCTTGAGCCCGCTGTGCTGCGTCTGCTCCAGATACACCAGCAAGGCCCCGGCGCTGCACACGCCCAAGGGGTAAGGGTCTATGGCAAAGCCCTTGAGGCTGTCCACGCCCAGTTGGCGCTTGAGGCGCTCCACCGAGGCGTCATACACAAAGGCCCACTCGTCTATGGAGGTGGTAAAATAGTCTCCTATGCGCTCCTTGATGCCTTTTTCGTAGCCGCGCTGTACCACCAGCTCCTTGGGCTTGAGGGAGCCCACCAGGGTGGCAATGTAGTCTAAGGAGCCCTGGGCCACCTGGAACTGGCCGGTAGATACGTCCAGGAAGGCGGCGCCGCAGAGGTCCCGTTCCACGGTGAGGCCGCAGAGGAAGTTGTTCTCCTTTACTTCCAGCATGTTTTCCCCGAAGGAAATGCCGGGGGTGACAATCTCCGTAACACCGCGCTTGACCAGTTTCTTGGCAAACTTGGGGTCTTCCAGCTGGTCGCATACGGCCACCTTGTAACCGGCCCTCACCAGCTTGGTAAGGTAATTCTCCAAGGCATGGTGCGGGAAGCCCGCCATGGCCACGGGGCCTTTGTCCCCGTTGGATTTCTTGGTCTGAACCAGCCCTAACACCCGCACGGCCGTAACGGCGTCGTCCGAGTACATCTCATAAAAGTCTCCTACACGGTACAGCAGCAGGGCTTCGGGGTGTTGTGCTTTCACCTCGAAATAATGCCGCAGCATGGGAGTATCTTCCGCCACTTTTGCCATAGCGTTAGTTTACCGCCACCAGTCCGGTTTTTCGTAGGAAAAGGCTTCGCGCTCGGCCGCCCAGTTCTCGTTCACAAACACCGTGTCGGCCCTGTCTATGTACAGGATGCCGTCCAAGTGGTCGCATTCGTGCTGGAAGATAACGGCCGAATAGCCCTCCACCTTCTCGGTGACGGGGGAGCCGTCGGGCCTCACGTAGCTGATTTGCACACGCGGGTAGCGGCGCACGACACCCCGGTAGGGCGGCACGGAAAGGCAGCCTTCCGGTCCGGGTTTCTTCTCTCCCAACAGGCTGTCTATCTGGATGTTGAGGTAGGGCTCGATGGGCCGCCCCGGCTTGTCGTAGCGCATCACCAGAATGGCCCGGCGGTTAATGCCAATCTGCGGCGCGGCAATACCCACCCCGTCCTGCGAAGGGTCTGTAAGGGTGGTGTACATCTTGTCTATCAGAGTCTGGAGCAGGGCCGATGACATTTCTTTCCGCCCGAAGTTCCGGCTGGGCGTACGAAGGATGGCGCTGTCTTGGGGCATTACACACACATACATCACAGAGTCTGATTGGACGATAACGGTTTTTTCCCAGGCCGTCCAGCCCTTGGGGCTGCAGCTGCAAAGGAAAAGGCTCAGGGCCAGGATGAGGTAAGAGTTCTTTTTCATGGGGTAAAGATAAGCATTTTTTCGTACCTTTGTAACTTATGAAACGCGTTTTGGTTATAGCCTACTACTGGCCGCCGTCCGGCGGCTCCGGCGTGCAGCGCTGGGTGAAGTTTGTGAAATACCTGCCCTCAGAGGGCTGGGAGCCTGTTGTCTTTGCCCCCGACGGGGCCGATTACCCCTCGCTGGACCCTTCGTTCGAGGCCGAGGTTCCGGCCTCCGTTGAGGTCCTCCGGGGTCCCATCCGGGAGCCTTATGCGGCGTACCGGAAGCTCACCGGTGCACGGAGTACCCAGGTGACGGAAATCTCGTCCGGGGAAAAGACGTGGAAGCAAAAGCTCTCCCTTGGGATCCGGGCCAACCTTTTTGTGCCGGACCCCCGCGTGGGCTGGGTGAAGCCGTCCGTCAAAGCTCTTCGCAAATACTTGAAGGAGCACCCTGTGGACGTAATTGTGACCACCGGCCCGCCGCATTCCGTGCACCTGATCGGCCTACGGCTGCACCGGGACACCGGCATTCCCTGGATTCCGGACTTCCGGGACCCCTGGAGCCGCATGTATTATCTGCGCTACCTGCCCATGACGGCCGCCTCCTGGCGGAAGCTCCGTCGGGAGGAACAGACGGTGCTGGACAGCTGCTCCACCGTCCTCGCCTGCACTCCGTTGATGCAGAAGGACTTCCAGGCCCAGACCCGCACTCCCGTGGCCTGCATCACCAACGGCTTTGACGAGGAAGATTTCACCGGCCCCGCCCCTGCCGGAGACGGGCGTTTCAACATCACCCACACCGGCCTTTTCGCGGCCGATGGCAACCCGCTGGCCCTCTGGAAAGTACTGGGAAAGCTAAGCAAGACAGAGCCCGGCTTCGGTCAGGAACTGCGCATCCGCTTAGCGGGGAAAGTGGACCGGGAGGTGCTGGACGCCATAGCGGCCGCCGGCCTTTCAGACAATCTTGTGCTGCTGGGCCCCCTCCCTCATGCCGATGCCGTAAGGGAGCAGCGCAGCGCCAGCCTTCTGTTGCTGCCCTTGAGAAACGACCCCCAGTACGCCCCCATCCTGCCCGGAAAACTCTTTGAGTATCTGGCGGCGCGGCGGCCGGTGCTGGGAATCGGCCAGGAGGAAGGAGCCATGGCCCATGTACTTTTCAGCACCCGGGCCGGCATAACGGCCGACTGGGAGGACCCGGCGCCCATGCGTGCCTTCATTGCCAATGCCTGGCGTCAGCACTGCGAAGGCGGCGTGCCTGCCACCACAGGGGATATCAGCCCTTACACCCGCCGCATCACCACCCATGCCCTCGCTCTCCTTTTGGATTCCCTGCCCTCCTGTCATCCTGAGCGCAGCACTTGTCATCCTGAGCGTAGCGAAGAATCTCTGTCTTCCTGTCATCCTGAGCGTAGCGAAGGATCTATAAACAATTGAGCATGAACAAGATTTGGCAAAAAATAGCCCTGGCCCTCGGCATCGTGGCCCTGTTCCTGGCCCTGAGTTACGGCTTTGTGCCGCAGGTGCTCCAGGGCAAGATTGTGAACCAGAGCGACATCTCCGGCTATGTGGGCATGTCGCACGAGATGAGCGAGTGGAACAAGGCGCACCCGGACAACCCTACGTACTGGACAGACTCCATGTTCGGCGGCATGCCCACCACGGCCATTTCCACCCAGAACGGGGGAGACTACACGGAGCCGCTGTACAAGCTGCTGTTTGCGGGCAAACGCCCGGCCACGTGGATTTTCGTGACCCTGCTGGGCGCCTTCCTGCTGTTTCTGGCGCTGGGCGTGAGCTGGCCCGTGGCCGTGGGAGGAGCCATTGCCGTGGCCTTCTGCAGCTACAACTTCCAGATTATCCAGGTGGGCCACAACACCAAGATGCAGGCCATCGCCCTCATGCCCTGGGTGCTGGCCGCGCTGGTGTACACCTACCGGGCAGCCTTCGGGCAGGCAAAGGGCTTTGCCTGGCCCGCCGTGCTTCTGGGCGCCTCCCTCTTCGGCCTCACCCTCAGCTTCCAGATCAAGGCCAACCACCAGCAGATTTCTTACTACCTGGCCATCGTCGTGCTCATTTATGCCATCGTGGAACTGGTGCATACCATCCGGACCAAGGCCTGGAGGCCGTTCATCGTGGCATCGGCCCTGCTGCTGGTGCTGGGCGGCGCCGGCATCGCCACCAATGTGAACAAGCTGCTGCCGCTGGCCAAATACACCCCCAACACCATGCGCGGCGGCTCCGAGCTTTCCAGGGAAGGCGCCAACGCCAAGGGCCTGGACCTGGACTATGCCACTTCCTGGAGCTATGGCTGGGAGGAGCTTCCCAACCTCATGATTCCCAATTTCAACGGCGGGTCATCGGCCGGGGCGGTGGATCCGGAGAAATCGGCCACCATCCAGCTGCTGAAACGGGCGGGGCAAAAGAACCTCAAGGAGACCGCCAAGAACCTGCCCATGTATTGGGGCCCCCAGCCCTTTACCGCCGGTCCCATGTATATGGGTGCCATTACGGTGTTCCTTTTTGTGCTGGGCCTGTTCCTGTACAAGGGGCGGAACAAATGGTGGATCATAGCGGCCACCCTCCTCGCCGTCCTCATGGCGGCAGGCAGTCATTTCATGCCCTTTACCGCCCTCTGCTTCAAGTATTTACCGCTTTATAACAAGTTCCGGACGGTTTCCATGGCGCTGGTGGTGCTGCAAGTGACACTGCCGGTGCTGGGCTTCCTCACCCTGGACGGCATCCTCAAGGAGCAGTACCCCCAAAAGGCCTTCCGGAAAGGCCTGGCTTGGGCCTTCGGACTCACCGGCGGCTTCTGCCTGCTGGCCTGGCTGGCCCCCGGCCTGTTCGGGAACTTCGAGGCGGCCTCCGACGCCCAGATGCAGGATGTGCTGGTCGAGGCCCTCGTGGCCGACCGTATCGCCCTCTTCAAGGCCGATGCCCTCCGCTCCCTCCTCCTGATCACCGCCTCCGCCGGCCTGCTTTTCTGGGCCTTCTCTCCCAAGGGCCAGACGGAGCACGCCAAGGCCTTTGCCGGCTTCGGGCGCCGCCGGATAGCGGTTTTGCTCATCGGCCTCTTTGTCCTGGCAGATCTTTTCTCCGCCGGCAAGCGCTACCTCAACGCGGACCATTTCACCACCCCCAAGGACTTCAGCAAAACCTTCGTGGAGCGCCCGGTGGACAAGATGATAAAGGCCGATATAGACCCCCACTACCGCGTCCTGGACCTCACGGTGAACGTTTTCAACTCCTCCGTGCCCTCCTACCACCACAAGAATGTGGGTGGCTATTCTCCGGCCAAGCTGCAGCGGTATCAGGACCTTATCGAGCACTACCTTTCCGGAGAAATCAACGGCCTGTACAAGCAGTTGGGCGAGGCCGCCGAGCTGGAGGACGTGGCCGATTGGATGGCTGCGAACACTCCGGTCCTGAACGCCCTCAACACCCGCTACGTGGTGCTGGACGGTGATTATCCGCCGTTGGAGAACCCGGCCGCCCTGGGCCCCGCCTGGTTCGTGGACTCCGTGGTGGAAGCCGCTTCTCCCGATGAAGAGATTGCCCTGCTGGGCTCCACAGACCTCCGCCGCCACGCCGTGGTGGACAGATCCTTCGCTGCCGCTCAGGATGACAGTTGTCATTCTGAACGTCGTACTTGTCATTCTGAACGTCGTACTTGTCATTCTGAACGAAGTGAAGAATCTGACAGCATAGAAATAACCTCCTACGCCCCCAACGAGCTGCATTACACCTATTCGGCCTCGCAGGACCGCCTGGCCGTCTTCTCCGAGGTTTACTACCCCAACGGCTGGCGCGCTTCCGTGGACGGACAGCCCCTGAACCTCATTCGGGCCGATTGGACCCTCCGCGCCGCCCTCCTTCCCGCCGGCGAGCACGAGGTGGTGATGACCTTCCTCCCGGACAGCTACCGCCAGGGCGCCACCGTCTCCCGCATCGCCTCCGTGAGCCTGCTGCTTCTGCTGCTGGCGGCCATTGGCCTCTTTCTGCTCCCCGCCCGCCGCAAAAGGCTTGACAGCTAAACGCCAGATTCTCATAGTGTTATAATACATTCCTCGTTCATTTTTTGAACGAGGAATGTATTATAATAGGCTGTGAATCAATTATTTAGTGATCAAGGCTGAATGGCCGATGAAAGGGCGGCGACCAGTTTCCGGGCCAGTTCCAGAAAGGCCAGGCTGTCCGGGCGGTCCTGCAGGGCGGCGGGGGCGCCGTCATCGGCCCCTTCGCGGATGTCCTGCACCAGGGGAATCTGCCCCAGGAAGGGGATGTCCAAATTGGCGGCCATCCGGGCGCCGCCGTCCTTGCCAAAGAGGTAGTACTTCTCCTCAGGATGGGCCGCAGGGGTGAACCAGGACATGTTTTCCACCAGGCCGTAGATGGGTTTGTCCACCTGCGGGTTCCGGAACATGTTCACACCGCGGAGCACGTCCGAGAGAGCCACCGCCTGCGGGGTGGTCACGATGACGGCGCCACTCATGGGCACGTCGCTTATCAGGGAGATATGGATGTCGCCGGTTCCCGGAGGCATGTCGATAAGAAGGAAGTCCAGCGGGCCCCAGAGGGTTTGCAGGATGATTTGCTTGAGGGCGGTGGAGGCCATCGGCCCGCGCCAGATGAGCGCCTGCCCGGCCTGGGAAACGTGCCCCACGGAGAGCCACTTGACGCCGTACTTCTCTACGGGAATGAAGAGGTTGGTGTTCTCGTCCTCGCCTTCCATTTCGATGGTAACGTCTTCGGTGCCCGTCATGGTGGGGATGGAAGGGCCATAGACATCGGCATCGGCCACGCCCACCCGATAGCCCAAGCGGGCCAGGGCGACGGCCAGGTTCACGGTGACGGTGCTTTTTCCCACGCCGCCTTTCCCGGAAGCAATGCCGATGATGTGACTCACCTCGCGCAACTGCTCCAGGTTGAATTCGATGCCCTTGGGGGCGGGTTTGGCCGCATCCTTGACGATGGTATCGACCTTTATCTCCGTGCCGCCGGGCAGGTGTCTGTACAAACATGCCTCCACGGCACCCACCAGGTAGTTCTTCAGCGGGTCCGGCCGTTTGGGGAAGGCCAGGGTAACATGCACCTTGCCGTCTTCTATATCCATCTTCTCCACCAGCCCCAGGGCCACCACGCTCTGCTCTTCCTTGGCAGGATGCTGCACCTCCTGCAGCCACTGTAGTATTTCGGTCTTGTTCATTCCTGAGATTTTGCCTTGCAAAAGTACGAAATCACCTACGCCAAAAAGCCTATTTGGCGTAGGTGATCTCGTTAATGATGTTGTAGGCGCCGCCCACCTTCTCCACCATCCACAGCACATAGCGGATGTCCACGCAGATGCAGCGCTGGAGGTCCGGCTCAAACATGACGTCGGAGCTCATGCTCTCCCAGTTGCCGTCAAAGGCCAGGCCAATCAGGTTGCCGCGTGCATCCAGCACGGGGGAACCGGAGTTGCCGCCGGTGATGTCGTTGTTGGTGAGGAAGCAGGTGTGCAGGGTGCCGTCGGCATCGGCCCAGCGGCCATAGTCACCGGCCAGAACCAAGGCCTTCACATCGGCCGGAAGGATGAATTCCGGATTGGTGGGGTCTTCCTTCTCGATGAGGCCCTTGGCGGTGGTGAAGTACTTGTACACCAGGCCGTCCTTGGGGCTGTAAGGCAACACCTTGCCGTAGGTGAGGCGCATGGTGGAGTTGGCGTCCGGGTACATGGCCTGGCCTTTCTGCCACTCCATGAGGGCGGCGGCAAAGTGCTTGCGGCCTTCGTCATAGGCCTTGGGGGCGCGGCCGTAAACCGCACCGTAATGTTTCATGAGCACCGAGATGATGCTGTTGAACAGGCCCATGGCCGGGTCTTTCATGAGCGCGTCCAGGCTGGTGGCGCCGGCCTCCAGTTTCTCATAGGAGGTGAAGACGCTGCCGGCAAACAGATTCTCCACATATGCGGGAATGTCGAGGGAGGCAAAATCCGTCCCCAAGCCTTCCAGATAGTTCTCCGGCTTGGCATTCTGCCGATAGAACTCCAGCAGGGCCACGGCCTCTTTCTTGTCCAGGTCCACCACATAGTCGCGGTACTCGCCCTTCATGGCCTCCACGGCCTGCTTGATCACGGTCAGGGTATCGGCACCCTCCGGAACACCATTCCGGAAAGCGGAGAGCACGCCGGAAGCCAGGCCAACCAGTTCGATGCGGTAGGGGGCCTCGGTGAGAAGGGTGACGGCGTGGGAAGCCTCGGCGGTATTCTCCACGTGGCGGGCGATGTCTTCCACAGGGTCTCCGTAGAGGGCCTTGCGCTCCGGGGAAGCCTCAATCCAGGCCTTCAGGGCGGCCTCTTTCTCTTCTTCCCGGCCGATAATGTTCAGATTCTCGAAGGCCAGCTCTTCACCCTGCCATTTCTTCCAGCCGTTGGCGCTGCCGGCGTACTTGTCGGCATACTTGAGCTGTACGGAAGGGTCTGCGCACATGGCCTCCCACATGAGGTCCTGACGCACGGTGCGGGCGTCGATGCGGATGCGGTTGGTGGCAATCATCTCCTTGAGCTGGGCGGCGGTTTGGTAACGCTGGGTGCGTCCGGGGTAGCCCATGATCATGGCGTAGTCGCCTTCCTTTACGCCTTTGGTGGCAATCTTGAGGTTGCGGGCGGGCTGGTAGGGAACGTTCTCCTCACTGTAATCGGCCGGCATGTTGTCCTTGCCGGCGTACACGCGGAACATGGAGAAGTCGCAGGTGTGACGGGGCCACATCCAGTTGTCCGTTTCGCCGCCGAACTTGCCCATGGAGGCCGAAGGGGCCGCCACAAAGCGGATGTCGCGGTAGGTGCGGTACACAATCAGGTAGTAAACGTTGTTGTTATAGAAGGAAGTCACCTGGGCGCGGCAGCCGGGTTGGGCCTCCTCTGCGGCCTTGCGAAGCTCCTCCTGTTTTTCTCTCAGGTTATCGGCCTTTTCCACCACGGAGGTCACGTCCTCCATGGAAACCAGGAAGGTAACC
>CAJOMB010000043.1 GCA_905235615.1 uncultured Bacteroidales bacterium | reverse complement strand
GGGGGCGGAATCGGCCTTTTTTGCCCCCGATGCGCACAAAAAGGCGGGGTATTTGTGCGCCAAAGCGGAAAATTGAGGGTTATGAGCACAAAATCGGCCAAATATGTGCGCATGAAGGGTGGCGGGCACAAAATAATCATTAACTTTGCACAAACAAATTGATTATGAGAAAGGCAATTCTGGCCGTGCTGGCCGTCATGCTCATGATGCCCCTGCAGGGCTGTGCAAAGAAGAAGAATGGCGGGAAGCACGTCATCGGGTTCTACAATGTGGAAAACCTGTTCAACACCACCCATGACCAGGGCAAGAACGACTACGAGTACCTGCCGGACGGCGCCAACGAGTGGACGCCGGAGAAATACGCCTCCAAGCTGCACAACATGGCCCGCGTGATTGCGGACATGCGGCAGGACAACGGCGTATGGCATACGGTGCTGGGCCTGGCGGAGGTGGAGAACCGCGAGGTGGTGGAAGCCCTCATCGCCCAGCCGGAGCTGGTTGATGCCGGCTACAAGATTGTGCACTACGAGAGCCCGGACCGCCGCGGCATAGACTGCGCCCTCCTGTACAACCCCGCCCGCATGAAGCTGGTGGAGAGCGAGGCCGTCCCGTACGATTTCAACACCTCCATCGAGATAACCACTTACAACAAGCAGGAGCAGGAGGATTTCCGCACCCGCGACATCCTCATGGCCCACGGCATCATCGACGGGGAGCATTTTGCCTTTTACGTGTGCCATTTTCCTTCCCGCAGGGGAGACAAAGGACAGGATCTCAGGGCTCGTGCGGCGGAGATTGTGTACAACCATGCCATGCAGATGCAGAAGAAGTACCCCGGTATCAAGTGCATTGTGATGGGAGACATGAACGACAATCCGGCCGATGCTTCCCTGTCCCAGTATCTCCACGGCCGCCGCAACCTCTCTGACGTGAAGAAGGGAGACTTCTTCAACCCCTTCTGGGAGATGCTGGACAACGGAATCGGCTCCCTCTATTACAGGGGAAACCCCAATATCTTCGACTGCATCCTGGTGAGTGAAGCCCTGGTGAACGGGAAGGGCCTCAAGATTCAAAAGCAAGGGAATTACTACGGTACGGTTTACTCCAAGCCCTATATGACCCAGCAGAGCGGCCAGTACAAGGGACTGCCGTACCGCACCTTCTCCAACGGCAAGTTCATCAACGGTTACTCCGACCACTATCCCACCTTCATCCTCCTGTCCAAGTGAGAAAACTGGCGCTGATAGTCATCGGGCTCCTGATGGCCACCCTTCTGTGGGCGCAGGAGACCGGCGTCAAGGGAAAGGTGCTTTCCAAGGCGGGCCGATACCCCGTGGAAAACGCCCGGGTTCGCCTGTACAGGCAGGCCCGCAGCGTGGCGGAAACCCGGACGGACAAAAAAGGCGCCTTCCGCCTCACGGGCGTGGAAGCAGGGGAGTATGTCCTCCTTATCCAAAGCCCTGATTACTTGGAAAACCGGGTGTCCGTAACCGTGGCTGAAGGCCGCATCAAGGACGTGTTCAACGTGATGCTCCAGTCCGTGCCCCATGCCGCGGCCGTGCAGCCGGAGGCCGCCCACGGCTCTTCCGACGTGGTGAAGAATCTCTCTGCCGCGTCTTTCCCCCTGCAAAGAAACGTCCGCGGAGAGCAGCGGGACTATTACCTGGCCGGGGTACACCTGGATCAGAAAACCCTCTGGCAGACAGGCCTTTCAGAGGCCCTCAGAGCCAATAAGACGGTGGACGGCGCCGCCATGGACGACGTTTTCGGCGGCCTGTACGGAACCACCAGCATAGACGGTACCGCCGGCTCCCTCAGAAGCGGTTTACGCACCAACCTCACCACCAACAACGCCATGTACCACTTCCTCGGCCAGGCCTCCTATTCTACCGGAGACAAGATCAAGGACGGATGGGTGATATCGGCCGATGCCAGTTATCATACCCCGGCCCTTTCCCGTCTGGTACGGGGGAATGCCGTATCGGCCTATGTGGGGGCGGACAAGCAGTTGGATTCGGTGGGCCGCCTGAGCGTAGCCTATCTGCACACCCATGCTCCCATCGCCTTCTTCAAATACACGTACGAGCCATCCAAGCTCCTTAGCGCCTATTTTACGGGCTTGGGGCAGTTTGGGAAGGGCGATGAGCGTCTGCATGCCGCCGGCGGCTTCCAGAGCAAGATAGGAGCGCATTGGACCCTTTCCGGCGGGGCCGATTTGCAGGTTGTGCTGAGCGGCAGTGCCGGCCACCGGGCGGAGACCTGGTTTGCCGGCCGGTACCAGATTCAGCGCTGGTCAATGAGGGCCGCCCTGCAGGGCCGATACCAGCGGCTGACAGGCGTCGATCACTTCACCTGGCAGGCCAAGACCGAGGTGCAGTACCAGATGAAAAATTCCAAGGCCTGGATGAGCGCCGGTATGTTCCGCTTTCCTCTGGAGCAGAGGCCCCGCTGGTCGGCCGACCTGAACTGGAGCTACAGCTCCAACGGCATCAACGTGCGTACCACCGGCTACCTCCTCTCCAAACAGGGGAAGCTGACGCCGGGGGCGGAGCTGGGTTTCCGCACCCCCGTCTTTATCATCCCCAACGTCTCCCTGCAGGGCGTGGCCCTGGTGGGCCCTGTCCGGCGCTACAGCGGAGGGCTTTCGTGGAACAAGGGGGCGGCGTCCGTATCGGCCGATACCCAGTACCTCCTCAATGCGCTGTCCCTGAATTTTCAGGGCGGCTATTCCTGGAAACTGCCCCAGGGTGTGCTGGGCTTCTCTTCCGGCCTCAAGGTGCGCCTGAATAATGCACAGCTCCGCATCCCCCTTCCCAGATGGAATTACCTGCTTAATTTATTCTACAGAATATGAAACGTTTAATTATCTATTTCGCTGCATTTGCCATGCTTACTGCTTGCAATCAGACTCCTGACAACATTTTCCTTCAGGATTGGGACACCCCTTACGGGACTGCTCCCTTCTCCAAGATTACCACGGACCAGTACCTTCCCGCCTTCAAGGCCGGTCTGGAAGAACAGAAGGCCAATATCGAGGCTATCGTGAAGAACTCCGACGCCCCCACCTTCGAGAATACCATCCTGGCCTTCGAGAACGCCAGCCCCATCTTAGACAAGGTGCAGGGTGTGTTCTTCAACCTTGCCGAGAGCGATTCCACGCCCGAGATGCAGGCCATCGAAGAAGAGGTGACTCCTCTGATTACGGATGCCTCCAACGAGATAATGATGAATGAAGACCTCTTTGCCCGCGTAAAGGCTGTTTACGAGGCTTCCGAGGGCCTCACGCGCGAACAGCAGATGGTGGTGAAGAAGCTCTATGAAAGCTTCATCCGGAATGGCGTGGGCCTTCAGGGAGACGCCAAGAAGCGCTTCGCGGAAATCAATACCCGTCTGGCCACCCTTTCCCAGAAGTTCGGCCAGAACCTGTTGGCGGAGAACAATGCCTTCAAGGAGAAGACCGGCATCACCGTGAGCGAGTATTACGACTTCATGGGTTCCTGCGAGGACCGCGAGAAGCGCAAGGAAGTGTTCCTGGCCTATTCCACCCGCGGCAATCACGGGGACGAGCACGACAACAACGCCATCGTCCTGGAAACCCTGCGCCTGAGGGCCGAAATGGCCGAGTTGTTGGGCTACCCCAACTTCGCGGCCTACCAGCTGTCCAACAAGATGGCCGGCACGCCCGAGACGGTGGACAACTTCCTGCAGCCCATCATGGACGCTTCCATCCGCAGCGCCAACGCCCAGGTGAAGGAGATGGAAAAGATGGCCGGCCACAAGATCAAGGCCTGGGACTGGAGCTTCTATGCCGAGAAACTCCGCGCTCAGAAATATGCCTTGGACGAGAGCCAGACCAAGCCCTACTTCCAGGCCGACAGTGTCCTGAAGGGCGTTTTCACGGCTGCCGAAAAGATTTACGGCCTGCACTTCGAGGAAGTGACGGGCGAGGTGGAAGTGTACCAGCCCAGCGTCCGTGCCTACAAGATTACGGATGCCGACGGCAGCCTTATTGGCATTTTCTACCGCGACTACTTTGTGCGTCCCACCAAGCGTGGCGGCGCCTGGATGAACAATTTCCGTGAACAGGAGACCGGTGTGCGTCCCGTGATTGTGAACGTATGCAACTTCCCGGCCCCCGGAGACGACCCCACCGAGCCCAAGCCCAGCCTTCTCACCATTGACAACGTGCAGACGGCCTTCCACGAGTTCGGCCACGCCCTGCACGGCTTCCTGAGCCAGTGCAACTATGTGACGGTAAGCGGAACCAATGTGGCCCGCGACTTCGTGGAGATGTTCTCCCAGTTCAACGAGAACTTCGCTTTTGTGCCGGAGATTCTGGTGAATTACGCCAACAACTGGGAAACCGGCGAGCCCATTCCGGCCGAATTGGTGGAAAAGATTCAGAAGTCTCTTAAATTCAACCAGGGCTTCATGACCGGCGAGCTTTGCGCCGCCTCCATCCTGGATATGAAGTGGCACGAGCTGTCCTTGGAGGAACTCTCTCAGTTCACAGACGCCCAGAGCGTGCGCGACTTCGAGACCAAGGTGTGCGACGAGATGGGACTCATCGGCGAAATCATCCCCCGTTACCGCACCACCTACTTCAACCACATCATGGGCAGCGGCTACAGCGCCGGTTACTATGGCTACCTCTGGAGCGAGGTGCTGGCCGTGGATGCCTGGGAGAAGTTCAAGGCCGATGGCATCTTCAACCCCGCCACTGCCAAGGCTTTCCGCCAGACCTTCTTGGAGAAGGGCGGCTCCGAAGAGCCCATGACCCTGTACAGGCAGTTCCGCGGGGCCGATCCCGACCCTTCTGCCCTGATGCGTGCCCGTGGCCTGGAATAGATCCTTCGGCCCCTGCGGGGCCTCAGGATGACAATTGTCATTCTGACCCTTCTGTCATTCTGAACCTTGTCATCCTGAGCCTTCTGTCATTCTGAGCGAAGCGAAGAATCTATTTAATATAAGACGTCAATACCTTCATACTACCGTCGGGGACAAAACAGATGTCGTCGGCGGTAGCGGGTATCAGGACCGTTTCTCCCTGGTGTACGGGGACTTCCTCACCGTCCACCTCGATGGTGCCGCTGCCGGTGAGGCACATGACCACCATAAAGGAGTCTATGGCGCTCAAGTCTTTGGCGTAGGGAAGGGTGAGGTCGTAGATGCTGGTGGTGAAATACTGGCAGCTCACCACTTCCTGCTCTTCGTTCTGCTCCGGGCTGTAGTGGGTGCGGTAGTCCGGATATACGGTGTAGTCGATGGCGTCCTTGGCCAGTTCCGTGTGCACCTCGCGGGGCTTGCCGTCCAGGCCTAAGCGGCCATAGTCGTAGATGCGGTAGGTGATGTTGGAGGTTTGCTGAATCTCTGCGATGAAACAGCCGCCGCAGATGGCGTGGATGCGCCCTGCAGGCAGGAAGAAGACGTCTCCGGGGTGTACATCATAGCGGGCCAGCACGTCGGTGATGGTGCCGTCGGCCACTTTGGCGGCATACTCATCGGGAGTAATCTTTTCCGTGAGACCGGCCAGCAGATGGGCGCCGGGTTCGGCATCCACCACATACCACATCTCCGTCTTTCCCTTGGAGCCGTTGTGCCGCTTGGCCGCCAGCTCGTCGTCGGGGTGCACCTGGATGCTCAGGTCCGTGAGGGCGTCGATGAACTTGATGAGGAGCGGGAACTCGTCTCCGGTGTTTTCATAGACATGTTTTCCCACCAAATCGGCCTTGTACTCCTTTACCAGCTGGGCGATGGTCTTTCCCTTCAGGGGACCATCGGCCACGATGCTCTCATTGCCGGCCACGCCGGAGAGCTCCCAGCTTTCGCCGATGTGTTTCTGCTGCGTTTCTATGCCTTTGTACGGAGCAATCTTCTCACCGCCCCATACGATGGTCTTCAGGATAGGTTCAAATTTTAAAGGACTCATATTATTTTCCCATAGTAAATTCCAAGGTTCCGCCGGCTACGATGTCTTCGTACTGGATATAGGGGAGGGTGTAAGGCTTGCCGTTGAGCTTGATGCCCTTGATGTGCGGCTTATCGGGGCCGACGCCCTTGGCGGTAATCACAAAGTCTCCGCCGGCCACCTTCACGGTCATCTTCTCAAACTGCGGGGCGCCGAACCAGAAGCGGGGACGGGCGGGCTCCACCTGGTAGAAGCCCATGGAGGAGAGCACCAGCCAGGCGCTCATCTGGCCCACGTCTTCATTGCCGGCAAGGCCTTCCACGTCGTTGAAGTACATTTCCTTGTACACCTGGCGGATGCGGTCGGCCGCCTTGTCCGGCTGTCCCAGCATGGAGTAGAGGTAGAGGGTATGGTGGCTGGGCTCGTTGCCATGCGCATACTGGCCGATAAGGCCGGAGATGTCCGGAGAGGCGTTTTCGCCTTCAATGTGGTCGGGGGCTTCGAAGAGACCGTCCAGTTTGGCCAGGGTGGCCTCCTCGGAACCGAAGAAGTCCACCAGACCGTCCACGTCCTGGGGAACCAGCCACAGGTACTGCCAGCCGGTGCCTTCGGTGTAGTCGGAGGTCTCGTGACGGGAGTAGATGGGGTCGAAGGGCTCGGTGAACTTGCCGTCCGTCTTGCGGCCGCGCAGGAACTGGGTCTTGGGGTCCCAGTAATGGCGCCAGGAGTGGCTGCGCTCCACAAAGTCGCCGGCCAGCTTGTCCTGGCCCAGGGCGGCGGCGGCATTGGCCAGGGCGGCGTCCGCTATGGCATATTCCATGTCGTTGGCCACGGCTTCGTGGTACAGATCGGCCGGGATGAAGCCGTAGGTGAGGCGGTAGTTCTGGCCGCGGTCGGGCATGTTGGCGGTGGTTACCATGGCGTCCAGGATTTCCTGGTCCGTGAGACCGGCGCGGAAACCTTTCACCACGGCGTCGGCAAACACAATGAGGCCGGGATTACCCACCATGCAGTCCGTCTCGTTGCCCATCAGGTGCCATACCGGGAGGTCTCCCTGCTCCTTGTAAATGCGATAGAAGGTCTTTACAATGTCGTCCATCATCTCCGGATGAATGATGGTCATCAGGGGATGAGCGGCCCTGTAGGTGTCCCAGAGGGAGAGGGTGGTGTAGTTGTGGAAGTCTCCCTGGCGCACCACGTCATCAGACCCGCGGTACTGGCCGTTCACGTCGTTGTAGGTGCTGGGGGCGATCATGGTGTGGTAGAGGGCGGTGTAGAAGACGGTTTTGCTGTCTTTGTCCTTGCATTCGACGCTCATCTTGGCGAGTTCGTTGTTCCAGGCGGTGCGGGCATCGGCCTTGACGGCTTCAAAGTCCCAGCCGGGGAGTTCGGCCTCCATGTTGGCGCGGGCGCCTTCGATGGAGACGGGGGACAGGGCTACCTTTACCAGCACCTGCTGTCCGGTGGCGGTGTTACCCAAGTTGCATCGGCCATAAAAATCCTTTGTCACGGTGAAGTCCTCGATGGGGGTGGAGAAGGTGGCCCAGAAGAAGATTTTCTGGTTCTTGGCCCAGCCGGAGGAGTAGCGGTGGCCGCCTAAGGCGATGATTTTGCCGCCGTCGTTCTTGAGCACCTCGAAGCCGGCGTCCGTTACGCGGTCCCAGCAGCCGCCGTTCTCCAGGTCGAAGAGGATGGCTGCGTCGGAGGCCTCGGGGAAGGTATAGCGGTGCAGGCCCACGCGGGAGGTGGCGGTGAGTTCCGCCGTGATGCCATAGCGGGTGAGGGGCACGCTGTAGTAGCCGGGCTCGGTGATTTCCTTGCTGCGGTCTGCATAGCTCCAGGCGCCGCTTTCGGGGTCATCTTCCGTTCCGCGGGCGGGAGCGGTGGGGCCGATGACGGGCATCACGGTGATGTCAAAGAGATCTCCGATGCCGGTACCGCTCAGGTGGGTGTGGCTGAAACCGATTACGGTGTTGTCGGAGTCGTGGTAGCCGGAGCACCAGTCCCAGACCTGGGGGATGCTGGTGGGGCCCAGCTGCACGAAGCCGAAGGGCACGTTGGCCCCCACGAACACGTGGCCGTGGCCGCCGGTGCCAATTTTGGGATTCACGAAGGATGCCAGGTCTGTGTTGTCCCGGGGTGCACTGCAGGCGGCCAAGAGCACGGCTGCGGCTGCGAAGAGGATTTTTTTCATATCTTTTGTGTTATTTTACGAAATGCAGTATCCCCCAGCGTTCCGGCTGGTGCATGTCCACCAGGCCGGTAGGGTTCCAGACCCAGTTTTCTTCCGGGCCGCCTTCCTTGAGCCATTCCACGCGGGAGAAGCCAATCTTCCAGTCTTTGTCCAAGAGTTCCTCCGGCGTCTGGAATTCTACACAGAGCGAGGCGAGGGGGATGGCCATTTCCACCGTCCAGCCCTTGTCCGTATCGGCAGGGTCGTTCAGGCTGCCGTCCACATGCACGGCGGTCTTGAGGCCGCGGAGGTCCCAAGGGAGGAAGAACTTGCCGCCGTCGCGGTACGGGCGGTCCATCAGCAGGTCCATCACCGTATTCAAGGCATTGAGTTCAATTTCAAAATAGAATCGGCAATCCTGGTCCGGGTCTATGAATACTTCCCAGTCGTTGTCGTGGTAGATGATGGCGTCGTGCTCCGTGAGGGAGGCCGTCACGTTGTCTTCCTCGATGATGCCGGCGATGTAGAGGTTTTCCTCGTCCCAAAGCATCTTCATGTTCGTCTGCTTGACGGGCGCAGGTTCGAAGTCAACGCCGCGGATGTCGGCAAAGGCCTCAGACAGGGGGGCATTCTGCCAATCGGCCTCATCCAGGATGCCGTCAATGGTAATGGCTCCTATGGCCTTGGGGGCGTTGTACGTGCGGATGGGAACCTCTGCGGGGGCTCCGGCTTTGGGGGCGCAGGCCGCTGCCGCAAGAAGTAAAAGGGTAGGGAAGAGGAAACGTTTCATATCGGCTTTAGTTTTATATCCTACAAATGTAGCATTTTTCTGCCGATAAAAAAAGGCAACCCTCACGGGCTGCCCTTGGGGGTTATTCTTCGGACAGTGATGTGGCTTTCCTTATTTGTTCCTCCGATAAGTTCATCTTCTTGAGTTTCTGCGATATCCTGTCTATGGCGTCGTTTTGTCCAGCACGGAAAGCTAAATCCCACAGATTCCGCTCATCAGAGCTTGGTTCTGCCAGAACGAAAGCGGAAGTTGCTTTATAGGAAGTCCCATCAACCACCTCGCATGGGCGAAGCATGTCCAGATTGTAGTTGTTTTGCAAGTTCAACCAGACCTTGGCCGGAATCTGCAATGCGACTTCTATTCTGGCCGCCACCTGTGGGGAAATGTTTCTGTAACCATTGAGTAAAGCACTCAGATGAGACGGGCGCATACCAATCTCCTCTGCAAAGGCCTTTTGCTTAATGCCTCTTTCTCGCAGTTCTGCTTTTAGTATCGTTCCCGGATGTTGCGGCAAATAAGGCCGGACTTCATTTCTTGTTTCCATAATGCGTATCGTCAATCTCAATCAGTTTTAAAGTGATGCAATCATCCTGTTCTTCAAATAGCAGCCGATGGACATAGCGGTTATCCAGTCTGACTGAAGATAGGCCGGAATAACCATAGCGCAACTGCTCATAGTGGAGAAAACTGTATAGTTTTAACTCTTCTACAGATGAAACAGATTCCATGGTTTGATATGCACGCATAAGGCCGGCATAGAGCACATGGTTTCTTGCTACGTCTCTGTAACGTCTGCTCTCTCCGGTCTCAATAAGGTTTTTCAGGTCCTCATTCAATTCAATCTTCATATCAACCTGACTTTTTGCAAAGATATGAAAAGTTTCCAAATATTGGTAACTTACACGTAAAAGTTTTCTTGCCTAAAAAAGGGCGGCCCTTCCCCGCGGTCGATTGCAATACCACTCTAGTTGCTGCCGATAACGACATCAACCCCTACGTTTAGCTTGTGAAACGCACAACTTAGTGTCGAATGTACTTCGAAACAATAAACCGACAGCCCCAAAAGGGTTTTACGCGCACAAACAGGTGGGTTTTTCGTGCGCGTAAGGCCGATTTTGATGCTTACGCGCACAAAATCGGCCAAATCTATTTGACAAACGCTCGTTTTGGCTGATTATAAATTTATATTTGGCCAAACCAAACCGGGATTATTATTTACCTTTGTGGCTGAAAATAAATGTTCGTGGCCATGATTGGATGACCTCCGAGTCTTCGAAAAGCGGAGTTTCCATCGACCTCATCATAAACAGGGACGACCGCTTCATCTGTATGTGCGAGATGAAGTTTGCGAGGGGGCTTTTTGATGTCACAAAAAGCTACGACACGGTGCTGCTGAACCGGATGGAGAGCGTACAGGAGATAATAGGCGGCAACAAGACGGTCATATCCGTTCTTGTCACCACCTATGGACTCAAAAGAAACGAGTACGCCTCCCGCTTTGACA
>CAJOMB010000042.1 GCA_905235615.1 uncultured Bacteroidales bacterium | reverse complement strand
GACAAGTACCATTCCGGGATCGGACACATCCCCTTCGCTCGCGGCCATCAGGCCTACTTCGGCAATCACGGAACCGGGAACGACCATCCGGCTGCCGTCCACGGAAACCCTGCCGGTGATGTCCACGGCCCGGTCGGCCGCCAGGTCCTGCGCCCAGACACGGACCTTCCCTACGGGAGAAGGATAGTGCAAGGTCAGGCTTTCATATCGGCCGAAAATGCCCACAGGGGCTTCCGGGGAAGGGATTTCAATCTCCACGGGAACCTCCTGCAGCACATATTCCCGGCCCAGCGAGCGGCCCACCGTGGCAACGGCGACGGCTCCTTCGGGATAGCGGGTAGCCAGCACGAAGGGACGGGCCGGATCCTGGGAGCTCACCTTGGGAAGCGGCATGTTGCGGCTCACCCGTGCCGGGGCTGACACCCGGATGGTATCGCCCACTTCATGCCGGATCCAGCTCTCGTCGAAAGCGTATATCCAGCCGTCTTTCAGGATGACGGAATCCACGGTATAGGAAACGCCGTCGGACCCGAAGGGAAGGGCGATCCGGTGCCAGCGCACCCCGCGTGTCACCTCGTCCAAGCGGCATTTGAGGTTCCGGCCGGTCTCCGGGAAGCCGATGTCGGCACGTCCGGAAGGAAGGGCGCCGGTGAAGGGATGGCGCATGATGCCGATGGCGCAGCCCAGGGCCGCCGCGATGTAGGGTTCGTCCTCGCAGTTGATGATACCCTTCGCAGGAGCCTCCGGTGCATACTTCAGGTACTTCGCCACGCGGTCGATCGTCACCGTCTGGGCGGTAATGTTTTCCACGTCGTAGGTACGGTAGGTGTCGCTGAAGGCGATGAACGCCGGGTTCATTGCGTGCTCAATCGTGAGGTCGGGCGCGTACTGCCGGCCCCATTCCGTCAGCTGTTTTCTCCACGCCCCGCTTCCCTGCATCTCGCCCCAGTCCACTTTCCAGTAACGCACACCGCCCGCCTGCGCCTCCTGCAGGCGCTCCGGCCAGTACACTTCGTCGGGTATGTCTAAGTCGGTCCGGGCCTTCTCGGCGCAAATCCAGCCGCCGAGACCCTTCCAGCCCATCCCGACGAGACGGTCGGACAGCGCCTTCAGCCGCTGCGCCGGCTCCCCCTTGAAAGAAGGGAAGCGCGTGGTGTCCAGCCGCACGGTTCCGTAATAGGGATTCCCTTCCCTTTCGTTCCAGTCGCGGGGAAGGTCCCAGGAATCGTCCAGCACCAGGAAAAGGTCTTCGCGGATGGCCGGGTACATTGACGCCCAGCCCTGATAGGGGCCGTCGCCGAAAAAGTTCTCCTCCACCATCTCGGCCCGGTTCTTCACCGGACCGTCCTGGTTGGAACGGTAACACTGGAGGTTCCAGGTACACAGGTAATCGGGTGCCGTGGAGGGTGTCTCCGGAACCAGATTCACTGTCCTGCCGCCGCAAGAGAAGACGGAAAGGGCCATCAGACAGACGCCGAATTTTCTCATATTCAATTATTTAAAAGGAATCCAGACTTTCATTTTTCCGGCCTCGCGGTTGTCCCAGGCAAAATAGGGTATCAGCACCAGTTCGTCTTCCCCGTTCTGCGCCGTTATCTGCAGGATCTCATGTCCCCACCACTGTTTTTTGGGCAGCTTCTCCATCCGAAATTCCATCCCCTCCGTCAGCTGCAGGCTGTCAAAACCGTCCGGGTTGTCCACCTGCTCCATGCAATACACGATGGGACCGCGCTGGATGGCACGCTTGCCCGCATCCTCCTTCACGCGGGGGTCTGCGGCAACCACTTCCACGGGCATACTCAGGATGAGCTCAATCCGGTCCTTGTCCTGCCACTTGCGCGAAAGGACGGCATAGCCCTTCTCCTCCGGCGTCTGCACAGCGTTTCCGTTCACCGTCAGCGTATAGTCCTTGCACCAGCCGGGAATCCGGAGCCGCACTTCTCCCCTGACCGGTTTCTGAAGGCCCAGGTCCAGGACGACGTTGCCGTCCCAGGGATAGGTGGTGGTCTGGTGTACCTGCATGTCGGCCCCCGAAAGTTTCACCGTCACGTCGCTGCCCATGTAAAGGTTCACCCACAGGGCATTTTCGGAGGTGGCATAGGCATAATTGCCCACCGAAGGGATGAAGCGGCAAATCTGGCTGGGGCAGCAGGCGCAGCCGTACCATTCCTGCCGGTGATGGTTCCCTTCCGACTCCAGCGGATTCACATAGAAGAAACGGTCTCCCTTGAGGGAAATGCCCGCCAGGGCGCCGTTATACAGGGAGCGTTCCATCACGTCAATGTATTTGGCATCTCCGGTGAAGTGGTTCATCCGCCAGTTCCACAGGACCATGCCCACGGACGCGCAGGTTTCGCAGTAGGCCGTCAGGTTGGGCAGGTCGTAGTCCTCGGTAATGCCTTCATTGCGCGATGACTGGCCGATGCCGCCGGTGATATACATGTTCCGCATCACCACGTGGTCCCACAGGCGGTCCAGCGCGGCCATCAGTTCCTCATCCCCCGTATAGGCGGCCACGTCGGCCATGCCGCAGTACAGGTACATGGAACGGACGGCGTGGCCGGTGATGCGCGAGAGTTCGCGCACAGGCACCTCGTCCTGATAATAGACGGCGGGCCACACGCGCCCGTCGCCGTAGGAACCGTAGCCGTGGCCGCGTTCATCCAGCAGCCAGGCGGCGAAATCCAGGTATTCCTGCTTCCCTGTCACCTCATAGAGCTTCACCAAGGCCAGCTCAATCTCTTCGTGACCGGGCACCCAATGGCGTTTGCCGGGGCCGAAGACCGTCATCATGTGGTGGGCGAACTTTTCCGCCACATCCACCAGCCGTCGCCTTCCCGTCGCCTTGTAATAGGCCACCGCCGCCTCCATCATGTGGCCGGCGCAGTACATTTCGTGCCGGTCCATGTCGTGCCAGCGGTTTTCCAGTCCCGTAAGCGTATAATAGGTATTCAGATAGCCGTCCGGCTGCTGGGCGGCGTAAAACTTGTCCACCCACTCGTTACACTTGGCTTCCAGTTCCGGATCCGGTTCAATCTGCAGGGAATAGGCCATGCCTTCCAGGGCCTTGTACACATCGGAATCGTCGAAGAAGATGCCGGAATGTTCTCCTTTCCCCTTCGCCGCATTCTCGAAATTCCGGATGCGGCCGGTCTGGTTCTCAATCTGGTCGATGCACACCGGCAGGGTGACGTCCTTATGGATGAGCAGGCGCGGAGTCCAGAAGTCGTCGTTGATTTCCACGTCGGCAAAACTCACAGGCGTCATCAGTTTCATCTTCTCTTCCCGGGGGCTCTGGCAGGCCACCAGGGTAAACAACAAGGCAAAGAATGTAATTTTTTTCATCGTCAGTGTTTTAATTCACATAAGTCCGTCCGCCGATAATCTTTTCATCGGCATTCTTGCCTACCCAAACCTCAAACCAGCCTTCCTCCACGCCAAAGCGAAGGTCTTTGTCCCAAAGGCCGAACTGGCGGTAGGGGACGGCCACTTCCACTTCGCGGCTCTCTCCGGGAGCCAGCGTAATGCGCCGGAAGCCGGCCAGCTGCTTGAGGGGACGCGCTACGGAGGCCAGTTCGTCGTGGATGTACACCTGCACCACCTCGTCGCCGGTCACGGAACCCGTATTGGTCACGGTCATTTTCACCTTCAGGCTGTCTCCGGCGGCCAGTTTTTCCGGCAGCACGAAATTGCTGTAGGCGAAGGAGGTATAGCTCAGGCCATAGCCGAAGGGATACAGCGGGCTTCCGTCGTTTTCCACATAACCGTACCCGCGTCCGCTGGGCTTGATGGAATAATAATAGGGATTCTGGCCGATATTGCGCACCCAGCTGAACGGCAGGCGTCCGCCGGGATTCACCTGGCCGGAAAGGACGTCGGCCAGGGCCCTGCCGCCCTGTTCCCCGGGGTACCAGGCCTCCAATACGGCGGCCACGTTGTCCACCCAGCCGGAGATGTCAATCACCGCCCCGTTGTGAAGCACCACCACCACGGGTTTGCCTGTGGCAATGAGAGCCTTTAGCATCTTTTCCTGGTCAATTTCCACGTCTATGGACTGTTTGTCGGCCACAATGAGGCCGCCTTCGGAGCGTTCCATGGACATGTGACTGGAAGGAAGGCCGAAACTGCTGCGGTCGCTGCCCTCCTCCTCGGTGATGGACGGGAAGAACAGCAGCACGTCGCAGCCGCGGGGCGAGGCGGGGTTCAGCTGCACGTCGGCCTTTCCGGCGAAAGCCTGTTTCAGGCCTTCGTAGGGCGTTATGCCGTCTCCCTTCCAGCCGCCGCGGGCACCGCTGTAGTCTCCGATGTTGAGGGTGTTGGCCGCCGGGCCATACAGGCCTATCCGACGGACGTTCTTCAGCGGCAGGATGCCGTTGTTCTTCAGCAGCGTCATGGACTTGCAGGCCGCCTCGTAGGCCAGTTCCCGGTGCTCCGGGCTGCGCACGATGGCCGATGCCTGTTCCGGGTCCACAAAGGGCTGGTCAAACAGGCCCAGCTCAAATTTGAGCCGGAGTACCCGGCGCACACTCTCGTCCAGCACTTTCTCGGAGATTTTGCCGCTCTTCACCAGCTCCAGCAGGCCGTCGGAAGTTACATGCAGCTGCAAATCCAGCCCGTTGTTCATGCAAAGCGCCAGCGCCTCGTCCTCCGTCGCGGCCATCATGTGGTTGCGGCGCACGATGTCCACGGCGTCATAGTCGCTCACCACGATGCCTTTGAAGCCCCATTCTTTCTTGAGGATGTCGTTCAGAAGGGTACTGTTGCAGGAGGCCGGAATGCCGTCTACGGCGTTGTAGGCGCTCATGATGCCCCGGGCCCCGCCTTCCTGGACACAGGCGCGAAAGGGCTCCAGATACACTTCTCTCAGTTCCCGCCAGGACATGATGGAGGCGAAGGAGTCATGCCCCCCTTCTCCGTAATTGTCTACAAAGTGCTTGGGAGTAGCCACTACGCCGCCTTCTTCCAGGGCCTTCACGTAGGCCGTTCCAAAACGGGCGTTCAGGAGCACGTCTTCGCCATAGCTTTCCTGTCCGCGCCCCCAGCGCTGGTCGCGCGTGATATTGATGACCGGTGCATATACCTGGCGGACACCCACGGCCCGCAGTTCCTTTGCGACCACCTGTCCTTCCCGGAAATAAAGCCCGTCGTCAAAGGTGGCGGCCATGGCAATGCTTTGCGGGAAGCAGGTGGCATTGCCCCATTGGGCGCCGTGCAGGGCCTCGCCGTGCTGCAGCACCGGAATGCCCCAGCGGCTGGCTTCCACGGACTTCCGGGTGTCGTCATTGATGCGTTCCGCTACGGACTTGGGGTCGTTGGGCAGCCCTTCGTCGGGCAGGAAATGACCCACGTTGCGGATGTGCCCTTTGGTATAGTCCCGGTTCTCGTAGAACTCGTCCATATACAGCAGCTGGGCGCTTACCTGGGCCACTTTTTCTTCTACGCTCATGCGGGAAAGAAGGTCTTCCACCCGTTTTTCCACGGGGTCTTTTTCGCAGCAAGCGGTCAAGACCAGAAGCGCCGCTATCGCAAAATGTGCTTGTTTCATCATGAGAGGCATTTATTCGTGATACAACATGGAGGCGGGCAGATTGCTTACGGAGATGCCGGGGCCTCGCAGGCCCACCTCAATGGTTTCTTCGGCAAAATTGTCCCAGAAGCCCACTTCTATGCGGTGGAAGCCGGCATCTAAGGATATCCAGATTTCGTGGAAGCCGCCGCCGTCGCGGTCCAGGTCCATCAGGGCCTGTCCGTCTATGCTCAGGCAGGACCCGTCATCGGAGTGCAGGGAAAGCCGGTACAGGCCGTCCTGCTCCACCTTCATAAGCCCCTTGAAGATAAGGCCGAAGTGGTCTTCCCGCTCCTTGAGCGTGGCGGTGATGATGGGCGTAATGCCGGAGGTTTTTTCCGCTGCGGCAAGGAAGCCGCTCACGCTCATGTGGTTCCCTTCCCGGTAAGAGTAGCGGAGACCTTTGCCGGCGGGAGCAGCATCTTTCACGGCTGCAAAGTGGGGGGCGTCGTGACCGTCGGCCATGCCCAGAATCTTGTTCACAGGCCAGGAGAGAGCCTTTTTGAGCTTGTAGCTGCCGCGGGCGCGGATATCCGTGCAGGATGCGCCAAAGAGTACCTGATAGTCGCCTTCGGCCGCTTCCCAGGCCGATGCCGCCTCGTTGAAGGAGGCTATGGAGTAGTTGTCAACGGTCATGGTAAGGACCTGGCTTTCACCGGGTTCCAGAAGCTTTGTCTTCGAAAAGGCCTTGAGCTCGCGGGCGGGTTTCTCCAAGCCGCCGGCGGGGGCGCCCACATAGAGCTCCACCACTTCCTTGCCCGCGACGGGGCCCACATTGGTGACGGTGACGGAGGCGGTGAAACCATCGGCCCCGGCCTTCACGACGGGTTTGGAATAAGCGAAGCCGGTATAACTGAGGCCATAGCCGAAGGGATAGGAAACTTCCATATCCTGCGTCACATAGTAACGGTAGCCCACCCAGATGTCTTCCGTATAGAGGGTGTAATCCACGTTCTCCTTCTTGTGATAAGGCGCCAGCGGGTTGTAGTCGTAGGGGAAATCGGCCTGGGAGGGGATGTCGCGGTAATTGTTGGGGAAGCTCATGGGCAGCTTGCCGGAGGGGTTCACCTTGCCCGTGAGGATGTCTGCGAGGGCATTGGCCCCTTCCTGGCCCGGAGACCAGGGCAGGAGGATGGCGTCCGTCAGATGCTTCCAGGAGGCGGTTTCAATGACGCCGCCGATGTTCAGGATCACCACCACCCTTTTTCCCCGGGGCCTGTAGGCGTTGTGGAGGTTCTGAAGGAGCTCTTTCTCCGTGGCGGAAAGTTCGAAGTCTCCCGCCAGCCGGCGGTCCTTTCCTTCGCCGGCCTGGCGCCCCAGCACCACCACGGCCACATCGTTCACGCTGGCCTGGTAGTCAATGGCCGATGCCGTGAGGAACGGCTCCTCGCGGTGCTCGTTATCCTCTTCGAATTCCATGTTGAAGCGGGTCTTCAGGGCCTTGGCCTCCAAGGCGTAGTAGTTCTTCAGGCTGGCGTCCAGCACGAAGCCGGCGTTCTCCAAGGCCTGCGTCATGGTAACCACATAGGGCTTGGCAACTTCGCCGGAACCGGTGCCGCCGGCAATGAAATCCTCGCTGGTCACACCGTACAGGGCCACCCGCTCGTCGCCCTTGAGGGGCAGGGTGTGGCGCTGGTTGCGAAGCAGGACGATGGACTCGGCTGCGGCCTCACGGGAAGTGACGGCGTGGGCTTTCAGGTCCGGATGGCCGGAATGGGCATAGTGGCGGAATTTGGGCGTCCTGACCACATATTCCAGGATGCGGCGCACGTTGCGGTCCACCTCTTCCATGGAAAGGGAGCCGTCACGGACGCCTTCCAGAATACGCTGAATCTCCACATCGGCCCCGGGATCCATGAGGTCGTTTCCGGCCTTGACGGATTTCACGGTGTTGTCTTTGAGCCCCCAGTCCGTAATCACCATGCCGTCATAGCCCCATTCGTCGCGAAGGAGGGTGCTGAGCAGCTCGTAGTCCTGCTGGGTATATTCTCCGTTGAGTTTGTTGTAGGAGCTCATGATGGTCCAGGGGCGGCCTTCCTTTACGGCAATCTCAAAGTTTTTCAGGTAAATCTCGCGGAGGGCGCGGCGGCTCACCAGGGCGTCGTTCTCCGTGCGGTTGGTCTCCTGGTTGTTGGCCGCATAGTGTTTGGCCGATGTGCCCACCCCGTTGCTCTGGATGCCCCGGATGTAGGCGGCGGCCATTTTCCCGCTCAGGAGCGGGTCTTCGGAGAAATACTCGAAGTTACGGCCGCAGAGCGGGTTGCGGTGGATGTTCATGCCGGGAGCCAGCAGTACATCCACGCCGTATTCCAACACCTCGTTGCCCATCACTTTCATGGTGTTTTCCACCAGTTGGGTGTCCCAGGAGCTGGCCAGCAGCGTGCCTACGGGGAAGCCCGTGGCCACGGTGTGGGCGGGGTCCCGTTCCGGATCGATGCGTACGCCGGCCGGTCCGTCGGAGAAGATGGTCTGGGGAATGCCCAAGCGCGGGACAGCCCGCGTTCCGCCCGCCAGGCCGGGGACCAGGTTGTCGGAGCTGGTGCCCACGAGGAGGGAGGCCTTTTCTTCCAGCGTCATGGCCTTCATCACCTCGTCAATATTGTTTTTGTTCAGTTGGGGCTGGGCCAGGGCCAGGGTGCCGGCCAGCAGAAGGAGGGAGGTTGTGATGGATTTTTTCATGGGTTTCAGAATGACAGGCGGCCGGATTTTTCAACGTGGACCTTGATCGTCCGGTTGTTACCCCAGAGGATGGTGAGGTCGAAGGGAATGTTGGTGGCAACCGTGATGTCGGGTTTGTCGGCCGGGTTTTTCCGGGCGGCGGCCTTCAGGGCCACCACACCGTCGGGGCCGAAGGGATAGCGCTCGATGCCGTGGGCTTCCGTCTGGCGAAGGTCCCACTCGATGCTGCCGGCGGAATAGTCGCTCCGGATGCCCAGAATACATTCGATGAATTCCGCGATGGGCGGAAGCCCCGCCCAGCCCACGAAATCCTTGCGGGCCATGAAGCCGGGCTCAATACTCTCCGGGGCATAATATTCCCAGAAGGTGCCCGTGTTCTTCCATACCTGGAACACGTTCCCGTAGTGGTTGTCGGCCACCTCACGGCAGAGTTCCTTATAGCCTTTGCGCCACAGGCCGTCAATCACCATGTAATTGGCGCCCGGCCAGATGCCGCCCTGCCAGTATCGGCCTAAGGGGTTGTATTTCTTGTGGTCGGCACTCAGGGAAGGCACGCGGTGCGGGCGGCCGAACTCCGTGGTGTCCCTCAGGTGCGCCACCAGCGTATCCATCCGCTCTTTCTCCAAAACATCCGTTTGGAGTGCCCAGAAGGCAGATATCCCTTTTACCGCCGAGCGGGAGCCATCGGCATGGACGTCATAAAGGAAGCCGGACTCCGGGTCCCACATGTTGTCGTTGATCCAGGCCTTGAGGAACTTCATTTCGTCCTCCATCTCTTCGATTTCCTGCCAGCGCTCCGTGAAAAAGCCTATCTGCATGAGACAGTCTTCCACCAGATACTGCTGCAGATTGGTGTCCAACCAGCTCATGTGCCCGTTGGAGAAAATCTGGTTGTAGCCTTCCTCCACGCGGGGCATGTTGTCCATGCCGGTGCCCCAGCCGCTGCTCCAGTAGGTGCCGTTGGGCCAGGTGCGGTTCAGTTTCCACCACTGGGCATAGGCCACCAGGGCAGGGAATACCCGGTGCAGGCGGTCTATGTCTCCAAACTGCTTGTAATACAGCAGCTCTGCCCAGGGAAGCAGGTTGGGGCCTGTGGAAACGGGATCGTAGCGCTCGAAGCAGTCTGAGCCGTCGGCGCGGATTTCCCGGCAGATGAAGCCGTCCTGGTGCTGCTTGGCGTAGAAATTGTCCAAGGTGCGCTGGAAGGGGAAGAAGCGGTAACCGTAACGGGCGAACATCATCATGAAGGAATCGTCCCACATGAAGATGTTGCCGTTGTAGGCCACGTCCAAGTAGGGGCTCACAAAACCGGAGCCTTCCTGGGGCTGGCGGATGTTGCCCACGGCAATCTTCCAGGCGTGCCAGTACATGTCCACCTCCTGCTGATGGCCCTCCCAGAAGGGGGCGGGAAGCACTTTCCGGGCCTTTTCAAAGCTGCCGGGCTCCACCGTCTCGCGGGGCAGGGTGCGGTAGGGGTTCTCCGCCACGAAGATGTTCTTCACGTAGGTGTTCTTGTAGGGCAGCTCATACGGGCCGCTCTTGAGGTCCTGGGCCAAAGCCGGCAGGGACAGGGCCAGCAGGCATGCTATAAGGCCGATTTTTCTCATTTGGTAACCAGTTTCTTGATGGTGCGGGGAATTTCAACGTTCATATAGGTGCCCATGAACTCACGGGAACAGGGGCCGTAGGCGAAGACGGGCACTACGGTAGGGGTATGGTCGTCGGAATTGTACACGGCCAGGATGTGGCCGCTCTCCAGGTCTCCGTCCAAAAGGGTGAGGCCGCCGGTCTCGTGGTCGGCGGTGACCACCACCAGGGTTTCTCCGTCCTCATCGGCAAAGCGGAGGGCGGCGGCAACCGCCCGGTCAAAGGCCAGCTGCTCAATGACGGAGGCGGGGAAGCAGTCGGAATGGCCGGCATAGTCTATCTTGGCGCCTTCCACCATGAGGAAGAAGCCCTTGCGGGAAAGGCTCTGAAGCTTGTGGATGGATTCGGTGGTGATATCGGCCAGCAGGTCCAGCGTCTCTTCGGTGGCGTAGGGGCGCATCCTCTGGTCGATGGCAATCACCTTGCCGGGGATGGCGGTGGTTCCCAGGGCATCGTGGCTGTAGGAATAGCCCTTGGCCTTGATGCCGGCCATCAGGTCCAGACCGTCCTGACGGGGGTCTTCGAAATAGTCTGTTCCGCTGCCGCACAGCAGATCCAGCGTACTGGTGGTGGCCAGGAAGCTGGTGATGAGCTCGGTGCTGTCACGCTCGGAGGTATGACCGTAGAAGACGGCGGGGGTGGCGTCGGCAATGTCTCCCATCGTGATAACGCCGGTGGACTTGCCCAAGGCGTGGAAATAGTCCGTGAGGGGGGAATGCTCCCCGGAACCGTCGTGGTTGGAGGGCGGGTCCAGGAGAGCTGGCCCGTTGCCAGGGCGCTGCCGCCGGAAGCGGAGTCGCCGATAAAGTCATCCAACGGGTTGTAGAACTGGATGCCGATGCTCTTCATGTTAAGGATGCTCAGTTCCCGCTGGTTGGCATAGGCGCCGGCTACAATCTGGTTCAGACCCATGCCGTCGCCAATCAGGAAGATCACGTTCTTGATTTTCTTCTTGGCGCCGTCGTTCTTGTAGGTGGGCGTGTAGGTGGGGACGCGCCGGGTGAGCTGCAGCTTCTCGTTTTGGAAGCCGGAGAAATCGCGGGTGGCGGCGTCCAGCTTCTTGGTGCCGGTGACGCCGGCTTCCACCTTGTGCCGGCCCATGATGAAGTTCTTGTTACCCCAGTCGCTGAAAAACAGCGAGGCCACGGCCGGTTTGTCCGTGTTGATGATGTCCACGCCCAGTTTCCAGAAAGTGAAGTAGGCGGTGGTGCCCTCCGGAGCCTCCCAGAAGCGGATAGGCTTGCCCCAGGAGTGGACCTTGTCGATGGCCTCCGTCACGGCGTTCAGTTCGGGGTCTATCATGCGGCCCTTTCCGTTCCACTTGCGGGCGAAGAGGCGGAAGGAGTTGCTCACCAAGGCCACACGCTCCAGCTGTGCAGCCGTGTAGTTCTCCCGGATGTCTCCGTCAAAGCCCACCCAGGCGGGGTAGTCGCAGAAATGCTCCTTGTCGGGTACGTTGCCGGTAATGGCCACCTTCACGCCCTTCGGGGAGCAGAACACGTCCGGGAAGCCTTCCAGCATTTCAATCACTTCCGAGAGCGTGGGCTCCGTGGCGCTCTTGAGCTCTATCATCAGCTGGAGCTGCTCGTCGGAGCCCTCCCACATGCGGCCGCCGTTGGCGCGGAAGGTACGCACCACAGGCTCTACATACATCCTCAGGAAGCTGTTCTCCGGCTTCAGGTCCTCTACGTCGTGGCCCACCAGGAGGTCTCCGTTGTGGAAATGGACATCGGCCTCGATGGAGCGGCAGTGCTGGGAATAGGCCTCCCAGAAGGGGGCGGTGCGGTTATAGTCGTTGTGCGAATGAAGGACAACGGGGTGCTGGGCCGCTGCGCTCAGGGGCAGCAGGAGGGCCAGGGAAAGGAGAATCTTTTTCATTGTCTGTAATACAATTTGTCTATGGGAACAGGGGAGAAATTTTCTTCGTTTTCGGCCTTCCAGCCCCAGGCCAGCGCCTGTCCCTCATAGTCCTCCAAATAGAGGAGCTTGTAGGCGTGCAGGCCCTTCAGGAGCGGAATTCGGCCGAAGGTGGTGCTGGCCGAATGGGAGCCGTCGTTGTCCACCACCAGCGTGTCGTCCACTTCCAGGATGGCGCCGTCGTCACTGGTGAGAGAGAAACTCCAGATACCGTCTTCCGGCACGTCGATGTAGCCGGAGAAGATATAGCCGAAGTGGTCTTCGTCGGGGGCGCCGTCAAGGGAAGGTTCACGTATGATGCCGCAGGCTCTTACCGGGCTCCGGCGCACATCAGCCGTCTCGGAGAAGACGCCTGTGTGGTAGGTGTAGCGGCAGCCGTTGCGGAGGCCGGAGAGTTTGAGGCCGGGGCGGAAAAAGGCCTTGGTGGCCCGGGCCGATGCTTCCGGAGAAGCCTGCATGCCCTCCTTGAACGCCCGTGCCCGGATTTGGGCCGATGCTGTCAGTTCCAGAGGCTCCGTGTAAAGCGGGCTGGCCTGGGTGGGCTCGCTGCCGTCCAAGGTATAATGGATGGCGACACCCGGCGTACGGCTGGTCATCGCAAGGGGGATGGAATTCCGGAAGAGGGTGAGGCCGCCGGAAAAGGCCGGCGTGGACACCACAGGCTCCGTACTCAGGGAATACGGGGCCGGGAAGGCGTCCCGGCTGTGGTCCGGAGTCTTGGAAAGGTGGAAGACCAGGGTGCCGCCGCCCATGATTTCGTCGTAGGTGAGGTAATTTCTCTCTACGGGCTTGCCGTTCAAGCTGACCTTGGAGATATAGGGGCAGGAGGGCTTGTCGGCCAGGATGGTGAGCGTATTGCCGTTACCCAGCGCCAAGGAGGCTTTCTTGAACAGCGGCGCGGCCAGGAGATATTCTCCCGTGCCGGGGCAGGCGGGATAGAGGCCCAGGGAGGAGAGCACGTACCAGGCGCTCATCTGGCCGCAGTCCTCGTTGCCGCATACGCCGTCGGGCTGCGTACTGTACATTTCTTCCAGCAGTTCGCGCACAATCTTCTGGCTCTTGGAGGGTTCTCCCAAATAGTTGTACAGCCATGCCATGTGGTGGCTGGGCTCGTTGCCGTGGGCATACTGGCCCTTGAGGCCGGTGATGTCGGACACCTTCACCTTCCCGCTGCGGGCTTCGTAGGTGAAAAGGGAATCCAGGGCGGCCAGCATGGGTTCGCGGCCTCCCATCAGGGACGTGTGGCCGGCTACGTCGTGCGGGACGAAGAAGCGGGCCTGCCAGGGAATGGCCTCGGTATAGTCCCGCGTGGAGGAAAGGGGGTCGAAGGGTTCCACCCAGTTGCCGTCGGCCTGCCTGCCGCGCATGAAGCCGGTGACGGGATCAAAGACGTTTTGGTAGTAGCGGGCCCTTGCGTAGTATTCGGCGGCGATATCGGCCTTGCCTAAGCTCTCCGCCATCCTGGCAATACACCAGTCGTCGTAGGCGAATTCCAGCGTCTGAGAAACGGATTCGGCCATCTTGTCGGCCGGGATATAGCCATACTGCTTATACAGGGCCGAAGCATTCCCCTTGTTCTTGTTGGAAGAAACCACCATGGCTTCCAGGGCCTGCGCTCCGTCAAAGTCGCGGATGCCGCGGAGCCAGGCGTCGGCGATGACGGGGATGCTGTGATATCCTATCATGCAGCCCGTTTCTCCGTAGGCGAGGGGCCAGATGGGGAGTTCTCCCCGGTGGCGGTACATTTCCAGCATACTGTCAATCATGCCGTTCACCAGGCCCGGGTTGATGAGCGTTTGCAGCGGATTCCAGCTGCGGAAAGTGTCCCAAAGGGAAAGGGTGGAATAGAAGGGCCTGACGCCCACATCGGCCAGATTGTTGGGGCAAACCAGCGTATGGTACAGGCAGGTGTAGAACTGCTCTGCGGGACCGCCTTCCACCAGGATGCTTCCGAGGGAACTGCCCCAGTCGTCGGTAGTGAGGGCCAGAATACTGTCAAAGTCCGCTTCTTCGGCCTGCCGATTGGCCTGTGCCGCCCGGGCCGATGAGAAGGAAATGCCGGCCCAGACCGTCAGTTCTTCAAGGTCGGAGGGGAAAGTGAGGAGGAGTTTGCCGGGCTCCGGTTCTTCCATCCGGGAGAAGGGAATGGAGAACAGGGCATTCAAGTAGCACTCGCGGCCTTCTATCCAGGCATTTACCACCCGTTTTCCGGAAATCTCTTTATCTCCTTGGGCCTTCAGGGTGGCCTCGATGGCCTTGGATTCTGTGCCGATACAGTGGAGGGCGTCTATCATCAGCACGCGGCTGCCTTCTCCCGTGAACGTGTAGCGATGTACGCCCATGTGTGGGGTGGCGGTGAGTTCAACGGTGATTCCGGGGGCTTCCACCCTGTAATAACCGGGGCGTGCACTTTCATTTTTGTGATTCAGGGGGAGGGGTTTTGCTTCGTTCAGACCGGGAGTAAAGAGAAAATCTCCCAAATCGGCGCAGCCGGTGCCGCTCAAATGGGTGTGGCTGAAGCCCAGAATGGACGTGTCGGAGTAATGGTAGCCGGAGCAGCCGTCCCAGCCGTAGGTGCGGGTGTCCGGGCTCAGTTGCACCAGACCGAAGGGTGTGGTGGCTCCGGGATAGGTGTGGCCATGGAAATCCGTTCCGTTGAAAACATGAACGGCTTCAATGGGGTCTTGCTGCCTCTCGGTGCAGGCCGTAACTGCTGCCAAAAGCAGGAGATGTTTTACTTTCATTTTTGAGCGCCATACTTTGATTTTTGCCAAGGATATAGTGTTATTTATACAAAAATAACAAAAGGGCGCTGAAAAACAAAAGATTTTGTTTTTTACATAAAAACAGGGCGGAGCCGTGGTTGGCTTCGCCCTGAAGATTTTAGCGGTTTCGGAATGGGCCGATTATTGGGCCTGGATGCAACCCATGTCAATCTTGCCGTCTGCGGTACGGGGATTGCCCAGCAGGTCGGTGGGATAGGAGCCCATGATGGCAGATACCTCGGAATCGTAGACACCGGATCCCTTGGCAGCGCCTTTCGGCGTGTAATCACCATTGGCAGGGTCTACAAAGATGGTCGTGAGGTCCAGATCGGAAGAAACGATGGTGTTCTTTCCGCTCAAGCCTGCGCTGCCATCATTCCCGATGCCACCACCCACCATATTGTTCCGGACATTGACGGTAGCAATGCCATCTGCAGCACAGTTGACAGACAGGTTGAAGTACTGGCCATAAGGAAGGTTGTCAGTGGAGCACCAGGAGATATTTCCGACAATGAGGTTGTTAATCATCGTGAACTCCTGGCCAAGGCCACCGCCACGGGTATGAATGATGGCCCATTCGTCTCGTCCATCAGGAGGAGTGCCGCCTTCGTCAAAGTTGTAGTTGTCAACAATGGTGTTGTTCATGGCGAAGAAATGCGTCTTGTTGTAAATCATCGCAACACCGCAATAACCGCCGCCATTTCTGGACACATTACCTTCGATGAGGCAGTTCACCATAATCCACTTGACATCTGCC
>CAJOMB010000041.1:695-11577 GCA_905235615.1 uncultured Bacteroidales bacterium | reverse complement strand
GCGGAAAGTTCATCAACAAGCATAAACTCAACTCGGCCAGCAGTGTCAGCTCTGCTTTGAAGGGCCTTTTGGACAAGGACTTTATCACCATGGACAAGAATGCCTATAGTGTTTACGATCAGTTCTTCTCTCTCTGGCTTGCGTTCAAAGGAATGATTTAAGCACTGTCACCGCCTCCAAGACCTGTCGGACCTCAACGGCTTGATGCATGAGCTGTCGGCCACCAGTTTCTGCAGCGAGGCGCTATTAAAGGCCGCCCTGGCCGATTCCAACACGCATGTGTACGTGATCCGGGAGGAGGGACGCATCGTCGCCACCGGAACGCTCTGCATCAAGCATACGCTGGAATTCACCATGGCCGATATCGAGCCGGTGCTCATTTTTCTGGCCCTTTGGTCCACGGGCGGATGGACGGTGGTCAAGGAGTGCTGGAACAAGTGCTTTAAAAAGAAGTAAGGGCCTTACGCAGTTCCATTCAGATACCGCTGCCTGTCGGCTTCCGGGAACTTTTCGATGGCGTAGCGGAGCATGGTGCGGGGCATCTGCCGGTATCTTGGCAGGGATGCCCGGTCGTGGCCGGGCATGACGCCGCCCTCGTGGCCGGGCATGACGCCACCGTCGGTGGTGGGCATGACGTCACTGTCGTGGCCGGGCATGACGTCACCCCCGACTTGATCGGGGGTCCCCTGCAACCAGCGTTCCAGCGCTGCCCGGTCTCGTTTCCCGGCCTCCCGGAGGAGCCAGCCTACTGCCTTGTGGATAAGGTCATGGGAATGGCCGAGGAGGATATCGGCAATGGCAAACGTGTCCTGTAACTGTCCGTGGCGGATAAAGGTCATGGTGGAAACAATGCCGATACGCTGTTCCCAGATGGTCCGGCCGCCCCGGGCCAGGTCATAGAGCAGCGTACGGTCTTTGTCCAGCAGCCATTCTCCCAGCAGGGGATAGCACGAAAGGTCCACCAGGTCCCAGTTGTTGATGCCCTCCGTATGCGAAAGGTAGAAGTCGATGCAACGCTGCCGAAGGAGATGCCCGGTCGTGGCCGGGCATGACGCCACCCTCGTGGCCGGGCATGACGTCACCATCATTGCCGGGCATGACGCCACCCTCGTGGCCGGGCATGACGCCCCCGTCATTGCCGGGCCCAACGGCCATCTCTTCGCATGGCTGAAGATTTCCACCAGCGTCAGCAGGGCCGCCAGCCGGACCTCGTGATATTCACTGCGGATGCAATGCTCCAGTTCCTCGAAGTCCACCTCGCGCCAGCAGGCCTTCACAATGCCCCGTGTTACGGGCACCTTGATTCCCAGGAACTTGTCTCCCTCGCCATACTGCCCCGGGCCGGTCTTGAAGAATCGGCTCAAACCTTCCACCTGCGACGGATCGGCCGCCGCCAACATGTTGTCATAAAGTATCATTGCTGTAAAGTTACGCTTTATTAGAGAAAAATAAAAATTTGGTATCTTTGCAGTACATTAATAAACTATGACACAGGACCAACTTTGGATTAACCGCTACGTCGAGATTCGGGACTTCATGGAGGCCAATCACCGGAAACCTTCCAAGCACAATCCTGAAGAAAGGGACATGCACAATTGGTGGAAACACAACAAGAAACTTCTGAATGCGGGCGAGCTGAAGGCGGAGAGGGTGGAGCTGTTCAACAAGCTGTTAGACGCCGGCGAGAAATATCGCCGCGTTAATCAGTGGTGCTGATTTGCTCTTGATATAAAAAAAGCGTAACTTTGTATTCTAACCACTTACGAACTTTATGGATAGGGGAAAAAATATGTTCTGGAGGTTGTCCAATTGGTTCTTCAGCAAGAAAGTGCTGCCGTATTGGGTAATCATTCTGGCAGATACGGTGATTGTCTTTCTTACCTGCCTGTTTTCCTATTGGGTGGCCAACAAATCGCAGGTCACCTTCGAACATCATGAGGAACTGCTGGTTGCATCGGCCTTTTATGCCGTCCTCTGCTGGACGGGTTTTCACATTTTCAGGACCTATTCCGGCGTCCTTCGTTATTCCAGTTTTGTGGACCTTCTGAAGGTTGTCTATGCCAATTCCGTAAATCTGATTCTCTGCCTGGGGTTCTGTCTGCTCTTCCGCTGGAAGAATGTCCCATACCTGAACACCCTCAGCCTGGCCAATATCCTCTTGGCTTTCCTCCTGACAACTCTGGCCATGTGGACTTTCCGCATCGTGGTGAAACTGATGTTCGACGTGGCCAACGCAGACTCCAAGGCCATGCGGGCCCTGGTCTATGGCGCCCTTTCCGGCGGTGTGGGACTGGCCAAGAACATCCGTACGCAACGTCCGGTCCGTTTCGATATCCGTGGCTTCATCTCTCACGAAACCCGTATCCGGAACATGAAACTGCTGGACCTCAAGGTGTACAGCATAGAGGATGATCTGGCCGACATTATCAAGAAAGAGCACATACAGGCCGTTTTGGTAAGCCCCAACCGTGCGAAGGACTTCCGGAACAACCAGAAAATGCAGGACTTGATAATCGAGGCCGGCTGCAAGATTTTCATGGTGCATGAAGCGCAGGAATCGGCCATCCGCAACGGAGAAATCCTGGACGATGAAATCCGCCTCAAAGAGGTGAGCGTGGAGGATCTCCTGCCCCGTTCGGAAATCCGCGTGGACATGAAATCCGTGGCCGACCAGCTCTCCGGTCAGCGTGTGCTCATCACGGGCTCAGCCGGCTCCATCGGCCTGGAGATTGTGAAACAGGTGGCGGCGGCCGGCCCTCAGAGCATGATGCTCATAGACCAGGCGGAGACGCCCCAGCACGACGTTCGCCTGATGATGGCCAGGGATTTCCCCGAGGTCAAGTGCGAGGTGGTGGTGTGCAGCATCAGCCGCCGCACCCGCATGGAGCATGTCTTCGAGGCCTACCGCCCGGATTATGTCTTCCACGCGGCCGCCTACAAGCATGTGCCCATGATGGAGGACAATCCCTCCGAGGCCGTGCTCAACAACATTTACGGCACCAAGATTATTGCCGATTTAAGTGTCAGATACGGCGTCAGGAAGTTCGTAATGATTTCCACGGACAAGGCGGTGAACCCCACCAACGTGATGGGCTGCAGCAAGCGCATCTGCGAGATTTATGTCCAGAGCCTGGACCGCAAGCTCAAGCTGGAGGCCATGTCCCGGAAGGGAAGTGACGAGAAAGAATATACGCAGTTCGTGACCACCCGTTTTGGCAATGTGCTGGGTTCCAACGGCTCCGTGATTCCGCTCTTCAGGGAGCAGATCCGTACCGGCGGTCCCGTGACGGTGACGGACAAGCGTATCGTACGCTTTTTCATGCTCATCCCCGAGGCCTGCAAACTGGTGCTGGAAGCCGGTACAAAGGGAAACGGTGGTGAAATCTTCGTCTTTGATATGGGAGAGCCCGTCAAGATTGCCGATCTGGCCAAACGCATGATCGCCCTCTCCGGTGCGCAGGACATCGAAATCAAGTACACCGGCCTCCGGGATGGTGAAAAGCTGTATGAGGAGGTTCTCAACGAGATGGAAAACACCAAGCCCACCTTCCATGAGAAAATCCGCATCGCCCAGGTACGCGAGTACGACTACGAGGAAGTGTCCAAGGAAATTGAAGAGCTTGTGGCCCTGGCCAAGCTATACAACGACATGGACACCGTCCGCAAGATGAAGCTGATTGTGCCCGAGTACAAGAGCAACAACTCCGTTTACGAACAGTTGGACAGGGAAATTGAAGCTGGGGGGGGTATAGTTCCTTAAAGTCCCTTTGAGTCTGTCAAATGACGCCTTTTCTCCAGCAGGTGGCCCGGCACTATATAGCGGCCCCCGACATTCAGAAGCGCTGCTTCATCTTCTCCAACCGGCGCTCCCTGGTATTCTTCAAAAAATACCTGGGCGAGGCTCTGCAGGGCAGTTCTCCCATCCTGGTACCGCCGCTCTATACCATCAACGATTTCTTTTATAAACTGGCCGATGCCCGCACCACGGACCGCCTTCGTCTTCTCGTGGCCCTCTACGACTGCTACAAGGCGCTGAACGACAAGGCCGAACCCTTGGACGAGTTCCTCTTCTGGGGAGAGGTGCTTCTGGCGGATTTCGACGACATCGACAAATACCTGGTGGACGCCCGCGCCCTCATGCAGAACGTGGGGGACTTCAAGGCCATCCAGGACCAGTTCGAGTACCTGAGCGAGAACCAGAAGGAGGCCATCGGCCATTTCCTCTCCCATTTCCGGGATGCTTCGGGCAAGTGGAAACTCAATCCCGAGGCCGATGATGTCAAAGCCCGTTTCCTCCGGCTCTGGAACCTCCTTTTCCCTCTGTATGAGTCGTTTAACAAGAAGTTGGAGGCCGATGGCATGTCCTACGAGGGAAAGGTGTACCGTGCCCTGGCTTCCCGTCTGAAAGAAGGGGAGTCCGTGGCCGATATCCTCTCCGCGGCCTTTCCTCAAGTGGAGGGTTATGTCTTCGTAGGGCTCAATGCCCTGAACGAATGTGAGCGCCTGGTGCTCTCCCGCATGCGGGACGCCCGCGCAGCGGAGTTCTCCTGGGACTATGTGTCCCCGCAGATTCAGGACAAGGCCAACAAGGCTTCTTTCTTCATGCGCCGGAACATCGTGGATTTCCCGCAGGCTTTCCCGGTGGAAGGCGGTACGGGCCGCCCCGAAGTGACGGTGGTGAGCGTTCCCTCCGGTGTGGGGCAGGCCAAGCTGGCACCCTGGATTCTGAAACAGGCAGGGGGAGACCCCGTGGAAACCGCCTTCGTCCTGCCCGACGAAGGCCTGCTGTTGCCGCTGCTGAACTCCATCCCGGAAAGCTACGACAACGTGAACGTGACCATGGGCTATCCCATGACGGGCAGCGCCGTTTTTGCCCTTCTCACCAACCTGGGCCAGATGCAGCTCCGCCTCCGCCATACCTCCGCCGGGTGGTTCTTCTATCACCGCGAGGTGCGCGAAGTCCTTTCCTCCGGCCTCCTGAAGCCCCTTTTCTCGGAAGAGGAGAAGGCCGCCGTCTCCCGAATCAAGGCCGATGCCAAATACTATATCCCGCTCCAGGACCTTCAGGCCGGGCCGCTGATGACCCTCCTGTTCAATCCCGTGGTGGAATCGCCCTCCGAGGTGAACGTGGCTCAGAACCATGCGGTGGAGGTCTATTTCTCCGACTTGCTCTCGCATATCGGATGGGCCCTGTCGGGAAGGGAGGATTATCTGGAACTGGACTTTGTGGCACGCTGCCACAAGCAGCTGAACATCTTGCAGGAAATGGATTTGGAAGTCCTTCCTGCCACGCATATCCGCCTGTTGGAGCGGCTGCTCCAAGGCATTTCCGTGCCTTTCCGCGGGGAGCCGCTGAAGGGCCTGCAGGTGATGGGACCGTTGGAAACCCGTGCGCTGGATTTCCGGAATCTGATTGTCCTGAGCGCCAACGAGGGCATGTTCCCGCGCAGGAGCGTAAGCGCCTCCTTCATCCCTCCGGAGCTTCGCAGGGGCTTCGGCCTGCCCACCTATGAGTACCAGGATGCCGTGTGGGCTTATTATTTCTACCGGATGATCCAGCGTCCGCAGAAGGTCTGGCTGGTCTATGACAACCGTACGGAGGGCCTTCGGAACGGGGAGGAAAGCCGTTATATCAAGCAGCTGGAATATCATTTCCAGTGGCCCCTCAAGCGCATCAATGCCGCATCGGCCATCCATCCCGTGCCGGAGGCGGAGCGCATCCCAAAGACGGCGGAGCATGTGGCGGCCATCCGCTCGCGGGAACTGTCGGCATCGGCCCTGCAGAGCTATCTTTCCTGCCCGGTCAAGTTCTTCTACGGCTTTGTGGAAGGCCTCCAGGCTCCCGGCGAGGTGTCCGAATCCTTGGACGCCGGCATGTTGGGGAATGTCTTCCATCATGTGATGCAGCGCCTCTATAAAGACCGCAGGCGGCTTTCCAAGGCCGATATCACCGCCATGAAGAAGGACTCGGCCCTCATCCGGAAGCTCATCCGCGAGGAAATTCTCTCGCAGATGCATTCCTTCGAGGTGACGGGACGCAACCTGGTTTTGGAGAACATCCTGCAGGGCTATGTGGAGGAGACGCTGGCCCGGGACCTGGCCCTTTTGGAAGAGGCCGGTTCGGAGGCGTTTACCATCATCGGCCTGGAGCAGCGGGTGAAGGGAGAGATAGACGGCTTTCAGTTCAAGGGCTTTGTGGACCGCATGGACAGCTACAAGCCCGGCGAGGTGCGCATCGTGGATTACAAGACGGGGCGGGTGAGTGAGGAGGAACTCCTTATTGATGACGACAATGCTCAGAAGGTGGTGGAGAAGCTCTTTGACCCGGACGCCGTGTCCCGGCCCAAGATTGCCCTCCAGCTCTTCCTCTACGACTACATGGCGGCCCCGCTGGCCCCGGCCGGCTCCCGTCTTGTGAACTCCGTTTACAGCACGGCGCGGCTTTTCTCGGAGCCTTTGCCGGATGCGCCGGTGTGCGACAAATTCTCCGCTCTGGCCCTGGAAGGGGTGCGGAATCTCCTGCAGGAGTTGGTGAACCCGGAAGTGCCTTTCCGCCGCACGGAGAACTCCAAAACCTGCGAATTTTGTGACTTCAAGAATATTTGTGGACGATAATGGACAACAAGAAACTGTCTCCTTTGAAGTTTTTGCCGGACACCCAGGCCATGCCCTGGGGCGAGGTGGAATATCTTTTGGCCGATCTGGGCTTCGTGGATTCCATGGCCATCGAGGGCTGGCTCAAGGGCAACACCCTCAGCGACATCATGCAGACCTATCTGGAAAGGGTGGTGGGAGAAACGGCCTTCGAGTGGTACGGGACGCAGTTCCCGGTGCTGGTGAAGCGCCTGAAGGTGAAGGGCCGCACCTCGCTGCACATCAATCCGGACGACGAAACGGCCGAGCAGCGCTACGACGCCTTTGGCAAAACCGCCCTCTGGTATGTGGATGCCGCGGGGCCCGAAGCCAGGCTCTTCCTGGGCTTCAAGCGTCCGGTCGGGGCCGATGAGTTCTTCCAAGCCTGCGAAAGTGACAGCGTGGAGGAACTTCTGCATGCGGTGAAGCCCAAGGCAGGGGAGTCCTACCTCATCCAGCCTGGAGAGGTGCATGCCGCCCAGGACGTGACGCTCCTGGAGGTGGCGGAATGTTCGGAGCTGTGGTTCCGCCTGCACGACTGGGGCTCCCGCGAGCGGGAACTCCACTTGGAGGAAGCCTTCGACCTCATCAACTTCGACCGCTTTGTGCAGGTCCGTCCGCTTTCGAAGGATATCCTGGCATCGGCCGATCAGTTCACGGTGGGCCGCATCAAGTTGAAGGAACCCCTGCAGAGCCATGCAGGCTTGGAGGAGACCTTCCTGCTGTATGTGGGCCTGTCCGGCGAGGCCTGCATTGATGCGGCGGGGGAGAAGTTCTCCCTCAAGGCCGGCGAGCTGGTCCTGGTGCCCGCAGAACTCTCCGAATTCGTCCTGGCCCCCGTGGGCGGCGAGGCTCAGGTGCTGGAAGTCCGCCTGGATCCCCGTCCCACCGACGACCCTCTCACCCTGAGCAACCCTTTGTCATCCTGAGCGAAGCGAAGGATCTCTAATCAAGCATATCATGGAAGAAATCCGCATTGACAAATACCTCTGGGCCATCCGGGCCTTCAAGACGCGCACGGACGCCACGGACGCCTGCAAGGGCGGCAAAGTGAAGGTGGGCACGGTGAATGCCAAACCCTCCCGCGCCGTGGCGCCCGGCGAGGTCATCACGGTCCGCAAGGGCGTGGCCACTTATACTTATAAGGTGCTGCAGCTCACAGACCATCGTCTGGGCGCCAAACTGGTGCCGGATTATGTGGAGAACCTTACGCCCCAGGAGGAGATGGACAAACTTCACGCACCCGTAGAGACGTTTTTCGTCACGCGGGACCGGGGTGCCGGGCGGCCCACCAAGAAGGAGCGCCGCGCCATGGAGCAGATGTGGGATTTACTCGACGTAGAGTAGCAGGCCCTTCAGGTATTCCCCTTCCGGGTGGTAAATATTCACGGAATGGTCCGCCGGCTGGTTCAGGCGGTCCAGGATGCGTACGCTTCGTCCGGTCTGGGCGGCGGCGGAGAAGACGGCCAGGGCAAACGCCTCCTTGTCTACCACCTGCGAACAGCTGAAGGTGAATACAAAACCGCCCGGCGCCACCTTGGCGATGGCGGCGGCATTCAGGCGCTGATAGGCCCTGAGGGCGTTCTTGAGGGCGCCGCGGTGCTTGGCGAAGGCCGGCGGGTCCACAATCATGAGGTCGTAGGCTCCGTCCGGGACGTTCTTCACGAAGTCAATGGCGTCCGTGCAGTAGGAAGTGTGTTGAGCAGCCCCGAAACCGTTCAGGGCCACGTTGCGGTCCACCATGTCCATGGCCCGCTGGGAGCTGTCCACGGAGTCCACATGGAGGGCGCCGCCCGCGAGTGCGTAGATGGAGAAACCGCCGGTGTAGCAGAAGAGGTTCAGGACCTTGCGGCCCGCTGCCAAGGCGCCCACGCGGGCACGGTTCTCCCGCTGGTCCAGGAAGAAGCCGGTTTTCTGCCCCTCGCACCAGTTCACCAGGAAGCGCTTCCCGTTTTCCAGCACGGTGAGCTCATCGGCCTCGAAGCCGGGAGCCTTGTACAGATAGCCGTCCACCAGTTCCAGGCCGGCCTTGAAGGGGGCGGTGCCGGAGCTCTTGTCGTAAACGGCCTTCAGGCGCTCTCCGTAGAGTTCCCGGAGGGCCTCCGAGATGGCGGCCTTGGCGCGGAACATGCCCACGGAATGGGCCTGGAGCACGCATACGCCGTCGTAATAGTCTATGATAAGGCCGGGAAGCCCGTCTCCCTCTCCATGCACCAGCCGGTAACAGGTGGTGGTGGCCGATGTGGCCAGCCCGCAGGCCTCGCGCAGTTTGTAGGCACGGGTGAGCATGCGGAGCCAGTAGTCGGCCTGGGTGGGGTCTTCGTCAAAGCTGAGTACGCGCACGGCGATGGACCCTATCTGGTAATGGCCGCAGCAGAGGAGCTGCCCGTCGGCGGAGCAGACGCTCACGAGGTCTCCCTCGGCCGGATGGCCCACAATCTGGGCCACGGCGCCGGAAAACACCCAGGGATGATAGCGCAGGAGGGATTCCTCCCGTCCGTGTTTCAAGATAATCTTATCCATTCTGCTGCGTCAGGGGGTTCTTGGGGGAGTTTTGGAGTTTGATATACATTTCCCGGCACACCCAGGCGTCCGTGGCGGCATAGCGCTGCTGGGAGTCGGAGAGTTCGGAGGCTTCCCAGTTGCTCAGCTGCTGGGCTTTGGAGATTTTCACGCCCAGGATGATGGCGGTCATTTTCTTGACGGACTTGTCCCGGATGCCCCAGTCGGCCACGATGCCCTGAAGGTCCACGAAGTTTTTGGGACTGAAGCGGGTGATTTTCTGCAGGCCGCGGACGTCGTCCAGGGTGGCGGCTCCCACTTTGATGATGTTCGGATTGGCCAGGATGGCAGCCAGAGCGCGGGGAAGGCCGCATTTCTTAAGGCGGAAGAGATAGGCCTTCCCGCTGCCGGAAAGCTGCAGCAGGGCGGTTCCGGTGCTGTGCTGGTCCGGTGAGAAGGTAGGCCGGGTTTCCGTGTCGAAGCCCAGCACTTTCTGGCGCTTCAGGTAGCGGACGGCGGACGCAAAGGTCTCATCCTCTGCGTTCACCACCACAATCTCTCCGGGGAAGGAGGCCATCTCGAGGACGGCTATTTCTTCCGGACTAATGGAGCTCTGGAACATACGTCTTTTTCACATAGTTGCTTCCCACTTCTACCAGTACCACTTCTCCGGCTTCGTTCTCCTGCGTTTCATAGTATTTTACCTGGGGCCAGGCAATCTGGTGGGTGAATAAGTTCTCTTTCCGGAGAATCTCGTAAGTTCCGTCTATCAGGGCGTCCGCGGGATTGTAGATGCGGAAGTCCTTGGTGAGCATCTCGTTGAAGGCCTGGTCTTCTTCCGTTCCGCTCAGGCGGATGAGCCGGAGCTCCGCGCGGATGAGGTTCTCGTCCATATTGTAGCCGTCCAGGATGAGGGCGTCTAAGGGCAGGCCGGTCACCTGGTACTGGCGCAGCACATCACGGAAACGGTTGCGGATATCCACGGCCTGCGCCGGGGTGTGTACGCTCAGGGTGGCATCGGACCGCTGTCCGAAGGCCTTTTCCCATATCCGCGCTTCTTTCACGGCCTGGGGTGCCCAGACGGCGATGTTGCGGGCGCCGTCGGCCCTTAGCTTCTGAAGAAGGATGTCCACGGGGTTGAGGATGGCGCACTGCCCGCCGGTGAGCTGCAGCAGGGTGTCCACGTCAAAAAGGCCGTACTCTTTCTGCAGGGAAGAGGTGTAAATCAGGATTTTGGCCGATGCTTTGCGGAGCCGGGCCCTTCCGCCCGTGGAGGCCCGGAAACTGGTGGTGTCCCAGGCGGAGAGGGCGTTGGCGACGGCTACCTCCCGGAGGCTGTCGGTGGAGCAGCCTTCTCCCAAGAAGTGGCTGTAGGGGGCGTTGAAGGCATCCAGGATGGCCTGGATGGTTTCTCCGGCAAAGTCCGGCAGGGAATCGCGCTTCTGCCTGCCGTCCACGTTGTCCGCCTGGTCGCGGCTAAGGAAAAGGCTGCTCAGGACGGCTACGTCCGCAGGGTCTCCGATGAGGGCGATGGCCCCGTCGGCCCCTCTTTTCTTTTCCACGATCCCGCGGATGCCGGTGGTGTCCTCCACGATGCTGTGCACCAGCGCAATGGTGGGCCTGGGTGCCTTGGGCGCCTGTTTGCAGGACAGCACGGCGCACAGGGCGGCTATGACAATCGTTGCTTTTCTCATAATCCTACAAAATTACACAATCTTACGCAGATGTGCAAGCCGTTGTTCCTGTC
>CAJOMB010000041.1:0-652 GCA_905235615.1 uncultured Bacteroidales bacterium | reverse complement strand
AATTATGGCACAGGAACAGGCATATATGTTTCCCACGTCCGTGAAGGAGGTGGAGGCCTTGGGATGGGATTATATCGATATCATCCTCTTTTCCGGGGACGCGTTCATCGATCATCCGTCCTTCGGGACGGCCGTCATTGCCCGCTGGCTGCAGAAATGGGGCTACCGGGTGGCGGTGGTTCCGCAGCCGAACTGGCGGGACGACCTCCGGGATTTCCGCAAGCTGGGGGCGCCCCGGCTGTACTTCGGCCTCAATGCCGGTGCCATGGATTCCATGGTGAACCATTACACGGCCTCCAAGCGCCTGCGCCACGACGACGCCTACACCCCCGAGGGGAAGGCCGGCGCCCGCCCGGACTACGCCGTCACCGTCTATACGCAGATTCTGAAAAAGCTCTTCCCGGACGTGCCGGTGATTATCGGCGGCATCGAGGCCTCCCTCCGCCGCCTCACCCATTACGATTATTGGAAAGACTGCCTCATGCCCTCCGTCCTGGTCACTTCCGGGGCCGATTATCTCTGCTACGGCATGGGCGAGCGCCCCATGCTGGAACTCACCAAGGGTATCGAAAAAGGCTGGTCCCGCCATCGCATGCAGCAAATCCCCCAGATTGCCTTTTATTTGAAAGGAAGCCTGCCAGTGGATGGGAAA
>CAJOMB010000040.1:9845-22023 GCA_905235615.1 uncultured Bacteroidales bacterium | reverse complement strand
TGCAAAAATTATTTTAAAACAGGCGGCCCGGGAAGGGTCGCCTGTTGAAGAGGGTTTATATGTAGAGAGCGTTGATTACTTGATATAATTGTAGTACTCTTCATCGGTTGCGCAGTCCCACCATACGGGAATGCTCCAGATGTCATCTTCCGTGGCGTGCTTATTGGCCGCCTTGGCGTTGGTGGCATTGTAGTTGAGCTCTGTGGTGGCAGGGAGCCTCCAGCGACGTATCCAATACTGGGGATCCGTCTTGCTAGTGCCTACAAGCTTAGCCTGGCCCGAGAAGAGAGGACCGCGTTCATAACCTTCGTAAATGACACCAAAGCTACCAATGTTTCCGGCGCTGAAATTGAAGCGACGCATGTCATTCCAATTCTCAATATTGAATCCCATGGCTACATATTTCTGGAGCATGATGTCCTTCATTGTCAGTTCGCCAGCAGTCTGAGCAACAGCAGCACTTGCAAAATAAGCAGTAATGTCATTCTCATCCATAGGAGTCATATCCGGATTCGTCTCTGAGAAACCTCCAGCGACCCATGAGTTGAGCTCTTTCTGCATACGCTCCATATGAGCCTTTATGCCCGCCTTATAAGCGGCAAGGGCACCAGCGGCGTCTCCCTTACGGAATAGAACTTCTGCCTTGATAAAACACATCTCAAAGTATGTGAGTATGTCATAGTCGGAATTCGGATGCACCTGGAAGGAACCGGTGGAGGATACTACTCCCGCTTTATATTGATCGGCACCAGTGTACCAGTTCACATCGTCGGCAGGTTGCCCAGATCCAGACATTGACTTTTGGGAATTGCTACGAATGTTCACGTAAACCGTGTCTCCGGCATACATATAGTTTGTGCTAGAACAATAAAGAGATCCTATCTTGTAGGTGACGGTTACGTTTTCTCCATCCACCGTATAGGGTTTTCCACCTAGACCATCAATAAATCTAGTCCGTTCCGCAGCATCTTTGACACTATATTTCACCTCAACATCGTCACTAGCATAGGCAGGGGTTTGAATGGATGTAGGGCCTCCGGCAAGAAGACGGGTAGCCTCACCGTAGCTATCAACACCCTCGGAACGAATCCAATCGTAAGACTCAAGAGTAACTTTTGTTACCTTGCCTTTTTCATCCCTCTCAACCTTTGTCTTAATATTACCCATAGTTGCCGGGACAATTTTGGGCATACGAGGGTCTTCTACACCGGCATTACGCATATTTACCAGAAGGTCCTTATAGAACTTACTGATGCGCTGCGTGGAGCCATATGCAACATAATCCCAGTCAGGGTTGGTCATGATCGGGTCTCCCATCCAGTAGTCGGTAACATCATTTGCCGAGTTATAGCAAACCATAAAGATATTTTCTTCGTTGGACTGAGGGCCCTTGGAGAGGCAATCCAGGATGGTATCAGGGTCAAACAAATCTGCTTTCTTGGACAGACGGAGGAGATAGCGGGCTTTCAGGCCATAAGCCAATTTAATCCACTTGTCCGGATCTCCGCCGCACCACATATCACCAGCCGAGAAAGGAGTGGCAGTGGACTCTTGCTCTTTCTTGAAAAGTTCAATGGCATGGTCCAACTTTTCGATGCAGCCGTTGAAGATGGTCTTGCCGTCATCGTACTTAGGAGAAGCAATACCGGCCAGAGCCTCAGTATAAGGCATCTCGCCCTGAGTATCTAGCAGCATCATGAAACCCATGGCGTGGATCACCTCAGCAGCACCCATGTAATAGTATGCACCTTCTTTCTCGGCCTTATTGTACAGGTCGGGCAGGTTACAAGCGGCATTCACAAACCAAATCTGTTCTGCCGTGGTGGTAGAGCCGGGCTGGCAGTTCCAAGTGGTGGAAAGATGGTTGTTATTAGCATTTGTGCTATATAAAGCACCGGAGATGCAAGAAGTACGCATATCGGCAGGGCCCATAGCATAGGCATAGTAGTGCTGAATCCAAGGGAGTCTGTTTTCTACCAGAGCACTCTCATTGTTAGGAGAATCCGGATCGATGTTAACATCCAGCCATTTACCGCAAGACACGGGGCCCAGGACCAGAACAGACATTACAGCTATATTGAGTATCTTTTTCATAATCCTTTAGAATTTAATATTGATGCCGAAGGAAACACTGGAAACGGCCGGAACACTGGCATAATCTATACCTGCAGCACCGGATCCACCGGTACCACCAGCCGTACTCACTTCAGGATCCATGCCCTTATAATTGGTGAGGGTGAAGAGGTTGGTTCCAGTTACAGAAGCAGAAAGGCCCTTAATAACTTTCTGTTTACGAAGCAGGCTAGTGAAGTCGTAAACGAGAGAGAGGGAACGGAGTTTGAGCCAATTCACATCGGTGATGAAATTATTGGAGTTGCTCTGATAGTTCCCCCAGTAATTTTGAATCATTGCCTTACCATCATATTCAACGCCCTTGATGTTATACGTCTTGCCTGCTTCATAAGTAATGGAAACAGGATCTCCGGCTTTCACATCAACACCGTTGATGGTTCCATCGGCAGAAGCAACGCCGGTTACTGTTACGCTCTGGCGATCATTAAGTGTGGTGATAGGGCTTGTACCGGCGCTGACCATCAAATACTCCGTACCGTTGTAAACTGCACCTCCAAAGCGGAAATCAAGCAGGAACGACAGTGTAAGATTCTTATAGCGGAAGGTGTTTGCCAGGCCACCTATGAACTTGGGTTCACGGTTACCTACCAGAGCGTCGGTTTCGGATGACACTTTATAGAGACCAGTGTTAGGATCAATTGCATAACGACCTCCCATAATTTCATTACCATCGGCGTCCTTCTCATATTCGTAACGAGTACCAACCATGCCAAGGAAGATTCCGCCGTTAGGAATGGAGGCAGCCTGAATGGTGCCGAACTGGGCGTCGGTAGGATAGAACTTGGTCACGCCCTCAAGGAACTGGCCCAGAGTGCCACGGTTATAAGAACCGTTCAACGTGATAGTCCAGTCAACATCTCTGGTAGTGACAGGAAGAACCGTCAGGGCAAATTCCTGACCCCTGTTAATCACAGAGCCGGAGTTAATGGTGGTCATGGAATAACCACTGGCTTGAGACAGACGGGGACGCGCAATCTGGTTGGCCGTCTCACTGTGGTAGTATGTCCAGTCCAGGTTCACACGGCCGTTGAGAAAACGCAATTCTGCACCTACTTCCCAAGCGGTCTGGATTTCTGGAACAAGGTAAGGGTTACCGGCTTCATAGTAGTTACCAACTAGGGTGTAGTTCCCATAGGTATAGGGCGCAAGTAGTGTGGTGGAGGTTACATAAGCCTCGGCATCTTTACCCACTCGGGCCATGGAAGCACGTACTTTACCAAAGTTGAGGACATCGTTCTTTTTTATAATTTCCGTGAATACAAAGGACCCGGATACAGAGGGGTAGAAGTAAGAACGGTTGCTCACGGGGAGAGTAGAAGACCAGTCATTACGGGCAGTCACAGTAAGGAAGAGCATGTTTCTCCATGATGCACCTGCTTCACCATAGACACCAACCAGGCGTTTTTTAACAGTGGCATCCTTGAAGAACTGATTAGTCTTGGCGATATTTGTGAAGCTGGCGGTGCCGGCGGTGATAAAATCATATCCCCAGTGCGTCTGGTTGTGACGCTCTGTTGCCTCCGTTGTGGTGCCAACGAGGAGATGGATGTCGAAATCACCGAAAGTCTTGTGCATATTGCTCATAACGTTGGTAGAGATGTACTGATATCTGTAGTCGCTCTTGTTCAAACGGCCATTCTGATAGATATCTTTTACAACAGATCCAGGTTCAATATAAGTGTAAGAGTCCGTTGTAAAGTTATCATAACCCACCCGTGCAGAAATATCCCACCAGTCAAAGATGTCGAAGCGAGCATTAAGGGCGCCGGTAAAGCGGTTGGTCTTGTCATACAATTGATCCTTGTTGATAATCCAATAAGGGTTCTCCTTATCTTCGGCCAATTCCCAAATACCGTCGAAGAGACGATACTTTGAACCATCGGCATTCAAATAATGAGTGATATCTTCCGTAACAGGCCAAGTATACAAAGCATTCATAGAGCCGGAGCCACCACCATCGTAGAGACCACCGGACGTGAGTGTCTTGTCGGTTCGGGCGATAGAATAAGCCACATTGGCACCAATAGTAAATTTGCCATATCTTTGCTCTCCATTAAAACGTACAGTTGTCTTATTATAGCCTGTGTTGGGAACAATACCTTTCTGGTCAAAATTGGACATAGAGAGATAGAAGGAGTTGTTTTTGGTGCCTCCAGACACACTGATGTTATTATCCAAAACGAGACCAGTCTTAAAGAAAGTACCGATATTGTCATACACTTGAGTTCCAGCGGTAATCTTGGCTCCCCACTGGTTATAAGTCTGCTCATCCAATACTCCGTTAATTGTATAGGAACCACGACCAAACGCGGTCTGTGCGACGGGAAGTTTATTTCCCCAGGATACGCTAGTCTTGCTGGACAACTCAACTTTTACGGTCCCTTCAGAGCCTTTTTTGGTTGTAATGATAATGGCACCATCAGCAGCCTTTGAGCCATACAATGCGGCAGCCGCAGCGCCCTTTAGCACGGACATGGTCTCAATATCCTCAGGATTAATATCCATCACACGGTTGGAATAGGTTGTGTTACTGCGAGTCATACCGTCAGTTCCACTGTTACCCAAAACGCTGGTGGAGTTATCATAGATAATACCATCAACAACAAATAGCGGGGAATTATCCCGGCCTTCATAGGTAGAATTGGCGCCACGAATGATGATGGTTGCACCTGCACCTGCCGCACCGGAAGATTGAGTAACATTAACCCCGGGAACTTTACCCGCCAGAGAGTTAATAACATTGGTGTTCTTATTCTTCATTAACTCATCGGCTTTCACTTCAGAGACAGAGTACCCCAGAGCCTTGCGGTCGCGCTTGATACCCAGGGCGGTCACCACGGATTCCTCCAGGAATTCATTGTCTTCTTTCAAAGTAATGCTCATGCCGGCGGCGGCAGCCGTATCAACGGAGGCATAGCCGATGCAGGAAACCTCCAGGACGGCACCCGGGCGGGCGGTGATGGTGAATACACCGTTCCCGTCCGTCATGGTACCCGTAGAAGTTCCCTTGACGATGACACTAGCGCCCGGGACGGGCTGTCCTTGAGCATCAACAACAGTGCCGGTAATCCGGACCTGCTGTTGATCGGCCACTACCTCGGACGAAGAAGCGGCTGCATTTGCGATAGCGCTTCCAGCGAGGAGGAAGACTGCCGTAAATGCTACAAATAGTCTTGTCATTTTCATATAAAACAACGGTTGGTTAATAAATATTGACAGGTTTGTTTTTCTAAGGTCTGTGAGACAACTGTCAGTAAATAAACAGGATACTTTTTTGCGTTAATTTTTTACACTTTTTAAAATACAAAATTAACTAATTCGCCCGAAATCCCCAACAAAAAGTAAAAAAAAGTTTCGTGCTTCAATTTCAATTATTTAAATAATCGTGCAATAGCCTTATCGGCGTATTCCGGAAAGACAGATGTCCCTCCGGGCCGCCTGTTTTTTGGTTTTATCCAAAGGCTTTAGTATCTTTGCAAACATGAAGCGGCAAACAAGAATACTAGTTAACCGTATCCGAGAAGTCTTTGTTGGAGAACCTGTACAAAAGGCATGGCTTTTTGGTTCCTATGCCCGTGGTCAGGAAGGCCCCGACAGTGACATAGACCTTCTTGTCCAGATGGCGCCCAACAACCTCACTATCCTGGGGTTCTTGAAGATTCAAACCCGTCTTGAAAAAGCCACCAATAAACAGGTCGACTTAATCGAAGATGAATGCCTGGAGAGTTTTGCCCGCAAATCGGCAGATAACGAAAAAATATTAATTTATGAATCTGCCTGAATATAAGAATGTTATCGAAAGAATTCTTGTCAATATCAACAATATTGACGCTTTGTTGCATACCACAACAGAAGAGTCTTTTATGACAGAGCTCAAAGATTTCAATGCAATTTGCTTGGAGTTTATCCAGATTGGAGAGAAGGTTAACCTACTTCCGGAAGCCTTTTATGAATTTTATCCTGAAATCCCCTGGCATGAACTTTATGGTTTACGAAATCGGATAGTTCACGGATACGAAAAGGTCAAAAAAGAAATCATCTGGGCAACAATAGTTCAAGACTTACCGTTGATTAAAAAACAATTGACTGAAATCCTTTCACAATAATGTCATCACAGGCGACCCTCCCCGGGCCTCCTGTTTTTTGGTGACAGCTAAATGTCTGTCTCACAGAGACTTATATACTATTCCTCGTTCAAAAATCGAACGAGGAATGTATTATAAACTACTGACAATCAGTAAGTTGGTTGTCAAGGCCGGACCCGGTGGCGGCGGCCGTCAAAGGAGATTTCGTCCAGGGTGAGGACGCGGGGAGAATCGTAGATGCTGCGAACCAGGGCCAGGTGGTTCTCGTCGCCCCGGTGGCCGCTCACAAAGTAGCCCCAGACCATGAACCAGGTCCAGGCGGGCTGCTCCTCAAACACGGAAACCTCATGCGGAAGCTGGCCGATTTCCCCCATCGCGATGGGTTTGCCGCCGCCCAGCGCCACCAGCTCGTCGTGATGGGACTGTTTGTAATCCCAGCCGTAAATATCGGCCGCCAGCACATCCACATACTCGTTGCCGGGGTAGAAGAGTTCGTAGGGATAGGCGTCGTCGTTCTCTTTCACGCGCGGGGCGTTGGCATCCCACACCCAGAGCAGGTTGTTGAGCCCCTTGCCGGTGAAATACTCGTAGGTCATGATCCAGAGGCGCTTGAAGCCGTTCTCGCCGGGCTTGTTGCCCCACCAGAACCAGGCGCCGTTCATTTCATGGTACGGCCGCCAGAGGACGGGCACGCCCGCATCCTGCAACTGGGCCAGATAGGGTATCACCGTGTCCATCTCCTGCTCCCAGGCCTGGTGCAGCGGGGTTCCGGGGGTGCAGAGGGCCTCCCATTCATCGGCCGACGGGCCCTGGTCCATGGTCCAGACGCCGGAGCCGTTGCAGTCGTTGCCCCCGTCGGAGAGGCGTGGGTCGCAGCAGTGCCACATGAGGGTGATGATGCGGCCGCGCCGCCACTCCTCGATGGCCTTGTCCACAATGCCCTGGCGGGCATCGGCCACCGTCAGGCCGGTCTGGACGCAGGGGCGGTCGAAGGGAACGGAGACATTGAGCGGCCCGGCATGCTGGTAGCGCTCAAAGCCCTCCCCTATGTCGTTGAAACTGAAATCACTTCCCCACAGTGCCGGCCATCGGCCTGTCATATCCAGCACCTCGGCGTCGTAGCGCGTGAGGTCGCTGGCGAAATTGTGCTCACCGGAAAGCGTGTACTTTCCGCTGATGGAGTAGAGGAAATCCAGCAGTTCGCGGGCCTCGGGCGTACTGGAGGGGTTCACCGGAGACGGATGGGAGTTGCAGGCGCACAGCAGCGCCAGCGCCGCCATAAGGGGGAGAATTCGTTTCATATCAGCCACAAATTAAATTCCAAAATATTCCCGGTAGCGGTCATACAGGTGACCGGCCTGGGCGTAGGCGCTCTGGGGGCTCATGAAGTGCGAGAACTCGAAGGTGATGGCCTTGTCGTAGCCGCAGCGTTTCGCGGCCTCCAGCTTCATGCGCAGCTTGTCAAACTTGATGGGCAGGAAGCGGATGGGCATGTCCCGGTCGAAGCTTTCCGCATTGGTCCAGCACTGCATGCCGTAGCGGTCGGCCAGCTTCTTGTTCACGGAGAAGAAGGCATCCAGCTCGTCGTAGTCTATATGACCGTCCTGGAAGGCGCAGGCGTCCACATACTCGTGGATGCCGTCGAAAATCTCGTTCCACTCCCGCTCGTGCTGCTCCACGGACACGGCCTGGGCCTTGGTGAGGTTGCCTCCTGCGGCATCCACGGCCTTCTTTCCGTCTATCCAGGGAGAGATGAATGTGGGCAGGCCGCCGGACACCTCCTTGCACTGGCGTCCCATGGTGCGGAAGCTCTCGATGGCCCCCTTGGTGGCGCGGGAAATCTCTCCTGAGATGTACCAGCCGCCAAAGCTGGAGTACTTGGAGCCGTAGTTCTCCCAAATCTCGTCAATGACGTACTTGTTGGCCTCTACCTCGTAGCTCATGTCTCCGGTGTCCCAGTATTTGCCGCTGTCGTACAGGCCCAGCATGAATTTCATGCCGTATTTCTGCGCTAAGCGGCAGAACATGTCAATGAGGTCCACGGAAGGCATGTAGCAGCCCTTCCCCAGCAGGTACTTGGAAGGATAGGTGATGAACTTGCGGTAGCCGCAGCGGATGTCTATCACCGTGTCGATGCCCATGTCCTTCATGTAGCGGAAATCGCGGTCCCACTCGCGCTCTCCCCAGTTCTGATGGGGAATGTCGTGCGAAATTTCGTCTAAGAAAGTACCCGTAATGGGCAGCCCCGCCCCCTTGGGGACGATGAGCTTGGAATTCACGGAAGGGTCGGGGTTGATTCCCCACTTGTCCCCCTGGGACTCAGATTTGCAGGCCGATGCCAGCAGCGGTGCGGCCGCGGCGGCCAGGGCACCTTTTTTCAAAAAAGATCGACGGTTTTCCATAATGATGCGTGTTTATTCATTGACAAGGATGGTTCCGCTGCGATAATCGTAGCAGAAAAGGGTTTTGGAGCGGAGGTACTGATCCCGGTTGCAGCCGATGCGCTGCACCGCCACCATGGATCGGCCCGGATTGACGGTCACCAGGTTGAAGGCATCCTGGAAGCGGGTCCCGCGGGGGCGGGCCTCCTGCATGTAATCGTCCTTGAAGCCGGCTTTGTCCGCAATAATCTGGAGCTGACGGCTGTGTCCGGGAATATGGCCGATAAAATCCAGGTGCGTATGCCCGCCCAACCAGCAGGCGAAGTCCCCGCCTTTCTGCAGGAAGGCATCCACGGCGGTGAAGGCCTCATCGGCCATCCGTTCCATCTGGACGCCGGGCGCCGGGGAAGGCTCCGGGCCGATGGTCTCGTCCCTGTCGGAAAAACCGCCGGGAATAGCGTCCAGGCCGCTCCGGGCCGGATAATGCTGGGCGGCCACCACGGTGAGCCCTGCCTGCCGGGCTTCTTCCAGCACCTTCGCAAACCAGGCATGCTGCGCCGCATCATAATGCATGCAGTCCAGCACGATGAGCCGGATGCGCTGGGGCAGGTAATCCTTATAATAATAGCATAAGCCGGGGGTATATACCACGTCCCAGTCCTCAATGAAAGGCCGGGAAGCGTCCTTCCCTTCCATAATGAGCGCATAGGCTTCCTCCGGCGAAGCATCATAGGGCCGATGGGTCTGCGCCCACACCAGGTGCCCTTTCCAACAGTCGTGGTTGCCCACCACGTTCAGGATGCCGCGGGCCCCGGGGACCTGGTCCCAGGGATTAACATCGTCCCAATAGCAGGCCACGGCGTCTCCCAAGTGGATGGCATCCTCTATCCAGGCGCCATACGCCCGGCGGAACTCCGCGATACGCGAGAGGTTCTCGCTGTCTCCGTGAAGGTCCGAAAAATGCAGGAGCGTGAGCGCCGGGGCGCTTTCCGGCTGCCCCCACACCACCGCCCTGGAGCGGGCGGCTTCCAGCGGAGGGACCACTTCATCGGCCGGATGGAAGTCCAGAATGCCCGTCTGCGCCCCCGCAAGGAGGGGATACAGCAGGGCTATGAGAAAAAAGATGCGTTTCATCATATCTCGTTCAAAAAGAGATTCTTACTCAGCAGGCTGGCGCCGATGGCTCCGGCCGTTTTCCCCAAGCGGGACACTTTGATGATGGTGTCGCTGTTCACCAGATTCAGGGAAAGACGATTGACTGCTCCCCTGAGCGGGGGCATCAAATACCGTTCCGTCACGGAGAGCCGTCCGCCGATAACCACCATGTCCGGATTGAAGACATTGATGAGTCCGGCCACCGCCCTGCCCAACGTGGCGCCTATCTGTTCCACACATTCGATACAAAGGACATCTTCGCGTTCCAACGCATCCAAGATGCTTTCCAGCTGAATGTCCTTCCCTTCCTTGAAAATAGGGGAAAGCACGGAAGAGCGCCCTTCGGCAAGCTTATCCATGACAAGGCGGTGCAGCGCAATCCCGGAAGCACCGGTTTCCAGGCAGCCCACCTTCCCGCACTGGCACACGCAATTGTTGTCCAACAGGGGGAAATGGCCGATTTCACCGGAGAAGCCCGATTTCCCATAATACAGCTTCCCGTCCATCACCATGCCCATACCCAATCCCCAGCCGACGTTGAGAAAAAGGATATTCCCCTCCGTTCCCGGGAAACTGCTCATATATTCACCGTAGGCCATGGCGCGGGAGTCGTTCTCTACCACCACATGATGGCCAAAACCGGCCGACAAAAGCTGTGCAATGGGTTTTTCTTCTCCAAGGAAATAGGAATAGCTGTAGCCTGTGCGATGATTCACACGCCCCGTCAGATTGACGCCATATCCCCGGATCTGCTTCTGCTCCAATCCCACTTTTTCCAGATTTTCAAGCACCGTATGGCAGAAGGAGGACACAGAATCTTCCGTATTTTGAAGACGGAAGGGAATATCCTCCAGCACATGGGTAACCCGTCCCGAAAAATTGGTGACAGCCACCATGAGCGAATCCCGCCCCACATCTACTCCCACAAAGGCTCCCGCAGACGGATTTAATCCGTACAGGCTGGGACGCCTTCCGGTGGCCGATTCCATCTTGCCGGTCTCTACCAGGAAACCGTCCTGAATCATCTCCGTCACAATGCGGGTCACCTTGGGGATGCTGGTGCCCAGCTCATGAGCTAATGGCATAGCTCTCATGACTGGCGCAAAGTGCAAGGATGGTCTTCTTTTCCGATGCGTAACGACCGTTGATACTATTAAGAAGGGTTTCCATAAACCATCGATTTTGACAAAGGTAATGAAAATTTGCATTTCTTTCAAATTCAGACATGTTTATTTTAAAAACAGAAGTTTACTTTTTATCAATTTGTTAAAAACTATTGGATATTTAATTTTTATTTGTAATTTTGCACTTATACCATAAACTATAACCAAACAAAAAGTTTCATGATGAGTCAGATAAACTTTAAAGGCGTTATCATAAAGAATTGTATGATAACGTTTTACCTTTCTGGCTTGAAAAATCCCAAGATGCGGAATATGGCGGATACTTCACCTGCCTGAACCGGGACGGAAGTGTCTTTGACACAGACAAATTCGTCTGGCTGCAAGGCCGTGAGGTATGGATGTTCGCCATGTTATACAATAAAGTAGAAAAAAATCCCGAATGGCTTGCATGCGCCCTCCAGGGCGGAAAGTTCCTTGAGAAGTTCGGCCACGACGGCAATTACGACTTCTACTTCTCCCTCACCCGCGAGGGGAAGCCCATCATCGCCCCGTACAATATCTTCTCCAACACCTTTGCCTGCATGGCCTTCGCCCAGCTGGCCGTGGCCACCGGAGAGGAGCATTGGGCCGATGTCGCCCGGAAGACCTTCCAGCGCATCCTGGATCGCCGCTCCAATCCCAAGGGAAAATGGCTCAAGGCCGTTCCCGGCACCCGGCCGATGAAAGACTTCGCCCTGCCCATGATCATCTGCAACATGGCCTTGGAGATTGAGCCCATCATCGAAGACAAGAGCCTGTTGGACAAAACCATAGAAGAGGCGCTGCATGAAGTATTCGACGTATTCTACCAGCCGGACCTGGGCGTGATGGTGGAGAACCTGGCCCCGGACGGCTCCCTGGTAGATTGTTTCGAAGGCCGCCGGGTGAATCCCGGGCACGACCTGGAGGCCCTCTGGTTCATGATGAATCTGGGCATCCGGCTCCATCGGCAGGACATCATTGACAAGAGCATGGAGATTGCCCTCCGCGTGATTGATTACGGCTGGGACAAGGAGTACGGCGGCATCTTCTACTTCATGGACCGCAAGGGCTATCCCACCCAGGAGCTGGAGTGGGACCAGAAGCTCTGGTGGGTACACTTCGAGAGTGCCATCGCCATGATCAAAGGCTACCAGCTGACGGGCAACGAAAAGGCTCTGGAATGGTTCCTCAAGCTGGACGACTACCTCTGGACCCACTTCAAGGATTCCGAGTATCCGGAATGGTTCGGCTACCTGAACCGCCGGGGCGAGGTGCTCCT
>CAJOMB010000040.1:0-9808 GCA_905235615.1 uncultured Bacteroidales bacterium | reverse complement strand
AGAGGCCTGTACCAGATTGGAACGATTTTACAGGAAATTGCAGACAAACAACTATAAAATAACTCTAACCCCATAACTGTGTTATGAAAACCTCTATCCGTCTTATGGGCGTCCTCCTGGCCGGCCTGCTCCTGGCCCAGGGCGTGGCGTTTGCACAAAAAACGGTAACGGGGGGGGTAACTGATTCTGAAGGGCAGCCGCTCGCCGGGGTCACCGTCATGATCCAGGGAACGCAGTCCGGCACCATTACCGGTGCCGACGGTTCCTGGTCTCTGAGGGTTCCCGACGGAGCCGTCCTGGAATTCTCCTCCCTGGGACTGACCACCGTCACCCGCACCTACAAGGGTGAGGCTCACGTCAATGTCACCATGCAGGAAGACACCTTCTATCTGGAAGATGTCGTGGTGGTGGGTTATGGCACGGCCAAGAAGGAAACCCTTACGGCCGCCGTAAGTGCCATCAAAGGTGACGAACTTCTCAAATCCCCTTCCACCAATGTGTCTCAGGTGCTCGCCGGCAAACTCTCCGGTATTTCCTCCGTGCAGGAATCCGGTGAACCGGGCCTGGACCAGGCATCCCTCCGCATCCGTGGCTCCGTGTATGGCGTCGCCTACGTGGTGGACGGCTTCCCTGTGGATAACATCAACGACATCGACCCGGCAGACATCGAGAGCATCTCCGTGCTGAAGGACGGTGCATCGGCCGCCGTATATGGCCTCAAGGCCGCCGGCGGCGTGATTATCATCACCACCAAGAAGGGCGACAAGGGCGAAACCCGCATCACTTACAACGGCTCCGTGGGCGCCTCCATGAACGCCAACTTCCCCAAGTTCATGGATGGGCCCCAATTTGCCTATTATTATAATGTGGCGCAGATGATGGACCAGCTCTCCAACGGGGAAATCGCCTCTGCACAGGAATATGTACCGTATTTCACCCAAAAAAACATTCAAGCCATGCGTGAGGGGACAGGAGGCTGGGACAACGTGGATTATGTGAAAAAGGTATTCGGAACGGGCCTCACCCAGAAGCATAACGTGACGGTTCAAGGCGGTAATGACAAAGCTCGCTTTTTTGTAAGCGCCGGCATCATGGACCAGAAAGGCAATATCGACAAATTCAATTATACCCGGTATAATATCCGCTCCAACATCGAAGGCACGCTGGCCAAACACCTTAACTATAAAGTGGGCGTTTCCGGTGTGCTGGGAAACCGTTCCACGCCGGCCTTCCTTTCCGGCGGCTCAGACGGAGGCTATACAGAAGTGGGGTGGTTCTCCATCGCCCGTCAGGTAGTGCAGATGCATCCTTATCTGCCGGAGAAGTACGATGGCTATTATACCGGTGCAGTACAGGACAATCAGAGTTTTCTGGTGAGTCCGCTGGCCGCCATTTATGAGTCCGGCTACAAAAAAACCAAAAGTGCTTCTGTTTCGGTAAATGCCTCCCTTACCTGGAACCTTCCCTTTGTCCCCGGACTTTCGCTGAAAGCGTCCGGATCCTACGACTACGGTGTAAGCTACGACAAGAACCTGAGTACACCCTATACCATGATGCAGCGGGTGCGAACCGATGACGGATGGGTATGGCAGCAGCGTACGGACAATCCGCACATCTCCAACAATGTCAACAACTTGGGCGAAGGCGTAACGTTCTCCCAACAGATTGTGGGACAAGCGAGCGCCAATTATGTTCAGGCCTTCGGCAAGAACCATGTGGATTTGATGGCACTGGCCGAATACCGTGATTATAAGGGAAACGGCCTGGCGGCATATGCCCAGGGACTTCCGTTTGATTCCCTGCCGGAACTCTCCAACGGTGTGGCCTCCAATTCTCCGGTGAGCGGTTGGAGCGGCGCCTCCCGCAGTGTGGGCTTTGTTTTCCGTGCCCGCTACGACTATGCAGAGAAATACCTTGCCGAAGTGACAGGCCGGTATGACGGCTCGTACAAGTTTGCCGGTATGAGCAAAACGCGCTGGGGATTCTTCCCCTCCGTCTCGCTGGGCTGGCGTATTTCGCAGGAAGAATTCATGAAGGGAACTTCGTCATGGCTGGACGACCTTAAAATCCGTGCCAGCATGGGTTTGCTGGGTAATGACAGCGTGAGCGAGTATGCTTTCCTGAGTACCTATTCCAAGGCGGCCAATGTGGCTTATGGACAGAAGGGTGGTGCTACGCTTGTCAGTCCGTCCTATTACACTTCCGGCATTCCCAATACGGACTTGTCCTGGGAAAAGACGCAGAGCTGGAATGTGGGTATAGACTTCACCCTTTGGGGCGGCCTGTTGGGCATGGAGATTGACGCCTTCTACAACTACACCTACGATATGCTTACCTACCAGTCCACAGGTTTCCCCTCCTCCATGGGCGGCTATTATCCCACTTGGGTGAACAAGAACGCCGTGGATGCGAAAGGTATCGACATCCTCATCCGTCATCGCAACCATTTTACGCTGGGCGGAGATCCGTTCTACTACGAGGTTACCGGAAGCCTTACCCGCTCCAAGACACGCTGGCTGGTGTACAATGACGACCCCAACATCGTTGACTGGCGTAAACGTGTGGGCACAACGGTGGGAAGCATCATGTGCTGGCAGGCCGACGGTCTGTTCAAGAGCGAGGAAGAGATTGACCAGGCGTCCTGGTATGGAACGCGTCCCAATGTAGGCGACATCCGCTATGTGGACTTGAACGGCGACGGAAAGATTGACGAGGACGACAAGGGCTACTTTGGCAGGTCCAACCGTCCGGAACTCACCTTCGGCCTGAACCTCAACCTGGCATGGAAGGGAATCGACTTCAATGCCCAGTTTACGGGCGGTGCTCTCTTCGACATCTCCATGACGGGAACTTATTACAACGACAACGATGACAACACCATCTGGACCCAGACCTTCAAGGAAGGCGGCAACTCTCCGTTGTTCCTGGTGCAGAATGCTTATAGTGAATTCAATCCGAACGGAACTTTCCCCCGTCTGACATTGGCCAAAACAAGTCACGGCGGAGACAACGGCCTCAGTTCCACGTTCTGGATCCGTGACGGAAAATACGTGCGTCTGAAGAGCGCCCAACTGGGCTACACGCTGCCCAGAAAATGGACGTCCAAGATTGGCATCCAGACATTGCGCTTCTTCGTGGAAGGGCAGAATCTGTTCACCATCTCCGGCCTTCCGGAGGGAATTGACCCCGAATCGCCGGGCGTGAACAATGGTTATTATCCCCAGCAGCGCCTAATCATGGGCGGCATAACGTTGACGCTTTAAATGGGAGGAAAAGGTATGAAAAAAGTATTGTTTCTGACCGCGGCCCTTGCCGCACTGGTCTCCTGCAACAAAACGCTGGACCTCACGCCTACGGACCGGGTATCGGCCAAAACCCTGTGGGAAACCACAACCAATGCCGAATATTCCGTGAATCACCTGTATTCCTATTTATGGGGATATTATTCCGCTCCCACGGCGGCCGGCCTCACGGAAGCCCTTACCGACGAATTCAAGTACACCTCGTACAACTTCAATGCGATGGCGTATATTCCTTCCTACCTGGCTTATTTTGAGAGCACTGTCACCGCCCAGACCATTGATGTCTATCTGGGCATGTGGGGGTCTCTGTATACGGCCATTCGCGAGACCAACGAGGCCATCAGTTACCTTCATACGTACGGGCAGATGAAGGACGAGGACAAGACCCGTCTGGAGGCTGAACTCCGCTTCCTGCGCGGCTACTTCTACTTTGAACTCATCAAGCGCTACAAGGACGTAATCATCTATGACGAAGACCTTTCCGCCATCGTAAAGGACAAAGCCGTGTCGACGGAAAGCGAGGGATGGGATTTTGTCCAGGCCGATCTGGACTTCGCCGCAGCCCATCTTCCTGCTGCAGCCTCCGCCCATGGCCGAATCAACAAGGGGATGGCTTACGGCCTCATTACCCGCGCCATGTTATACGCCAAGCGTTATGATGCCGTCATTGCTGCCGCAAACGCCGTAGCTGAACTGGGATACGAACTGGAGCCCAATTATGCTGATGCTTGTGGCAAGTCGCTTGCCGCAGGTAACCGGGAGGCCATCCTCCAGTATACCTTCGACTATGCAACCGGTCTTACGCACAGTTTCGACTTCTATTACACCCCCGGCGGCGATTTCGCCATTAAAGACATGAAAGGTGGGGCTTACGCCGTTCCTACGCAGGAAATAGTGGAAAGCTATGAACTGGCAACGGGCGGGTTCCCGTCTTGGAACGCCTGGCACGCCTCCACCACCAATACGCCGCCTTATGCCTTGTTGGAACCCCGTTTCCAGGCTACCATCCTGTACAACGGCTCTTCCTGGAAAGGCCGTGTCATTGAGCCCTTCGTGGGCGGCACTGACGGCTGGACCACCTGGAAAACAGACAAGGAGCCCAAGGGCAAGACTGTTACCGGTTATTATCTTCGCAAGCACGTAGATGAGAGCTACGATGTCACCACTTCCGGCAGCAGCCATCCTTTTACGCTGCTCCGATATGGAGAAGTGCTCCTGAACAAGGCCGAGGCCTGTTACCGGACCAATGATGCCACAGGCGCCAATGCCGCAGTAAGGGCCATTCGCACCCGCGTCGGACTGCCTTATACCGATAAAAGCGGAGAAAACCTGTGGAAAGCCATCGTCCAGGAAAGGAAGGTGGAACTGGCATTTGAAGGCCTGCGCTACTGGGACCTCCGACGCTGGGAAGTAGCTGCACAGGCTTATCCGGATGGTCTCAGCGGCTATCAGCAACATGGTCTCAAGATTGAACCCGAGGGGAGCGGATTCCGCTACACCTATGTTTCCGTGGACGAGAAGAACCGCAACTTCCCGGAACGTATGTACCGTTTCCCGATGCCCAAATCGGAACTGGAATCCAATTCGCTTGTAAATCAATATGATGAATGGAAGTAATGTCCTTCTGAACGAAATCATGTCATTCTGAACGAAGTATTGTCATTCTGAACGAAGTGAAGAATCTGTTATGAAAAACACACTCTATACCCTTTCTACACTGCTTGCCCTGCTTTTTGCCGTATCGGCCTGCCACAAGCCCGAATTTGTGGAGCCCACGGCCGAGCGGCAGGGACTTACCAGCCTTACGGCCATCCTGGTGGAGGGTCCGTATGCCGGACAGGAACTTGCCAAGCTTGCCATCACCGACCCGGATGAATCATACCTGGAAATTCCCATCCCCTTCTATTATCCGGAAGTCTCCAATGAGGAAACGCTCATCTACATGATGAAACTGCGTGTCCAGGCTGAACTGCAGCCCAATTACAAGATCAGCCCCAGGCTTGGCGTGCTGGACCTTACGGAAGAGAACAAGTTTACGCTCACGGACCCCAAGGGTAATTCCCGTGAAATTACCATTACCGGAAAGCGTTCCAAATCCTCTTCCTGCGCCCTTGTGTCCCTGATGGTGGAGGATGTGAAGACATCGGCCGTCATCTATGAAGAATCGTCCAAAATTCTGATTCCCTACCTGGAAGATTTGTCCGCCGTACAAATTACAGGTCAGGTGACACCGCATGCCAAACTCCTGAAAATAAACGGAAAGGTTTATAATGAGAAGACCCGATACAATCTGAACACCGGTGCTACCGTTACCGTTCAGGCACACGATGGCGTGACTGAACGCACCTATTCCGTGGAGCAGGGAATTCCCAACCTGCTCAGTTCCGGAATGCGGGAAGAATCTGTCGCCCGTCTGTTTAATGTAGATCCGGAGACGATGGCCGGTCTTCCTCCTTATACGGATGACTCTTTTGTCTCTCTGGCCGGTTTGGGCACCTACGTCATCGTGGGCCTGGGAAATGGCCGCACGCCCGTGTACCTGGATGCCTTTACAGGTGCCAAGAAGGGGCAGATCAATCTGGGGAGCGCCGTTGCGGACTGTCTCACCAGCGACGATGCCGGCAACCTTATTATCGCCAATTTCGCCAGCGGTGGAGCGGAGGCGCAAGACGTGAATATATACGTGACCTCTTCTGTCTCCGAAGCCCCTGTGCTGTTATGCACGTTTACCAATCCGGTCATGACGCCTGTCGGCCATCGCATCAAAGTGTCCGGAGATGTCAAAAACAATGCCTGCATTGTCTTGACGGCAGAAGGAATTGCCGGTGTGACAACTACCTCCGAAATGGTCTACCTGCTGGTGCGTGATGGTGCGGTAACGGATGTGAAGACCAAGGATTTTGCCGGTTTCGGCATGAGCTGGGGCGCCGCACCCGTAAACAGCGCAACAGTGTGTCCCGCCTCGGAGGACCCGGACAAGGACGGCTGGTTCATTGACTTCTATGAAGGCAACGTGGACCCTTCGGTTACCAGTGAGAGCGCGGACTGCTATATCCTGCACTACATTGACGCCAAGGACCGTGATTACTGGCTGGATCTGGTGGGGAACTGGGGAGTGAACCCCAATTGCCTGGATCTCAAGGTATTCAATGGAACACCTTACTTGACGCTCTTTGCCGTAAGCCATTTCCCGCAATGGGAAATCCGCCCCAAGTTACGCCTGTATGACGCTACCGACCCGTCCGCCGTCCGTCTGCTTTTGGGCAATGACAACCTGTCCATTTTCCAGAAGGGTGCCCGTAACGAACCTACGGGAGCATCCGGAGATGTTGTCCTGGTGCCTTCCGTAGACGGTTACCGCATGTATCTGTATTATTATGACCACCATACGCAGGTGATTGGCGCCTACGTAGCAGACTGTTTCGAGATATGAGAAAGCTTTTTTATATGACAGGCGTAGCCCTGACGCTGGTTGCTACCGCCTGCGGGTGCAGTAAGCAGGGAAGCGGCCTTCCCGACGTATGGCCTTGGGACGACCCCGATGCCGATGACGCGCCGTGGGAAGAGATCACGGACGGCCGATACGGCAAACTGCCATCCTATGTAACCATCTATCATTCCCCGGCCAAACTCAAAGGTAAAAAGGCGGAGGCCTATATTGCCACTGTTGACCTTTCGCAGGCGTCCTGGCATGTCTGGGGCCTGCGTGACCCCGAGCTGGACGGAAGTGAAGATGCATTGAAAACACCCACCCAGGTGTACAATGACCAGAGCAGTCCCGCTCTGGTCATGAACGGGGGTTTCTTCTATGTAGATTCCGGCATCAATTATCCGGCCAGCATAGCTGTAGAAAACGGGGAGTTGCTCTCCCCCAATATCAACTATGCATCCGAAGACTGGATAACACTGTACTATCCTACAAAGGCGGCATTCATAGAGCATGCAGACGGCAAAATAGAGGCCTCCTGGACCTACTTCTCCGACATGGAGCATCATTACATCTACCAGGCTCCGGCAGAGAACGGTTACGGCAGCACACCGCAGGCGGTGCCCAGTTCCACCTTCCCGTCGACCGGTGCGGCCTTTGAAGCAAAAACCGCCATCGGCGCGGGCCCTGTTCTGCTGAAAAACGGTGAAATCCAGAACACCTGGCGCTTCGAATGCCTGCCCGGAGACTACGATGTGAACTGTATCAATCCGGACCCGCGGACCGCTATCGGCATAACCCAAGACAAAAAGTTGGTGCTCTTCGTATGCGAAGGCCGTGAAATGACGGAAGGGGTCTATGGCTATTCTACGGAAGATGTGGCCAAAATCCTGAAGGAATTCGGATGTACGGATGCCGTCAACCTGGACGGTGGAGGTTCCACTTGCCTTCTCGTAAATGGCTTGGAGACAGTTCAACCCACCGATGGGACGCAACGCCCAGTCGGAAGTTGCATTTACATTAGATAAGTGCTATGAAAAAATGGTGGGCGGTATTGCTTACACTTGCGGTTGTGTGCTGCACACGGCCGGATACGCCTGTCCCCACTCCTGAACCTGAACCCGAACCGGAGCCGGTTACACCTGTAGAACCGGAAAAACCGGAGGTGGAGGCCAAGCCCCGCTATGTCTGGATTGACGCCTCCGCCAATTTCTACTATTATGCCAACGACAAGGCCTATATCGCAAAGGAATTAAAACAAGTGGCCGACAGCGGCTTCACCGACATCGTGGTGGATGTGCGTCCTACGGAAGGAACGGTGCTCTGGGAGTCTGCCGTAGCCCCTCAGGCCAATCGGCTCGCCGCCTGGGTGGGAAGCAGTTATCGTTTCATTGAACGAACGGCCAGCTTTGACTACCTGCAGGCGTTCATCGACGCCGGACACGCTGCCGGGCTACGCGTTCATGCCGCCATCAATACCTTTGTAGGCGGGTATGGCGGGTATTATGGCCTGGAGAGCGAAGGCCCCATTTTCAGCGGCGACATTCCGGCAGAATGGGCTTCCATGGACAATACGGCCGACGGCTTGAAGAGCGCCTATTACGAGGGCGTGCAGGGAACCGTGTTCCTGAACCCCGCCCATGACGAAGTGCAGGCCTATCTGCTGTCGCTTCTGAAGGAACTGGCCGCTTACGAAGTGGACGGTATCGTCCTTGACCGTTGCCGCTATTCCGACGCTGGGCTTCAGAGTGATTTCTCGGAAATTTCGCACCGGAAATTCGTGGCTTACTTAGGACATGAACCTGCCAAATGGCCCGTTTTTGAGGCTGGGACAAGCGATGTCCCCACTGCCATGGGTAAAGACCAATATGCGTGGCTTACTTTCCGGGTCAAAACTATCCACGACTTTGTGGAGAAGGCGGCAGAAACTGTCCATAGCGTAAATCCTGCCATCCGCTTCGGGGTATATGTGGGAGCTTGGTATTCCTCCTATTATCCCTCCGGCGTAAACTGGGCCAGTCCGCGGTATCAGACGCACAAGGCATACCCGCGCTGGGCTGACAGCGAATATCACAAGTATGGCTTTGCCGACCACTGTGACTTCCTGCTGCTTGGATGCTACGCAGCTGCGTCCAGTATCTATGGAACGACGGAATGGACTATGCAGGGCTTTTGCACCCGTGCCCGGAGCCTCTTGATGGGCGATACGGTTTTTGCCGGCGGTCCCGATGTAGGAAATCCGGAAGGCTGGCAGAACGGTGGGAAAAGCGCTTATATTCCCAAAACCGTGGATGCCTGCATAAACGCAGCAGACGGCTATTTTGTATTTGACCTGTGTCATATAAGGATGTTCAACTACTGGACTCCATTTAAAAATGCATTTTCCAATTACCTTAACACTTTAACCAATTAACATTATGAAAAAAGTTCTTTATTTAATCGCTGCAGCCCTTGTAACTGTAGTGGCTTGCAACAAGAACACTCCGGACCCCACTCCCACTCCCACTCCCGATCCGGAGCCCACCCCCACTGTTCCGGATCTGAAGATGTCCACGCCCGCAATTGTGGACGTTGAGGCGGAATCCTCTATCTACACGGTGAAGTTCAACGCCGGCAAGGCTTGGACAGCCACTCTCAGCTATCCGGACGGATCTGAGGCCGGCGCCGTTCTGGCCAAAGAAAAAGGCGATGCGGCCGATGGTGTAGAGCTGAAAGTCACTTTCCAGGGACTTACGGAAGAAGTGGCCGGGCGCTTGATTCAATTGGATATCAAAGCCGGGGCCACCACCGAGAGTGTCCTGTTCTTCCAGGGTCTGGTATTCTACCCTGACAAGGAAGAGGCTCCGGAGCTTCCTGTTGCCGGCGGCAAAGTAGATTTGAACATTCTCACCAACATGGAGGTCTCCATCAAAAAGTATGACGGTGCCGACGAAGCCTTCCCCTGGGCTCCCGTTACCATTACAGAAGGTGACCACAATATTAAACTTGCCTTTGACGTAAAATCCAATTCCGGTTACGACGCCCGTACCGCATATGTGAAGTTCACCCTGCCTCAGATCCAGGTTCCCGTACTGGATGA
>CAJOMB010000039.1 GCA_905235615.1 uncultured Bacteroidales bacterium | reverse complement strand
GCAGTTCCATAGATGCCGCCTTCCACCACGAAGGGGATGCGCTGGATGCTCTGGTTCAGGAGGTTGCCGCCCTTGAGCCAGAAAGCCAGCCGACGTCCGAAAGCGTACTCCGCATAGGCTCCCAGGTCTATGTAACCGGGCACGGGAGTATGGCTCCGGAGTTTGCTGCGGCCCTCCGCCGTGGCGCCCAGCTTGATGCGGCCGCCCCACTTGTAGTAGATGTGTCCGTTTCCGCGGAGAATGGCCGGAGCAAAGACATTCTTCTCCACCTCCGTCTCCAAATTGGGCATGGGCGTATAGGCATAGCGTACAAAGGCCGATACATCCCAGTGCTCGGAGTTCCAGCCTATCTGCAACTGGCCATAGATGGTGCTCAGGGGGCTCACATAAGCCATGGAGAAATCTCCGTTGTTGTAGTAGCTCCAGCCGAACTCGTTGGAAACCAGCTGATAGCCGGCCCTGAGGTCGTAGGAGAAGCGGCCCGCCGCGCTGCCGCGCAGCCCGGCCATGACGTTGAAGCGTTCCACGGTCACGTCCCGGTGCCAAAGACAGCCCGCCAGGTAGGGATTCCGCTCCAAAAGGGAGTCGTAGCTGTTCAAGCGGTCTCCGCCCGTGGCGGCCGCCTGCAGCACCACGGCATCTGCCATGCGGTAAGAGATATGCACGTCCGGGAAGATGAAGCCGGACTTGAAGGGGTACACCGTGTCATCCGAACGGAACACGAAGGAGAACTTCACGCCCAGGTCCATGTTGAAGCGCCCGTTGGAGAGTACGTAGTGCGGGGATGCCTCCGCCTTGAGGCCGAAGCTACCGCCGAAGGAGACGGTCTCTGCACCGGCCCCTACACGGAAGGCGCTCCGGCCCGCGCGGAAGCCTAAGGAGAGGTCCGTCACCGTGTGAAGTTCATCGTCTGCCGGGCCTTTCAGGTACGCTACGCGGGTGTTTACGCCATACAGGAAGCGGGCGCCGGGGCTGTTCTGGATTCCGGCCCGCAGCTGCCCCCTGTGGTGCATGAGGATGGACGGATCCGCCGCCCGGAAGAAGTCCGTGGCCGCCACGTTGCGGTACTGCAGGTCGGCATACAGTTCCCCGCCCTTGAAGGCGTACAGAAAGTCCATGCCGGCCCGGGTGCGGGCATTCATACCGTTCCCCTGCCGGAAGCTGCCGTCCCAGGCAAAAACACCGTCCTGTTTGGAAACATTCCGGAAAGAGCCCATGTAGGAGTTGTGCAGCGCGTAAACGTTGAAGCGGAAATTCCGCGTTCTCACGGGGTTCCACACAAGGTCCACCTCCGGGTGGAGGGTATAACCGGCTCCGGCCTTCAGATAGAACTTCTGCTCTCCGCTCAGGCGGGCGCCGGGACGCATGGTCACCAAGTAGGGATTAAACTCGTAGGCACCCTTATAAGGGGTGCTCTTCACGCTGTAGTCAAAGTCCAGGTTGAACTTGAACACGGAATCCGGCAGGGCCTTGAGCTGGGAAGGTTTCTCGATTCCCGTGGCCTCGCGGGCATACACGTTGGTAACCTCCACCACCGGGTTCAGGTTTTGGGCGAGGGCGGCTCCTGAGGACAGCAGGAGGGCCAGTATGATGAGTTCTTTCTTCATGGCTAATTCAGTTTACTGAGACGGAGGTTCACCTGGTCCATAACGTCGTCCTGGGGGCCCTGGGGCGTATAACCGTCTCGGATGCTCTCAAAGGTGGCGCGGGCCTGCGACAGGTTGCCCTGATCGGCGAAGGAGTCTCCCAGCACGATGAAGGCCTTGGCCAGCCAGTAGTTCTGGCCGCCGGCCTTCTCGGAGAACTGGTACACGCGGCTTTGGATGGAATCGAATTCCGCCCGGTTGTACAGGTCTTCGATGATGAGGTAGGTGGCTTCGGCGCCCTCGTCCGTGGAAGGCTCCTTAGAGAGCAGCTGGAAGTCCCGGAAGGCTTCTTCGCGGCGGCTGGTGCTCAGCAGGGACTTGGCCCTCACATAACGGGCTTCACGGGCCAGGGAGGCATCCTTGAAGGTATTCAGGACGGTTTCGGCGGCAGGGATGGCATCGGCCCATTCCTTGGCGCGGAAGGCGCTGCGCATAAGGCCCAGGAGGGCCTCGTGGCGGTTGGCTTCCAGGCGGGCGGTCTCCCTGAGCTCCTCGTAGGCGCCGAAGGCCTTGCCGTATCGGCCTGTCTCGTAGTTAAGCTTGGCGTAGTTGGCCAGTGCGCTCTCACCCAGGGCACCGTCCAGTCCCTCCTGCATGGCGCGGAGGTAGTAGTCCATGGCAGGCTCCTTGGCACCGGATTCGCGGCTGCACTCGCCCAGGTAGAAGTAGGCCTTGGCGGCATAGGCGGCCTGGGGATATTTCTGAAGATAGGACGTGAGCGTGCCCTGGGCACCGGCGTAGTCTCCGGCAAGGTAGGCCTGCTCCGCACTGGAGAAGTACACTTCCTCCTTCTCCTCTTCGGTGCGGCCGGCGCTGCTTCCCAGGCTGTTCACATAGGCCAGGTAGCCGTCAGGGTCCCGGCTGGTACGGTAGATGGCCTCGATGGCCAGCAGGGCGTCCTCCCGGTGTTCTCCGCCGCGGGAAACCACTTCCTTATAGTATTCCAGCGCCCGGGCCCTGTTGCCGGCGTTTCGCTCCACCATGCCCAGCTCCAGGAGCACGAGGTCTTTCAGGGAGGCGTTGGTGGTGGTGCTGTTCAGGCTCTGGAAGGTCTGTATGGCGTGTTCACGGTCCCGCACGGCCACATAAGCCCGGCCCAGTTCGTAGAGGGCCTCCCCGTAGTAGGGCGTGGCCGGATCGGCCTGGAGGGCGGGTTCCAGAATCTGCACCTTCTGCTTGTTCTTGTCCAAAAGGCCGCTGGCCACACCGGCGCGGTAACGCGGATACAGGGTGCGGCTGCCGGGATAAAGCTCCATCTCCTGCTGATAGGCATCCAAGGCCGTCTTGTAGTCTCCGGAGAAGAAAAAACAGTCCGCCACACGGGTCCAGGCGTCTTCGCCGGCCTCCGGGAAGCGGCCTTCCAGGTACTTGTTGAACCATTTGAGGGCCTGGGTGTAGTCTCCTTCCTTAAAATAGCAGTACGCTATGTTATAGGGGAGCTGGAGTCCCTCTGCCTGGCCCCTGAGGGCGCTGCGGTTATACAAATCTGTGAACTCTGCGCGGGCATCGGCCCATTGGCCGTCACGGTACAGACATTCTCCCAAATAATAGCGGGACAGCTGGTAGAAGCCTTCCGTCCTGGGGCTGTACCACGAGGCCGATTTCAGCAGCGGGGTGGCCAGTCGCCAGGAGCCCGTCTCCATGAGCTCGCGGGCGCGCAGGAAGTAGGCCTTCATGTAATTGGCCTTCATGCGGCTGTCCAGCTCGTCAATGTGGTCGTAGGCCTCCACGGCGGCCTCGTAGTCGTGGTGGGTAAGGGCCGCCATGGCCATGTAGGAATAAATCTGGTCGTTGCGGCGGTTGTATTTTTTCAGGTACTCGGAGAAGGGGCCGGTATCCTTGCCCAGGTCGAAGGCCAGCTTGGCGTAGTTATAGAAGGCGTCTTCCTGGATATCGGCCTGGAAATGTTGGGCCGATGCCTCCCGGAAGGCCTGCATGGCGGCCACCTTGTTGTGCAGCTGGATGTAGCTGAAGCCCATCTGATAGGAAGCGATCTGGCCCAGGGAATCCGCCCGGTCCCCCATCTGGAGGAAGCGCTCCACGGCGCCCTGCCAGTCATTGGAGAGGTAGGCGATTTCTCCGGCGCGGAAGTGGTCCGAGCGGTTCTCCGCCCCCCCGCCAACGCCTTCTTCATAGTATTCGCGGGCTTTGTCCACGTCGCCCCTCACCAGGTAGCTTTCACTGAGGATGCGGCTCAGGCGGGGACGGCGGTCTTCAGAGACCTGCGCCATCACCTCTTCCCCGTGAGCAATTACGTAGTCATAGTCTTTCTCGTTGAAGCGGCATTCCAGGATATAGTAGAGCGAGGGTTCCTTGAAGCGGTAGTCCCTCTTGCACTTGTCAAACCATTTTTCGGCATCCTGGAAGTGGCTCCGGGCATAATGGATGTAGCCCAGGGTGAAGGCCGACGGGGCGGAATAGTCCGAATAGGGCTCCGTGGCGGCTTCCAGCCATGGCATGGCGGCCTCCCAGTCTCCGTAGCTGTAGGCAGCGTAACCCAGCTTGTAGCGGTATTCCGGCAGCTGGTCCGCATGCAACTTGGCGGGCTTGATGTCCCGGAGCTGCGCGGCGGCCTCCTCGTACTTACCCTCGTCAAAGAGGTTCTGCGCCCTTAGGAAGCGCACCTGGGGCACCAGGGCATGCTCGTGGTATTTCTTCATAAAGGCATCGGCCTTGGCGCCCGCCCCTTCGCTTTTGAGCTGGAGGGCGCTCAGGGCCCGGTAGGCTTCCGCCGTGGCCGATTTGTCCTGCTCCAAGGCCTGCACGGCCTCTGCATAGAAACCCTTGTTGTATAACTCTGCCGCCCTTTGCACATGCTGTGCTCCGAGGCTTTGCGCAATCAGGATAGCCGCTAAGGCGAAGATGGTTTTTCTCATATCCTACAAAATTACAAAAAATTCTGATTATATTTGCGGGAACTTGTGGGAATTTGACAGTATGACACCGCTTATCCATTTCAAAGACGCCGACATCCTGAACGGTGAAAACGTGGTCCTGTACGGACTCAACATGGACGTAATGCCCGGAGATCTGGTTTACATTGTGGGCAAGGTAGGTTCCGGAAAAACCTCCATCATCCGCACCGTCACGGCGGAGAACAAACTCCTCAAAGGGGAAGGAAGCGCCTGCGGCTACGACCTCACGGAAATCCGCAGCAAGGACATTCCCTTCCTCAGGCGCCGCCTGGGCGTAGTGTTCCAGGACTTCCAGCTGCTCGAAGACCGCAGCGTGGAGGACAACCTGGAGTTCGTGCTCCGTGCCACGGGATGGAAGGAGCGCGGAGAGATTGACGGGCGCATCAAGGAGGTGCTCAAGGCCGTGGGCATGAGTACCAAGGCCCACAAGATGCCGCATCAGCTCTCCGGCGGCGAGCAGCAGCGCATCGCCATCGCCCGCGCCCTGCTGAACCACCCGCCGGTGATTTTGGCCGACGAGCCCACCGGCAACCTGGATGCGGAGACGGCCGACGAGATTCTGCAGCTGCTGCAGGACCTGAACGCCGGCGGCACCGCCATCGTCATGGTCACCCACAACCGAGCCATTTTCGAAAAATACCCCGGGCGCGTATTCTCCTGCACCTCAGAGCACTGCGAAGAGGTGGTGGACGAAGGCATTGACGTGGAGTTCTGATGACAAGGAAAGAACGGTACAACGCCATCTTTGAATGGTTTGCCCTGAACAGGCCCGTAGCCCAGAGCGAGCTGCATTACGCCAATCCCTTCCAACTTTTGGTGGCGGTCATTCTTTCCGCCCAGTGCACGGACAAGCGGGTGAATATGGTGACGCCGGCGCTGTTTGCGCGTTTTCCATCGGCCGACAAACTGGCGGCGGCCTCCTTTGACGAAGTCTATCCCTTCGTGAAGAGCGTGTCCTACCCCAACGCCAAGGCGCGGCACCTGATTGCCATGGCGCAGATGCTGGTGGCAGATTATGACGGCGCCGTTCCCGCTGACATTGACGCGCTGATGCGGCTGCCGGGCGTGGGCCGCAAGACCGCCAACGTGATTGCCTCCATCGTGTACGACCAGCCGGTGATAGCCGTAGATACACACGTGTTCCGCGTCTCGCACCGTCTGGGCCTCTCCGACGGCTCCACTCCCCGCGCCGTGGAGCTGGATCTGGAGCGGCACATTCCTGTGTCTCAGCGCGCCATCGCCCACCACTGGCTCATCCTCCACGGCCGCTACGTCTGCACGGCCCGCAATCCCAAATGCCCGGAGTGCCCTCTCTCCGCCTGGTGCCGGGAGGCCTTTGCTGACAAGGAGGAGGTGGCGGCGGAAGTGGGCGAATACCTCGCCGCCATCGACAGGATGGGGATTATCTAAGGGCGGACAGCGCATCAAACTTTTCAAAATTTGCATAGAAAAGGAGAAAAAACTTCTTTTTCTGTGAAAATAATTATATATTTGCCCGAAAATGTTTGATTCGTCATGTCAAAGAAGAATCCGCTCATACAACTGGCAGGCGTTCCCGTTTCGGGGTCGGAGATCAAGGTGTGCTTCCCTGGCCTGGCTTCCCCGGAAAAAAAGATTCAGGCGCTGGAACAAAGTGGAGAACTTATCCGCCTGAAAAGAAATCTTTTCATTGTCAGCCAAGAGCTTGCTGGGAAGGAAACGGATGCCAGCCTCTGCGCCAATCACCTGTATGGGCCTTCGTATGTTTCGCTGCAATGGGCCTTGCGCTACTACGGCTTGATTCCCGAACAGGTATTCACCCTGACATCGGTCACCACTAAGCGCTCCCGCACTTTTCACACGCCCATCGGAACGTTCAGTTACAGGCAGGTCCCTTCCGCCTATTTTCCCATCGGCCTGGAAAGCATGGAAGAAGGCGGCATCCACTTTCTGATGGCAAGTCCCGAAAAGGCACTTTGTGACACGATTCTGCAGGACAAGTTTGTGCCGCACCAGTCCGTAAAGGCTCTGGCGGTTTATTTGGAAGAAGATTTGCGTCTTGACATGGATGTGCTTCCCCGTTTGGATGCCGGGACTGTACGGGAGTGCCGGGAGGCAGGACGCAAGGTACAGATATTTGACCATCTCATCAAAATCATTCAGTCATGACACTTTACGAATCCATGCTGGCGGCATACAACCGCGATGGCGGCACCACGGCCACACCCAATGCAGAGCAGGAAGTCTGCCAGAAAATTACGTTGGCAGGACTGCGGCGCGGTGGTTTTTTTGAACACGCGGCCTTCTACGGCGGCACCTGCCTGAGACTGTTCCACGGCCTGCCCCGGTGGTCGGAGGACCTGGATTTCTCGCTGACCGAAAAGCGGGATGACATTCATCTCGAAAACTATTTTGACGCCATCCGTGAAGAGTTCAGGCTTGCGGGGTTTGACGTGACCATTACCAAAAAGGACAAGAAGATGTTCGGACGGGTGGAGTCCGCTTTCCTGAAAGAGAGCACGGAAACGTACGACATCAAGTTCCAAACCCGGAAAATGGTGAAGGTGAAGATAGAATTGGACACGGACCCGCCCCTTGCCTTTGAAACCGAACAGAAACTGCTTCTTCAGCCTTACTCTTTCTGGACGCGCTGCTTCACGCTGCCGGACCTTTTTGCCGGCAAAATGCACGCGCTGGTTTACAGGGCCTGGGAGCGCAGAGTGAAAGGACGCGACTGGTTTGACTTCGAGTGGTATATACGCCAGGGCGTTCCTCTGGATTTCAAGCATTTACAAGCCCGCATCAAGGAGTTCAACGGAGAAGAGCTGTCACTGGAAACTTTCCTTGCCTTGCTGCGCGAAAGGCTTTCCACAACCGACATTGATCTGGTGAAGCAAGACGTCCTGCCTTATATTGACAGCGCACGGCAGGGGGAATTGGTCGTTTGGTCCCCGGCGTATTTCCTGCAACTGGTCGATATGATGAAGATACAGGACTGAGTTTTAGTAAAATTTTGCATGGAAAACAAGAAAAAACCTTGATATCCATGCAAAATTTTGCCGTTTCCGGCACCAGCATCTGCGCCATCGCAATCAGGTGCCTGTCGGTACACCGGGCGCTCAAAAAGAATTTCACTCTCCGCGACAGGCTATGAGTTGATTTCCCTGCAGGGCGTCGACCTTGATGCCGAAAAGATGGACGTCGCCGCCGGAACGGACGCCGAGCTTGGTGCGAAGGGTGTCTGAGGTAAGAGGGATATTCCGCGCCGTCACTTCCGCCTGTGGATAGCGCTGCCCGAAGGCCTTGATGCTCCGCTTGTCCAAGGGGGCCGATTCCAGAATACGAAACACCTTTCCGAAAGGTCTTAGTTCTTCTGGAACAGGCGTTTCCGACAGGTACAAGTGCGTGTGCCGGCCCAGCTTCCGCAGCCCGAAACGGGTGCAGGGCCAGTCGAACGCCCCGGCCTTGAGGAGCGCCTTCCCCGGCTCGAAGAGAAAGCAGGGAGATGGCCGGTCGGAGCCGGCCATGACGGACATCGGCCCCGTTCCGTCATCCCCGGCTTGACCGGGGATCTCCTGCACGGCGCCATCCTCCACCACGAAGAGCCTGTATGCCCCTTCATACCCCTTCTCCAACAGCAGGAGGAGTTCCTTGCACTCCCCTCCTGCGGCCACCACATGCACCTGCTTCACGCAGCCCAACTGCCTGCACACCAAGGTGATATCCGCCATCGGCGAGAGTTTCAGCAGCAGCCAGTGGCAGGCGTCCAGCAGTTCGTCCTTCAGGGCGGACACGTCCGGCTGACAGTCCTCCAAACGGAAGACTTTGCGTCCGTCCTCCGCCCGCCGGGCCGGATCCAAGTAGAGGATGTCCGGACGGAAGTCGCCCAGAATGTCCCGGACGGAGAGATGCCCGGTCGGAGCCGGGCATGACGGTCCTATGGTGGCATTCCGCACCACAATGTTCGTGGCGCCCAGAACCCTGAAATTATGCTCCGCGGCCTGGGCCAGTTCCGGCCTCATCTCATTATAAAGCACCTTCCCGAAAAGCTTCGAAAACGCCCAGCTGTCCACCCCCAGCCCACCGGTGAGATCGGCAATAGCACGTTTTTCGCCCATTTCGTGCATCTCGCGTACCGCGGGGTACGCAGCCCGCACGTTTTGGGCCGATTTTGTGCTCGTAGCGTCCCTCAAGGAGGGTTCGAGCACGGCCAGGGCCACATGGGCCTTATACAAAGCGGTGGAGGTGGAGGAGCATTGCTCCCCGGAGAGGCGGAAGGGATAGGTCAAGGCCGGAACGGCGTACCATTCGGGCACCTTGTCACGGAGTTTCCGCCGCACCTCCAAGGTGGTGAGTGCCAGGTCGAAATTTTCCACAGACGAGGCCCATCGGCCACGGGAAAGAGCCAGGGCTCCCAAATCGTCCCCATCATGGGCCAATATGAATTCCTCGAAGTTCACGCTTGCAAAAATACGGATTATTCTTTAATTTTGTGAATTGAGATTCCCGGCCGGAGCCGGGAATAACGAAAACAACACTAAAACACACCATAATGAAATCTTACAAAGAAGTAGCACAAAGCTGGCTTACCGGCAACTTTGACGAGGAAACGAAGGCCGAGGTCAAAAAACTCATGGATGAAGACCCCGTGGCACTGGAAGACGCCTTTTACCGCAATCTGGAATTCGGGACGGGCGGCCTTCGCGGCACCATGGGCGTGGGCACCAACCGCATGAACAAATACACGGTGGGCATGGCCACGCAGGGCCTGGCCAATTACATCAAGGCCCATGTCCCCGGAGAAAAGAGCGTCTGCATCAGCTACGACGCCCGCAACAATTCCGAGCTCTTCGCCCAAATATCGGCCGATGTCCTGAGCAACAACGGCATCAAGGTGTACCTCTTCGAGGGCCTTCGCCCCACTCCGGAGCTCAGCTACAGCATCCGCGTCAAGAAGGCCACCGCCGGCATCATGGTCACCGCCAGCCACAACCCCAAGGAATATAACGGCTACAAGGTGTTCTGGAGCGACGGCGGTCAGATCACCGCCCCCGTGGACAAAGACATCGTGGCCGAGGTAGCCAAGATTGAAGACCCGGCCGATGTCCGCTTCAACCCCGTTCCGGGAGAGCCCAAGGCCGATATCGAGATGATGGGCAAGGAGATGGACGAGTGCTACCTCCGCGACATCACTTCCCTCACCCTCACCCCCGAGGCCGTGAAGAAGCATGCCGACATGAAGATCGTCTATACCCCGCTGCACGGCTGCGGCGTGCGCCTGATGCCCGAAGCCCTCAAACGCGTAGGCTTCACCAACATCATCCACGTGCCCGAGCAGGACGTGAACGACGGCAACTTCCCCACCGTGGTCTCCCCCAACCCGGAAGAGCCCGCCGCCATGGCCATGGCCCTCGCTAAAGCTGATGAAACCGGAGCGGACCTGGTGCTGGCCACGGACCCGGACGCCGACCGCTTAGGCATCGCCGTGCGCGACAACGACGGCAAGATGGTGCAGCTCACCGGCAACCAGACCTGGAGCTTCCTCACCTACTACGTCCTCACCCGCTGGAAAGAGCTGGGCAAGCTGGAGGACGGCAAGGGCTACGTGGTCAAGACCATCGTCACCTCCGAACTCATCGCAGCCATCTGCGAAAGCTTCGGCGTCAAGTGCTACAACGTGCTCACCGGCTTCAAATACATTGCCGAAGTGGTGAAACGCAACGAAGGCAAGGGCGTGTTCATCTGCGGCGGCGAAGAGAGTTACGGTTTCAACCTGGGAGAATTCGTGCGCGACAAGTGCGCCCAGGTAGCCGGCATCATGGTGGCCGAATGTGCCGCCTGGGCCGCCGAGAAGGGCCTCACCCTCTATCAGCTCCTCCAGAAAGTGTATACCGAATACGGCCTCTACGTGGAAAAGATGGTGTACATCGTGCGCAAGGGCAAGACCGGAGCCGAGGAAATCCAGAAGATCATGGCCGATTACCGCGCCTGCCCTCCCAAGGAGATTGCCGGCAGCCCGCTCACGAAGGTCATCGACTACCTGAAGTCCGAAGAGACCGGCCTCCCCAAGAGCAACGTGCTGCAGTTCTTCAACGCCGCCGGCGACGTGGTCTCCGTGCGTCCTTCCGGCACCGAGCCCAAGATCAAGTTCTACTTCGGAGCCAAGGGCAGCGACGCCCCCGCCAAAATCGAAGCCCTGAAGGCCCAGTTCATCAGTTGACGGCCATGCTCCAAAAATCAACGGGGTTTCTTGCATTTTTGCAGGAAATCCCGTATTTTTGCAATCCTTTCCAAACGGGGTATTAGCTCAGTTGGCTAGAGCGATAGGTTCGCAATCTATAGGTCAGGGGTTCGACTCCCCTATACTCCACAAATCTTCTGTCATGGCGCGGGCCACGGCGTCGGAGGCGCCGCTGCCGCCCAGGAGTTCACGGATTTGGGCATAATCGGCCTTC
>CAJOMB010000038.1 GCA_905235615.1 uncultured Bacteroidales bacterium | reverse complement strand
TCTTCCGCGATTCGCAGCCAGCTCTATTTCCAGAAGGACGAGCTTGTGAAAAAGATGAACGCCTTTCTGTCTCAGGATGAGCTGTTTACGCAAGACAACCGGACGGTGAGCTTTATTGAGGAGCTCATTCTTCGATAAGGGACTCGTATTCTCCTTCCACCCGGAAGCCGCTGGCGCCGAAGTATCCCACGAAACCCAGGCCTCCGTCCACATTGGTGTAGGTGAAATTGGCCGGCGTGAGGCCCATGTTGGAAAGGAAGTCGAAGTTGCTCTGGTACAGGGCCTTGGCGTAGTAGAAAAACTCCGGAGAGAGGCGGTACAGGGTGAAATGGTAGCTGGTGCGGCTGCCCACCGGCTTTCTCTCCGGTTCTTTGGGGTCCGCTTGGTCCTTGTCCCGGCCGATGCCGCCGTCTCCCTCAGGGCTGTTGTTCACGATGTCCCGGATGATGTTTGCGTCCAAGCTGCCGAGGAAGAAGGTATAGGTGTCTGAGTCAAAACGATGTTCCGGCAGAAGGGTGATGGGAGCATCGGCCCCTGAGCCGCCCAGATAGCTTCCGTAGAAGTTGAAGCTCATATAATCTTCCAGGTCAAATCGGCCTGCCTGCATAGGGTCCGTGATATAACCCGGTGTCAGATAGGCGATGCTGGTTTCCGTCTGGCCATCGTCAAAAGTGGTTTCCCTGACGGTCATTATTCTGAGGGCGTAGTGCTCATCGGCCCCGGGGGCCTTTTCTAAATGCAATTGAATCTTTTTCCCATAGGCGGAGGTGCGCTCGTTTGCGTATATCAGACAGTCTTCCATCTCAACGTCCTCGATGGACATGGGGGGATAGGCGAGGGTGGTTCCGCTGACTTCACGGGCGTCCGGGCAGCTTACCCGAATCCGGATTTCGTCTCCGGGCAGGATTCCCGTCTGCTCTTCGGAGACGAGCAGGGCCATGAAAAGGTCGCCATCCTCTTCCTGTTCCACTTTCTTTACCTCCAAACTGCGGCCGTTCAGCCAAGCCTCTACCGTGAATTCGGTTTCCTTCCGGGCCGATCCGACGGGCGTCGCCAGAATGGGAGTGATGAACAGGGTGGAGGAGTTGGCGATGGCCTGGACGTATATTTTGTACGCTCCTCCCTGCTCTATCTCAAAGGAGCCTTCGCAGGCGCCCAGGCCCAGCAGGGCGCCTATGGAAAATAGATGAAGAATCCGTTTCATTCAGAATTTGTAACTAACGGTAATGGTTGGGATAATGGGTACGAGTCCATAGGACTTTCCCCGGAAAGTTCCGTCCGGGAGCGTCTCCAGCATGGCCAGGGAGGCGTTGAGGTGGTTGTACACATTGTAGATGCTCAGGCTCACCTGCAGCGTGTGCCGGTTCCGGAAGGTGGTGAAATAGTCCACGCCCACATCCAGGCGGTGATAGTTGGGAAGCCGGTGGTTGTAGGGGGCGTCGTACAGATAGGTTGTCTTGCCTCCGTCCACGAGATAATGGGAAGGGAAGGTGATGCGGTTGCCGCTGTGAAAGTTCCAGTTGGCAAAGGCCTGCCAGTGCCTGGCAAAGTGCCAGGAACCCACCAGGTTGATCTTGTGGCGGTTGTCGTTCCGGTCCAGGAACCAGTTTCCGTACACGGCCTCGAAGTTGCGCCTTGTCCAGGAGAGGGTGTAGTAGGCGGTGAGGGACAGCTTTCCGTTGTCGTAGCCGCCTTCGAACTCCAGGCCCCAGGACTGTCCCTTGCCTTCCGTGAAGGATTTCTCCCACTCGGTGACGGGAGGGGTGAAGGTGTTGCTGCCGTTGTACACCAGAATATGGTCCATGTTCTTGTACCAGCCTTCCAGGTTCACCTTCCAGTGGCGCCCGGGGGTGAAGTACAGGCCGCCGGCCACCTGGTCGGAAACCATCGGCCTGGCAGCGCTCGTGGAGGGCATCCAGCTGTTGGAAGGAAGGTCCATGTACATGGCCGCCACCAGGTGCGCGAACTGGCTCATGCGGGTATAGGAAATCTTGGCCGATAAATCCTTATATATAAGCCATTTGAAGGCCAGTCTGGGCTCCGGTGAAAAGAAGACGCTGCTGCCGGTTTTGAACAGGGCGGCCCTGAGGCCCACGTTGGCGGTGAGGTTGTAGCGGAGGAAAATCTCATCTTCCATGTAAAGGGCCGGCTCCAGGGAACGGTAGCCGACGGATTCCTCCTGTGAATCCTTTTCCGGCACGGCGCCGGGCTTCTCCGTGGTGGAGGTATAATTCCGCGAGGTATGGTACCAGTGGTATTGGGCGGAAAGGCCGAAGCGCACGTGGTGCGAATGATTGGGAAGCCAGTCCCAGTCGCTCCTCAGACCCGCTTCCCGGATATAGCCTGCATTCCTGTCGTCCATGGCGGTGATGTTGTCGCCCTGGTCCCAGTTCCAGAAACTGAAGTTGTAGCCGGTGTCGGAATCGCTCTGGGAATAGTAGAGCATGTTCTTGGAACGCAGCTTTTTGGAATACTCATAGTCGTGTGATACAGAGGCTGTCAGGCTTCCCCATTTGACACCAATCTTCATGATGTTCTTGCCTTCGTGCCCTTCTTTCTGCTGCTTGGTTTCCTGCCCGGCCCGCAGATGATCCCGGCCGGTATAGAAGGAGACGTTGAGGGTGTTTCCCGGAGTGAAGCGGTGGGTGAGGCGGGCGTTGATATCCGTCATGGCGTAGTCGCCGCTGACATCCCTGTCCGCTCCGTTGCGGCGGTTGGCATACCAGATGGCCGGAATGGTGATGACATCCAGCCAGCTGCGCCTCAGACCCACGTTGAAGGAGGTTTTTCCCTTTACGATGGGCCCTTCCACCTGGATGCGTCCGTCAATGAGCCCCAAGGCGAAGGTGCCGTGGTAACGCTCCATGTCTCCCTCCCGGGTTTCCACATCCACCACGGAGGACAATCGGCCCCCATAGCGGGCGGGAAAGCCGCTTTTGTAGAAATCCAGGTTGTCCACCACGTCCGTGTTGAAACTGGAGAAAAGGCCGCCGAAGTGGCTGATGTTGTATAGCGGAACGCCGTCTAAAAGGAACAGATTGTCGTTTCCGTCCCCGCCGTGAACATACAGGCCGCTCATGAGCTCGTTGCCGGCCGCCACGCCCGGAAGCATCTGGAGCTTTTTGATGATGTCGGGGGTGCCGAAGACGGCAATTCCGCTCTTCAGCTCCTTGGTGTCCATCCGGATAAGACCGGTCTGGGTGGTATTTTTGGCCCTTTCCCGAACCTCGGTCACATAGGCCGCATCGATGGAATCCCGGAGCGTTTTCACCTGTGCGGGAAGAGAATATCCGATGGTTGCGAGGAACGCGACGCAAAGCAAAGTTCTTTTCATCTTGCTGCAAAGGTAAGGAATTTGAAAAAAAATTGCTATATTTGTGGGAATATATACGTGTACGCATAAATGAAAAGATTGCTGGACGCCCACTGTGAACTCATTCTTCAGGAATACCGGGACCACCTTCCGGAGTTCCAGGAGCAGGCTCAGGCTATTCAGAACACCCTTCGGACCACCTTGGAAAAGGTGGGCCTCATTGTCGCCAGCATAGAATCCCGGGTGAAGACGGAGGAGTCCCTGGCCGGAAAACTGGAGCTCAAGGGCGCCAAATACAAATCCCTGGCCGATCTCACGGACATCGTGGGCCTTCGCGTCATCACCTTCTACAGCGAGGATGTGGACAAGGTGGCATCGGCCGTAGACCGGCTTTTCAACATAGACTGGGAGAATTCCGTAGATAAGAGAAAACTTTTGGAAATAGATACCTTCGGCTACCTTTCGCTGCATTACATCTGCTCCAAACCGGGGTTTGAATACCGCTTCGAGATTCAGATGAGAACCATCCTGCAGCATGCCTGGGCCAACATGAACCACGACACCGGCTACAAGAGCGGCGTGGAGATTCCCACCTATTACCGGCGCAGCCTCAGCCGCATGGCCGGCCTGCTGGAACTGGTGGACGAAGAGTTCAGCCGCATCCGCGTGGAACTGGCCGATTACCGCCGCAAGGTGCAGGCGCTGGTGGCCTCCGGCAATCTGGACGACGCCCCGCTGGACCTGGAGACTTACCGCAGTTTCCTGGATATGGAACCCTTCGACCGGCTGCTGAGGAACATTGCCGGTATCAACCAGGCGGAAATCCAGCAGGTCTCCCTGCTGCCGTATCTGGAGGTATTCCAATTCCTGAATTGCAAAACCCTGGGAGACATAAGCCGGCTTATCAAGGAATGTTCTGACGGAGCCTTCCAGCTGGCGTCTTACCAGATGGCCCTCACGGACCTGGACATCATTTCCTCCTCCGTAGCCCCTCAGAACCTGTGCATTGCCTATATCCTCAAGCATGGAGTCGGCAGTTTCGGCATCAGGAAAATGTTTGACATCCTGAGCGGTCCTTCCCCCAGCAATGAAATGATGGCAGACCTTCTGGTAGAGCAGGCGAGGGATTTACCTTTTATGAATGAAAATAACGATGGAACCCATTAAAATTACCCTTAAGGATTACAAGCTGTTTGGCGGCGGAGCCAACGGAGAAAGCTACGACTGCATCTCGGACCCGGACCTGATGCTCAAATTGTATTTCCCGGGTAAGATCCAGCAGCCTTTGGACGAGATGGTGCTGGCCCGCAAGGTGTATGACATGGGCATCCCTACTCCGGAACCCGGAGAATATGTGGTGACGGAGGACGGCCGGTACGGCATCCGTTTCCGCCGCATCCCCGGGAAGCTGTCTTATTCCCGCGCTACGGGAGACCATCCCGAGAAGGTGGAGCAGTATGCGCAGGAGTTTGCCCAAATGTGCCTGAAACTGCATGCCACGCATGTGGATACCACCCAGTTCGAGAATGTGAAGGACCGTTATTTCCGCCTTTTGGAGGAGAGTCCCTTCTTCTCCAAGGAAGAGAAGGACAAACTGGGAAAGTTTATTGCCGATGTTCCGGATGAAGATACGGCCATCCACGGAGACCTCCAGTACAGCAATGCCATCTTTGCCGGTGACAAGCGCTATTTTATTGACCTGGGAGATTTCTGCTACGGCAACCATCTGTTTGACACAGGCATGGTGTACCTTTGCTCCAACCTGAGTGCAGAAGAATTTATCCTGGAGACATTCCATATGCCCAAGAGCTTGGCCATCAAGTTTTGGGAATGTTTTGTCCCCGCCTATTTCGGTGCCGGCACTACGGTAAAGGAGGCCAATGAGTTGATTATGCCCTATGCCGGCCTCAAAACCCTGATTGTTGAACGGGATACGCGTTGCATCATGCCGGGGATGCGCGTAGCCTTAAAGTCCATATTGCAGTAGATGTTTACAATCGGCCTGGACGCTGGCAACTTGATGTTGCTCCTTTCCATTCTGGTCTTCGTGGCTGTTCTGTCCAACAAGATCGGAACGCGCTTCGGCGTGCCGTCCATGCTGGTGTTCCTTATTGTGGGCATGTTGGCCGGGCAGGACGGAATCGGGCTCAAGTTTGACAACCTGCACATGGCGGAGTTCCTGTGCCACCTGGGCATGACGGTGATTCTGCTCACGGGCGGCTTGGAGACGGAGATGCATGAAACACGCCCGGTGCTCAGGCAGGGTATCCTGCTTTCGACCGTAGGCGTACTCGTGACCATCGGCCTCACGGGTGGCTTTATCTATTTAGTGGCCGGACAGACCATCGGCCCGGACGGAACCACCCTGCTGGGGGCCCTGCTGGTGGCCGCCGTCCTTTCATCGACGGATTCCACCTCCGTGTTCAACATCTTGAGGAGCAAACGCCTGCAACTCAGGGAGAACCTGGGCCCCATGCTGGAACTGGAATCCGGCAGTAACGACCCTATGGCCTATGCGAGCACCATCATCCTGGTGAAGCTGGTGAGCGGCGGACTGGAAATGGCAGATAAAGGAGTAGCGGGGGCTTCCGTTTTGGTGGTTATCTTGGTGCTGGTTTACCAGATTGCCATGGGCTTCCTGGTGGGTTACCTCGTAGGCCGCTTCTCCAAATGGGTGCTGGGCAGAATCAGCCTGAATTCCAGCCCCCTGGTGAGTATCATGATCCTGAGCCTGGCCTTCTTCGCCAACGGTATTGGCTCCTTGGTGGGAGGAAATGGCCTGTTGGCCTTGTATGTGGCGGCCATCATGATCGGGAATGCCCCTACGCTTCCCCAGAAGAAGGAAGTGCTTAAATTCTTCGATGGAATCTCCTGGCTTTCCCAGCTGCTGATGGTGCTGATGCTGGGTCTGCTCACGCATCCTTCCGGGATGCCGGCGGTGCTGGTCCCCGCCCTGCTGATAGGTCTGTTCATGATGTTTGTGGCCCGTCCGGCTGCCGTATTCATATCACTTGCGGGGTTCCGCAAACTTCCCGCCAGGGCCAAGCTCTTCATTTCGTGGGTGGGTCTCAAGGGTGCCGGCCCCATTCTCTTTGCCCTTTATACGGTGGTACATGAGGTGGGTGGCTCGGATATCATTTTCAATATCGTTCTGGTAATCACGATTCTGTCCCTTCTTACGCAGGGCATGACGCTGCCGCTTGTGGCCAAGTGGCTCAATCTGAGCATTGACGAAGATCCGCAGGTGGAGACTTTCGGCCTGGAGATGCCTGAAGAGATGGGGATGATGAGAGACCATATTGTCGCAGATGGAGACTTGAGCGGGGGGGGAACCCTCCGGGAAATGCGCCTTCCCCACGGAATCCGTGTCTTTATGGTCAAACGCGGAGACCGTTTTCTGGTGCCCCATGGCAGCATGAAACTGGAGATTGATGACCATCTGCTTATCATGATGGGTGAAACGGATGATTGAGGATGGATAAAGCTGAAGAAAAGAAAAAGGTGTTCCGGGTGTTCCTGGTGCTGGTGGCGGCTGTCATCCTGGAGATGACGTCGTTTATCCAGTTCCGTGCACTTTACAATACCGCCCGGCGGGCTGCTCAGAAGAAAGCGGAGCATATATTGATCACCAGCCGCTATGCCATCCTGGATGTGGTGGAGCAGGCGGAACAGGCCATCCGGGACAACATGTGGATTGCCCAGTGGTGTTTGCAATATCCGGACAGTCTGGCGAGCGTGTCGGCCCGTATTGTGGAGAACAACAAGGCCGTCTCCGGCTCCACGGTGGCCCTGGTCCCTGGTTACAGCAGAAAATTCCCGCTTTGGGCTCCATATGCGTATCTGTCCGGAGATAAGTTGGCCTATACCTCCCTTGCAACGGATGCTTACAATTATCCCCAACAGCCCTGGTTCACAAAAGCGTTGGAAAAGGGAGAGGGCTATTGGAGCGAACCCTACCTGGACGAAGGTGGCGGCAATATCATGATGACCACCTATTCCAAAGCGGTGAAAGACCGCAATGGAAAGGATGCCGCCGTCATTACGGCCGATATTTCCTTAGGCTGGCTTTGGGAACATGTGGGGAAGATTGATTCCTATAACAACGCCTTCAGCATTCTGGTGAGCCGTAACGGCCTTCTGATGGTGGCTCCCTCCGACTCGCTCTCCATGAAGACGTATCTGGGTGATCTGGCGGTAAAAATGGAGGATAAGGAGCATTTCCGTGAGCTGGAAGAGGGGATGATAAGCGGAAAGGCAGGCGAGGTGACCATTAAAGTCAAACACGACACCTTCCACGTCTATTATTCTCCTATCAGCCGCACCGAATGGTCCATGGCCGTGGTAGTTCCCGAAAAGGAAATCTTCGGGGATGTTTGGCAGATGGGCCTCATGGCCGTTATTTTACAGGTCGTGGGTCTACTGATGCTGTTCTTCATCCTTCGGGCCATGGCCAAAAGTTGGGTTGACTATCAGAAAGCCAGGGACAGCGAGGAGCACATGGAAAGCGAACTCCAGATTGGACGGGACATCCAGATGTCCATGATTCCCAAAGACTTTTCTTTCCCGGAATGCCCGGACCTGGACATTTCGGCCACCATTGCGCCGGCCAAGCAGGTGGGGGGAGACTTGTACGACTTTTACATGCGGGACGGCAAACTCTTCTTCTGCATAGGCGATGTCTCCGGCAAGGGGGTGCCCGCGTCCCTGGTGATGGCGGTCACGCGCAGCCTGTTCAGGAATATATCGGCCCTGGAGGACAGCCCCAAGCTTATTGTCGAGGGCATTAACCGGGGCATGTTTGACATGGCGGAGAACGAGATGTTCGTCACCTTCTTCTGTGGTGTCCTCCATATGGAAAGCGGAAAGCTGCACTATTGCAATGCCGGTCACAACCCTCCTCTGGTGTTTACAGACCATGTTGAGATGCTACCTGTGCTTCCGAATATACCTTTGGGCATAGAACCTGGCGTGGTATTCGAGGAGCAGACCATCCGTTTACACTATGATGACGCGATTTACCTTTATACCGACGGTGTTTCCGAGGCCGAGAACATGGACCATGACCAATATGGCATGGCCCGGATGCAGGCTGTGCTTCATGAAAGGCGCAGCGCTCAGGAGCACCTGAACGCCGTGATGTCTTCCGTCCGCTCCTTTGTGGGAGAGGCGCCCCAGAGTGACGACATCACCATGCTCTTTATCCATTACTTGAATCATAAACAACGTACAGATGTTATGGAAAAACATTTGATATTGCACAACGACATCCAGCAGATTCCTCAGTTGGCCGGTTTTGTGGAAACCATTGCCGAGGAGAAGAATATCCCGCAGGCCATGATCATGAGTTTGAACCTGGCCCTGGAGGAAGCCGTGACCAACGTGATTCTGTATGCATATCCGGAGGGAACGGACGGTCTGGTGGATCTTGAGGCCATCTTGAGAGATGACTGCATTGAGTTTATCCTCAGTGACGGCGGAAAGCCATTTGATCCTACTGCCACCCCGGATGCCGACATTACCCTGGGCGTGGAGGAACGGGAGATTGGCGGTTTGGGCATTTACCTTGTCAGGCAGATTATGGACAGCGTCGCATATAAACGTGAAAACAACAGAAATATTTTAAGTATGACCAAAAACATTTAAAAGATATGGAAGTATTTATTGAAAAAGAAAACAATGTGACCATCGCCCGCTTCGTGGGCCGACTGGACACCCCTGCATCCCAAGAGGTTTCCAAAAGCGTGGAGCCCATCCTGGAGGACCCGTCCGGCACCATCGTGCTGGACTGCAAGGACATGGAGTACATCTCCAGCTCCGGACTGCGTATTTTCCTTACCATCCGCAAGGCAGCCGCTTCCAAGGGTGGAAATGTGATTGTGAAGGACATCAACAACGACATCCGCCAGGTGTTCATGATGACCGGTTTTCTTAACCTCTTTGAAATTCAATAAAGCACTATGGATACACAGAAGGATTTTGTCATTACCATCAGCCGCGAACTGGGTAGCGGCGGACGTACGATTGGCCGGAAACTGGCTGCACAGTTGGGCGTACACTACAGTGACAAGCAGCTCATCAAGGAACTTCAGGAGAAGTTTCATCTGACTGTGAGCGGCATTGAGCGGCTCAAGGGTGAGAAGAAGAACTGGGTCAACGATTTCATGCAGTTGGTGGCTCCCGCCCCCAATGTGGATATGTTCATCGAGCCCGATGTTCCTTTTCTCCGTGAATTCCGTCCGGACCTGACTACGGATGACGTCCATGAGGCCGAGGTGGAGATTGTCAAGGCCATTGCCGACGAAGGCTCCTGCGTCATTGCCGGCCGTTCCGCCTTCTTTATCCTGAAGGATTACCCCAACAAGGTGAACGTTTTTATCACCGCATCCATGGAACATCGTATCGAACGTGTGATGCAGAAGCAGAACCTTTCCCGGGAAGATGCCATCGCGGTGATTGAACGCGTGGACAAAATGAGGGAGAACTACATCCAGCGCTACACCGGCCGCAGCCGTTACGACCTCCGTAACTACGACTTGGTCCTGAATGTGGACGACCTCACGGAAGAGGATGCCGTGAACCTCATCCTCAAATACATCAAAAAGAGCCGCTAAGGCTCTTTTTGCTTGTTTAACTACTCCAGAATCAGTCTCACCCGGAATCCCAGGGCCGTAGGTTCTTCAACTACCTGACGGCAAAGGCCTTCCAGTTCGTTTCGCTCCCTGTCGGAAAGCGGTGTCGCCTCCAGGCCTGCCACCATGAAATCCAGGGTGCTTACGTCGGAGAGCTCGCTGTGGGTAATCCGTACGGTGATGGGACGATAGGACGCCATCACGTCACTCAGCATCTTGTCGCAAAGCCGCCTGGCGGCCTCTTCCTTGCCGGAAATATTGTATTTGTGACAGAACGCGCTGATGGTGGAGTACATGCCCAGGAAGTCGAAGCCCGGGCCCTTAATCTCAAATACTTCCATCCGAATGCGCTGGATAAAGGATTTTGTAGCGCTGTGTACGGGCGTTTCGAAGATTTGATGCGGCGAGCCGTCTTCGTGGATATACCCGTCGTACATGAAGAAAATGCGGGTGCTGACGTCGCGGGCGAACTTCATCTCGTGCGTGACGATGAGCATGGTAAGCCCATCCGCCGCCAACTGGCGGATGACACTGAGCACTTCGCCCACCATCGTGGGGTCCAGGGCCGATGTCGGCTCGTCGAAAAGGATGACCTCCGGCTTCATGGCCAGGGCCCGGGCGATGGCAACGCGCTGTTTCTGTCCGCCGGAAAGACTGGACGGATAAACATCGGCCTTCTCTTCCAAGCCTACCTTGCGAAGGAGCGAAATGGCTTCCTCGCGGGCATCCTCCGGTGAAATATGCCGTAAATCACGAGGCGCCATGGTGATGTTTTCCAGCACAGTCATGTGCGGGAAGAGGTTGAAGGACTGGAACACCATGCCCATCTTCCGGCGCATTTTGTTCACCGGATATCTCTTGGCGAGGATGTTTTCTCCGTCCACGAAGACGCTGCCACCTGTGGGGCCGTCCAGCAGGTTCAGGCAGCGCAGGAGCGTACTCTTGCCCGTTCCCGAAGGGCCGATGATGGAGATGACTTCGCCGGGGCGGATATCGGCACTGATATCCTTCAGGACGAGGAGGTCTCCAAAGCTCTTCTGCATGTGGGAGATGCGGATAATCGGCTCGTCGGGGT
>CAJOMB010000037.1 GCA_905235615.1 uncultured Bacteroidales bacterium | reverse complement strand
TACAATTTCCGGTACTTGCTTGTACTTCCTTTCAGTCTTTTCAATGAGCTTTTTTGGTGTAAAAATCCCGCTCGTTTCCGAACGGGACTGCAAAGGTACGAACATTTTTTTAATCCCCAAATTTTTCCAGGAAAATTTTTTCAACTTTTTTCACTGGCACCATTTTTTCATGGCAAGCGGGGAAAATATTCAGGAAAAACATTTAACTTTGAAGAATGGAAAAGAAATTGGTCATTATTCCTACCTATAATGAGAAGGAGAATATCCGCGAAATCATTGCCGCCGTATTTTCCCTCCCCGGAGACTTCCACATTCTGGTCATAGACGACGGCTCCCCCGACGGAACCGCCGCCATCGTGAAGGAACTCCAGCCATCGGCCCCGGAAAAACTGCATCTGATAGAGCGCAGCGGCAAGCTGGGACTGGGAACAGCCTACCTCAAGGGCTTTGAATGGGCCTTGGAAAAGGGATATGACTACGTTTTCGAAATGGATGCCGATTTCTCCCACAATCCCCAGGACCTCCTCCGCCTGCATGAAGCCTGCGCTAAGCAGGGGGCGGATCTGGCCGTGGGCTCCCGCTACTGCAACGGAGTCAGCGTGATTGACTGGCCCATGAGCCGCATCGTCATGAGCTATTTCGCATCGGCCTACGTGCGGAGCGTCCTTCACTTCCACGTGTATGACACCACCGCCGGCTTCGTGTGCTACACCCGCAAGGTGCTGGAAACCATCAAGCTTGACGCCGTCAAGATGAAGGGCTACGGTTTCCAGATTGAAATGAAGTACACGGCCAAGAAGCTGGGCTTTGTGATAAAAGAAGTGCCCATTGTCTTTACCAACAGACAAAAGGGCACCTCCAAAATGAGCGGCGGTATCTTCGGGGAAGCCTTCTGGGGCGTTCTGGGCCTCCGCTTCCGCAAGATCCGTCCTAAAGCTTAATCACCCAACCTCCGCCGGGGGCCAGATGCACCTTCATCTTGCCGCCGTCCAAAACCACCTCGCTCTTCTTGTAATCCCGCGCTGCGCGATGGGCATTCACGCCATCGGCCATGATGGTGGCCTTGGCGCCGGCGGGGAGGAAAGCCAGATCGATCTCCAAGTCACGGGCTTCCCAGCCATTGAGGGCGGCCACATACCACTGAGAGCCCTTGCGGCGGGCCATCACCACATACTCCCCTATTTGTCCGTCTAAAGCGATGGTTTCATCCCAGACAGTAGGAACGGCCGATATCCAGGCGGTGCACTCCTCTTCCTGCATATAATTGGAAGGAGAATCGCAGAGCATGGAGAGCGGGGCGTCGAAAATGATGTACTCCGCCAGCTGATGGCAGCGGGTCCCCTGGGACATGGGTTCGTCCCCCACCGCACGGTAATTGTCCTTCCGGGCGTTTCGCATGGCGCCCTGGGTGTAATCGGCCGGACCGGCCACCAGGCGGGTGAAAGGAATGGTGACATCGTAGGTGACCTGGTCGCAGTTGGCGTTCCATTTCATGTTCTCCAGACCGTAAACGCCCTCGAAATTGAGCACGTTGGGATAGGTGCGGTACAGGCCCGTGGGCTTGTAGGCGCCGTGGAAGTCCACGAACATGTGGTAACGGGCGGCCGTCTCGGCGGCACGGCGGTAGAACCGGACCATCTTCTGGTCGTCGTGGTCCATGAAATCCACCTTCCAGCCCTTCACGCCCATGGCGGAATACTGGGCACAAAGCTCTTCCATCTGGTCTTCGAACAGGCGGGCGATGGTCCACAGAACCACACCCACGCCCTTCTCGCGGCCATAACGCACCAGCTCCGGCAGGTCAATCTCCGGGCGCGTCTCCTTCATATTGAGCACGGTATTCTTGGCCCAACCCTCGTCCATCACGATATACTCGATGCCATGGGCCGATGCAAAGTCTATATAATACTTATAGGTCTGCGTATTGATGCCGGCCTCGAAATCCACGCCATAGAGGTTCCAGCCGTTCCACCAGTCCCAAGCCACCTTGCCGGGCTTGAGCCAGGAGATGTCCCCGACCGCATTGGGGGATGCCAGACGCCAGACGAAATCGCTCTGGGCCAGGTCTTTGGCCTCAGGAGCCACAATGACCGTACGCCAGGGCAGCCGGCTGGTATTCTCTGCCAACACGTCCTTGCGGGCGGCGATGAGCCGCTGGAAAGTTTTGCCGTCTTCCTGGGCATACTGGGCGGGAACCCGGGCAAAGCGGCCTTCCAGGGTGCAGTCACCGTCCCCGTTGTACAGATACAGGCCGGGATAATCCAGCAGGTCGCTCTCCGTGATGCAGATCTTGACGCCGCCATCGGCCTCCACCGTCACGGGCGGGAAGGCCATGTAGGCCTTGTCCCAGGCGCTGAGGGAAGCATGCGTGTACTGCGCTTCCTGCGAGCTGAAGAACTGGCTCTCAAGGGTTTCCGTGTGCTGGTTCACATAAGGGATGAAGGCCTTCCAGTCCTTTGCAAAGGCAAAAGTGGCTTCCTCCGCCTTCACCGTCACGGCCTTTGCGGGCACAAAACGCCAGGCGATGCCGTCATCGTAGGCGCGGAACTGCACCTCGAAGCCCTTGGCCTTCAGGCACAGCTCATTATAATGATCCTTCACCGTGGAGCGCTTGAAAACGGGCGCGTCACAAGTGGTATTCACGCTGCGGCGCACGGCCTTGGAAAAACGCGTTCCAGGGCCCCAGACCGTGCCGTTTTCCAGCGTAAGACCGATAGCGGAAGGCTCCAGCAACAGTACGCCGTCACGGGCCACACTGTAAGTGAGACGCTCTCCCGTCTGAACGCTGAGGGTAAGCTGCCCGTCCGGGGATGTGAGCTTGTAATCTTTGGCCTGTACGGCCATGACAGAGGCGCAGAACGCCAAAAGGGTTAACAGTCTTTTCATTTTATCAGTTTTAATCCTATGCGGTTTCTTTCCAAATCCACGCTAAGCACCTGGACCATAATATGTTGATGCAGTTTCAGCACCTTCGAGGGAACGGCCATCCCCTTCACGCCCATCTGGGAGGCATGGATGAGCCCGTTCTCATGAAGGCCGATATCCACAAACGCCCCGAAAGCCGTCAGGTTGGTCACGATGCCCGGCAGTTCCATCCCCGGCTTGAGGTCGTCAATCTCGTGGATATCCTCCGCGAAAGAGAATTCCTGGGCCTGTTCACGGGGATCCCGTCCGGGCTTCTGCAGCTCTATGATGATGTCGTTCACCGTGGGGAGGCCGAAGTCCTTCTCCACGAAGTCCTGGGCGTTGATTCTCTTGCAGGCATCGGCATTGCCCACCAGCTCCCGGGTGCTCATTCCCAGCTTCCGGGCCATCTTGTCCACAATGTGATAGGCCTCCGGATGCACGGCGGAATTGTCCAACGGATTGGCCGCCCCGCTGATGCGAAGGAAGCCGGCGCACTGCTGGAAGGCCTTGTCTCCCAAGCGGGGCACCTTCTTGAGCTCTTCCCGGCTCTTGAACTCCCCATGGGCGCTGCGGTAATCTGCAATGGCCTTGGACAGCGCCGGGCCGATTCCGCTCACATAGCGCAGCAGATAAGGGCTGGCGGTATTCAGGTTCACGCCCACGCTGTTCACGCAAGATTCCACGGTATTGTCCAGTTTCTCCTTCAGGAGACCCTGGTCCACGTCGTGCTGGTACTGCCCTACGCCCAGGGACTTGGGGTCTATCTTCACCAGTTCCGCCAACGGGTCCATGAGACGCCGGCCGATGGAAACCGCGCCGCGGACGGTGACGTCGTACTCCGGGAACTCCTCCCGGCCCACTTCGGAGGCGGAATACACGGAGGCGCCGTCCTCGCTCACGGAAAAGATGCGCACCTCTTCGGGCAGGCCCACCTTCCGCACGAAATCCTCCGTCTCCCGGCCGGCCGTGCCGCTGCCTATCGCAATGACCTCTATCTTGTATTTGTCCACCCAATCGGCCAGCTTGATGATGGCGTCCATCTTCCTGGCCACCGGCGGATGGGGGTAGATGACATCGTGCGCCAGCAGATTGCCCTGCCGGTCCAGACAGACCACTTTGCAGCCCGTGCGGAAACCGGGGTCGATGGCCATCACCCGCTTCTGCCCCACCGGCGGGGCCAGCAGGAGCTGCCGCAGGTTCTCCCCGAACACCTGGATGCTTTCCACGTCGGCCTTTTCCTTGGCCTCCCTGAGCACTTCGCCGGTGATGGAAGGGTCCAGAAGACGCTTCCAGGAGTCTTCCACGGCCTCCCGCACCTCCTGGTGGGAAGGATAGCCGTGCGCCTGGCAATAGTCGTAATAAAGTTTGTTGGCGCACTTTTCCCCGTCGGCGTCCACCTCCACCTTCACGAAGCCCTCGTCCGCCGCGCGGAGCATGGCCAGCAGGTTGTGGGAAGGGATTTTGGAGATGGGCTGCGAGAAGGAGAAGTAGCTGCGGTATTTGGCGGCGTCCGGGCTTTCCTGCCCGGCCTTGGTCACTTTGGAGCACACCCGGCGCGTACGGTAGATGCCGCGCAGGGTTTCCCGGTTATGGGCATCCTCGCTGATGCGCTCCGCCAGGATGTCCCGTGCGCCTTGCAGGGCTTCCTCCACCGAGGCCACCTCTCCCTTCACGAAGGGGGCGGCATCGGCCTCGGGATGGCGGGACTTGTTGTTCCAAAGGAGGTCTGCCAGCGGCTCCAATCCTTTTGCCACCGCCACCGTGGCCCGCGTTTTCCGCTTGGGCCGATAAGGCAGGTACAAATCTTCCAACTCGCTGGAACTGACGCATTTCTCGATGGCGTCCTGGAGCTCCGGAGTCAGTTTTCCCTGCTCCTCGATGGTGCCCAGGATGGATGTTTTTCTCTTGTCCATTTCCTGGAAGACATCGGCCCAATGCTTTATCTCCGCCACTTCCACGTCCGTAAGGCCGCCCGTGCGTTCCTTGCGGTAGCGGCTGATGAACGGGATGGTGCACCCCTCTGCAAACAGCTCCGCGCAGTTTTCCACCTGCCAGGGCTGGATTTTGAGCAGTGAGGCGATATATTTTACGTATAAATCTTTCATAGTTTCAAATATAGCACTTTTTGCGTATTCCTGCAAGTCCCCCGGCCCTCCTTCGCGCGCAACTTGCATTTGTAAAGAATTGTGGTTACATTTGTAAATAAAACAACTTAGGATATGAGACGTATCGTTGCATTGGCCCTTGGGGCCACGCTGGTACTGAGCGCAGCCGCCCAGTCCCGCCCCGCTCCCGTAAAGCCGGAGAATTACACGTTCACCGTGGTGAAGGAAAATCCCGTCACCTCCGTCAAGAACCAGAACCGTAGCGGCACCTGCTGGTGTTTCAGCATGCTTTCCTTCCTGGAGAGCGAGGCCATCAAGGCCAAAGGCATAAAGGATGAGGCCCTGTATCCGGACTACTCCGAGATGTTTGTCGTACGCAAGGCATACTATGACCGCGCCATCAAGTTCGTCCGCCTGAACGGCAAGCTCAACTTCGCCGCCGGCTCGGACTTCGGAGACGTCATAGAAGTGGCCAAGACCTACGGCCTTATTGACCAGAAGGCCTATTCCGGCCTGCAGTACGGCTACGACCTCCCCGTACAGTCGGAACTGGACGCCGTGCTCAAGGGCTATGTGGACGCCGTGGTGAAGAACCCCAACCGCAAGCTCACCAAAGTATGGCCCCAGGGCGTGGAAGGCATCCTGGACGCCTATATGGGTAAGATTCCGGAAACCTTTGTGGTGAACGGAGTCACTTATACCCCCGAGACCTACCGTGACGCCCAGGGCCTGAACCTGGACGACTACATCGGCTTCACCTCCTATACGCATCATCCCTTCTACACCCAGTTTGCCATGGAGGTAGAGGACAACTGGCGCTGGACCCCGTCCTGGAACGTCCCTCTGGATGAGTTCATGGCCATCATGGACTACGCCGTAAAGGAAGGTTACACCGTGGCCTGGGGCGGAGACGTCTCCGAGGCCGGTTTCACCCGCAACGGCCTGGGCATCCTCATTGACACCGCCGCCTCCACCTCCGGCTCCGACCAGGAGCGCTGGGTGGGCAGGGCCGATGAAAAACCCGCCGCCGAAGCCCCTGTCAAGGAAATCAAGGTAACGCAGGAACTCCGCCAGGAAATGTACGACGAGAAAACGTCCACCGACGACCACGGTATGCACCTCTACGGCATCGCCAAGGACCAGAACGGCACCAAGTACTACATGATCAAGAACTCCTGGGGAGAGACCGGCGCCTACAAGGGCATCTGGTACATGTCCGAGGAATTCGCCAAGGGCAAGACCCTCAACATCGTGGTGAACAAGAAGGCCGTTCCCAAGGAAATCCTCAAAAAGATTGGCATCAAGTAAATGACCATCAAGAAATTTATTCCCAACTGCATCACTTCCATGAATGCCCTCGCCGGCATCATAGGAGTGGTGTTTGCTTTGCAAGGCCGCCCGGACTATGCCTTCATCTGCATGCTGGCCGCCTCCATTTTCGACTTCTGCGACGGCTATGCCGCCCGTCAACTGGACGCTTATTCCGCTATGGGCAAGGAGTTGGATTCCTTAGCCGATATGGTGAGTTTCGGCGTCCTTCCCGCGGTGATGCTCATCGGCACCATGCAGCTCAAGGGCGTGGACAGCTGGACGGAAGTGATACCGGTGTTCCTGGCCGTGATGAGCGCCCTCAGGCTGGCCAAGTTCAATGTGGACGAGCGCCAGACGACGGACTTTATCGGCGTGGCCACACCTACCGCCGCCATGATTTGCGGCTCGCTATGCTACTTCTCCCTGCATTCCGAGGCCCTGGATCCGCTGGTGGGCAGTCCCTGGTTCCTGCCGGCCGTGGCCGTGGTACTGGGCCTGCTCTTAGTGAGCGAGATTCCCATGTTCGGGATGAAGCTGGCCAAGGGGCACAAGCTCATGGACGCCAAGCGAATCGTGTTCCTGTGCCTGTCGGTGGCCGCCATCCTTTTTGTGCTCATCGCCGGTTTCAACTGGAGCTTGGCCGTACTGCTGATTTTTATACTTTATATCCTGGAGAATCTGGTCGTAGCCGTTTTCCGGAAATAAAATCGGTGCCCGCCTCAGGGGTAAGAAGGCCGGCACCGAACGAACCACACTACTTTGACGGCAATCGATCAAAACCCGCAAGTAGCACTGCACGGCAAAAATAGACAGATTCCAAGAAAGGCGCAAAGAAATTTGCGCCTTTTAAATTTCACTTTAAGTATCTGAATGACAGATTATTAATCCTGTGAGAAGCCCCTTAGTTCCTCCCGGTATGCATTGAATATCTTGGACTTGGACAGAAATCCCAAATATTTGCGCTCCTCATCCACCATGGGGAGGTTCCAGGCCCCGGTCTTCTCGAATTTGCGCATCACGGAGTCCATGGGTTCATCCGCATACACATACTCCGGAGCCGTCTGCATGTAGTTGTACACATGCTTTTGCGGGTAAAGCTCCGGGCTGAACATATCCTTGCGGATGCTGGCGAGGGTCACGAAGCCCTGGAATCGGCCTTTGGAATCCAGGACGGGGAAAATGTTGCGCTCGCTCTGCTCCACCGCATTCACCAGTTCTCCCAGCGTGGCGTCGATGCGGACGGTGCGGAAGTCCTCCTCGATGAGGTCGGAGGCATGCATGAGCGTGAGCACCGCCTGGTCCGAGTCGTGTGTGAGGAGTTCTCCGATAGCGGCAATGCGCTTGGTATAGATGGAATATTTCTCGAAGATGCGGGTAAAGCCATAGGAGATGGACGATGTCAGGATGAGCGGTACCAGCAGCTCGTACCCGCCGGAAATCTCTGCAATGAGGAAGATGGCCGTAAGGGGGGCCTGCATCACGCCGGCCATGAGCCCCGCCATGCCCACCAGCACAAAATTGGAGACCGGAACCAGGCCGGGCTTGAGCAGATTGATCGAGTAGGCCACCACAAAGCCGGCAAGGGCCCCCATAAACAGCGTAGGGCCGAAGGTTCCGCCCACGCCGCCGCCGGCATTGGTGAAAGTCATGGAAAAGACCTTCAGGAGCAGCACGATGAGGAAAAACAGGGGAATGGACCACTTCCACAGAAGGAAGTACGCAAGCGGCGTATCTCCGCCGAAATCCAGGTTCTGCGCTCCGTTCAGCAGCGGCCCCAGGAAGTTATACCCCTCTCCGTGCAGCGGCGGGAAGAGGAATATGAGCAGCCCCAGCGACACGGCCGACAGGAACCATTTCACATAGGGATTTCTGATCCGTCCCAGGCGGTCTTCCATGGACAGGGTGGTACGGATGAAATAGAGGGCCGCCAAGCCGCAGAACACCCCCAGAAGCATGTAGAAGGGAATATTCTGCATGGAGAAGGGCGTGACGGAAGCGGCGAAGGGGCTCTGTTTCTCCAGAATCAGGTAACTCACCAAGGTGGCCGATATGGAGCTGAGGAGCAAGGGCAGCACTCCGCTCATGCTCAGGTTGAAAAGGAGAATCTCCAGGGTGAAGAGCACGCCGGCCAGAGGGGCGTTGAAGATGCCCGCCACGGCTCCGGCGGCTCCGCAGCCCAGCAGGAGCGTCATGCCCCGGTAGGACATGCCGCTGTATCGGCCCAGATTGGAGCCGATGGCGGCGCCGGTATAAACGATGGGAGCCTCCGCACCCACCGATCCGCCGAAGCCGATGGTGAGGGCGCTGGTCACGAGGGAGCTCCAGCAGTTGTGCCGCTTGATGCGGGATTCGTTCTTGGAGACGGCCTGCAGCACCTTGGTAACGCCATGGCCGATATTGTCCTTGATCACGTAGCGAACAATCAGCAGGCTCAGGAGCATGCCCACACCGGGGAGCACCAGATATGGCCATCGGCCCGGAAGAATCCCGGCCAGGCCTTCCTGAATAGCATGGATGGATATTTTGAGGAGGACGGCGACCAGCCCGCAGAGGATGCCGGTTACAATGGACAGGCCCAGCAGGACATTGCTTTCCGGGATGTTACGTAAAAGGGCCCGCACGGGGCCCCAGAAATGTTTTATGCCGCCGCGGGTGGCCATTTATTCTTCGTCTGACCCGGAGGAGTACTGGGCGATGTTGTCGTCCGGGAGGGTTTCGCCGCTGGCGTCGGAGGCATCGGCGCTGCCGCCGGCCACGGCCTCATTCTCCGCATCTTCCTCGCCTTCCAGCCATCGGGCCACGTCTTCAAGGTCGTCCGTCTTTACGTTGATTTTAACCAGATAGATGGCATCCGGCACCTCCACCGTGACGGCATAGAAACTGGTGCCGTCCGGCTTGGGGTATTTGACCAAATCGTTCAGGTAGTCGTTGAAGCCCTTGGGATACTTGAGGGCGAAAGCCTCTGCCAGGTCCGGATGGGCATTCATCTTCTCATAGCTCACTACATGTCTTTTCTTGTCTGCCATAAAGTATGGTTTGGGTTTTATTTCTTTTTCTTGCTGAATTCCGGTGCAATATTAATGGTTTGTTTTGAACTCTGCAAGGGCTTTTGACTTTTTTTCGAAGAATTTTTGAAGAAAAATGATTTTTGCTGCTGTTTCTTCTCCGGATTGCGCTCCGTGAACACCGGTGTCATGTCCCTGGGATCCAGCCCGGTATAGAACATGACGGAGGAGGTGGTCATGGGCGTAGGGGTGAAATCCTGCACCTGGTCCATCCAGATGCCCTTGAGGGCCGGGTGATGGGCCAGACGCTCCATGTCCTTCATGGTGCAGCCGGGGTGGGAGGAAATGAAGTACGGGACCAGCTCCACATGGGTGCCGGCCTCGCGGTTAATCTTGTCAAACTCCTTCCTGAGGTGCTCGAAGAGGCGGAAACTGGGCTTGGCCATCTTCTGGAGCACGTGGTCTTCCGTGTGCTCAGGGGCCACTTTGAGCCGGCCGGAGGTATGGTCCAGCACCAGAGTTTTGAGGTAAGGCTTGGAGCTTGGGTCCACGAAGCCGTCTTCCGTGAGGAAGAGGTCGTAGCGGATGCCGCTGCCGATGTAGCTGTGCCGGATGCCCTTGGTGGCGTCTATGCGCTTGTAAAGCTCCATCAGACGGGTATGGTCGCAATCCAGATTGGGGCAGCGCTTGGGGAAGAGGCAGCTGCGGCGCCTGCATTGGTCGCAGAGTTCCGGCTTCTTCCCGTGCATCCCGTACATGTTGGCCGTGGGGGCGCCCACGTCGGAGATATTCCCGGCAAAGTCCGGCAAATCGTTCAGGGCCGATACTTCCCTGAGGATGGATTTCTGGCTCCGGCTCTGGATGAACTTGCCCTGATGGGCGGCGATGGTGCAGAAGTTGCAGCCGCCGAAGCACCCGCGGTGGGTGTTCACGGAGAACTTGATCATGTCGTAGGCCGGAATGCGCTTTCCTTTGTACCGCGGATGCGGCAGTTTGGTGAACGGCAGGTCCCAGAAAGAATCCATCTCTTCGGTGGTGGCCGGCGGAAACGGCGGATTAATCTGCACATACCCCTCCCCGACGGGTTCTATGATGGTATCGGGGTGCATCATGTTCGCATGCGTCTCTATCCAGTGGAAGTTCTCCGCAAACGCCCGCTTGTCCTTCTGGCACTCCTCGAATGAGTGTAAAATTAAAGTGCCGAAGGGGGTGGAGGCCCCCAAACCCATGGCCACCCTCGCTTTTTGACTGACACGCAACTTGATGCGGAAGTCACCAAGGGATTTGATGACATTGCGGCAGGACGCAAACGTCCTTTTACGCAAGCACACTCCGATCTTGTGCGGGAGTTTGGATTGTGAGCTGGAATATCGAAATCGCAGATGCCGCATATCAAGACTTGCGCGACATCTACGCTTACATTGCATTTGAATTGAGGTCACCAGAAGACGCAAGAAATGTGCTTCGACGAATCCTCTCTGAAATTGCCACCCTTGACAAAATGCCAAACAGAATCCGCCCCTATCCGCGCGAACCCCTTGCTTCGCAAGGCGTTCGTGTAATGGATGTCGGAAACTACTGCGTCTATTACGTCGCAAAGGACGAAATGGTTTCCGTCGGCAGAATCCTTTACTCACATCGCGATACCGACGCCGTGTTTGCGCCCGGCTGGAACACCTAGTTCAATCCTTGGCTCGTTCACCAAAATGACGCGGGTGATATGCCGCAGAGGTTGGCGTCGGCGCGTAGCGTGATTTCGCGGTT
>CAJOMB010000036.1 GCA_905235615.1 uncultured Bacteroidales bacterium | reverse complement strand
CTTCCTTTTTATGGAGAATCACCGATACCACCTCTTGAACACCGGATCGGAGATATACAGCTCGCCATCTTCGGTGTCGATAAAGGATTTCTCCAGCAGGCTCTTTTTATTTCGGGCAATGGTGTTGGGATTGCCGAGGTGATACCTGGCAACTGTTTCTTCGGCGGACAGATGCTGTGCACCGTCCGAAATAGCGCGGAGCATGGCCCGCTGACTGGGCGTCAGCTTTTCCGTATCGCTGATAAACATGGGAGAGTTGATGTCTGTCAAACGGTGAATGCTGACGTCCATAATGGAATCGTCCACTTCATATTCTGTGGCCGACCAGACCAGGAACGCCAACTGCTGCACATACCAGGAATGGCACTCGACAGTGTCACAAATCAGCTCGGCATATTGCTCGGAGATGTGTTTCCCGGTAGAGGCGAAGCCTTCGCAGATAAAGGGAATCCAGCCGTCCTTGGCGATTTTCGGCATGAACACGATGTTCGCAAAACGGTAGAACGGTTTTTGCGAATCGCCGAAAATATCCAGCATCATATGTTTTTTGCTGCCATAGAAGCAATAGCTGACGCGCTGCTGCTTCTGCCATACCGTTCTCATCTTCCCTTCCATGTCGGCATATTCGCGCAGGGAAGCAAGCTGCTGGAATTCGTCTATACACACAATGATTCTGATTCCCTTGTCCTGTGCGATTTTCTCGGGAAGATTCAGAATCTCCAGCTTGTCCATTTCTTTTGGACTGAATCCCAGATTGACGGAGAGGATGTCGTTCAACCCGTCAGAGAGGGTAACGCCCGCTACGAGTCCGCCCAAATACTTTTTGGCGTCGGTAATCGCTTTTTGCACCTTCCCCGCTGCGCCGGAAATAACGGCAGAGGCAAACATATTATAAAATTCGGCCTCGGAATTGATGCTGAAGGCGTCGATATGGCACACACGGAACTCCGGCCGTTCTGCAGCCAATTCATCCATCGCCATCTTGACCAGCGAAGACTTTCCCCAGCGACGCGGGGAAATCAGGGCGACGTTAATCCGGGAAGACAGCATCTGTTTCAGCTGCTTCCGGTCTTCAACCCTGTCGATAAAATTCTTGTCCGTGGCTAAAGTGCCAAACTGAAAAGGAGAGTCCATCACGTATTTTTTGCAAAGATACAAAAATTACTTTTATGTAACTTACCCTTATGTAACTTTTTTGATTTCGCAAAATACGAAACGCAAAATGTGAAATCAAAATCCAATCTTCCCCTTTTCCCCGGTCCAACGGAAGGTCTCAACTATTGCTTTTCCGTTTTTATATCGTAAATTTGCAAGCCGAAGCAGAATCTATGCACACGTGAACATTCCATAAACCATAACAGGCACGTATTTCAACAACATCGGACGAAGGTCCACTCCCGGGGGATATTGTACCCCGACGCGAGCGGCCGGGTGGCCGGTGCAGTTCATTGAAATACATTTTGTTATGGCAAAATCTTATCAACTTGTGGCCTGGACGGACAAGGACCAGGTGAAAATGATTCCCTCCGAAGTGACCGATTATATCCAGGCCGAATGGGATGTCATCAACCGCATGGCCGACAGAATCCGCTACCGCAGCGATTACGAACGGGGCGATATCCTCCGACTGAGCCAGGCCTACGAAAAACTGGCCGTCGGCCTTATGAGGCTGGGGCGGATAGAGGAAGCTTTCGAGCAATATGCCCATGCGGCCCAGTGCTGCCTCTCCAGCAGCGAATGGCAGGACACCGAATGGGGAGAAATTCTCTGCAAACCCCTCCGAGGCCGGTTCTTCGCCATGTTCTGCACCTGCCAGGACCTGGTGCGGCAGTACCCCCGGCTCAAATACAATTGGGACAAAAGCGAAATCCAGCAATCATGCAACTTTGTCACCTACGCCTTCCACTGCTTTGAGATTAACTGGGACCTCATCGCCGGCGACTTCCGGGAGGCCATGGCCTACAACAAGGCCTTGAACTTCGGCAAAGACGAAATCTTTCGCCGCCGCAAGGCATAGACTTGTATAATTCTGCAGAAATCAATAAATTTGTCGGCTGATATGGAACAGTTTAACTATGTACTTCTGACGATGACAGTGCTGGGGGCCGTGGTATTCGCGGCCCTGTACTTCATCGACGCGGGATATGGAAAGATGATATCGGCCAAATGGGGGCCCACCCTTCCCGGCCGATGGGGCTGGATGCTCATGGAAATGCCGGTCCTGCTGGTGGTGACGTACTTCTGGGTCGGCTGCGGGCAGCGCTTCGCCCTCCCCTACCTGCTGTTCTTCCTGCTCTTCGCCCTGCATTACGTGCACCGGACCTTCGTGTTCCCCCTCCGCATGACAGGCCAGTCCAGGATGCCCGTCAGCATCGTCCTCATGAGCGTGACATTCAACCTGATCAACGGTTACATCCAGGGATACTGGCTCTTCCGCCTGGCTCCGGAGAAGGCATACTATGACCATTCCTGGATAACAAGCCCCGTATTCATTGCCGGAACGGTGATCTTCCTGACGGGAATGTACATCAACCGCTCTTCCGACGAAATTATCCGGAACCTGCGCCAACCCGGCGACACCCGCCACTACCTGCCCAAGGGCGGCCTGTACGATTACGTCACCTCCGCCAACTATTTTGGCGAAATCGTGGAATGGCTGGGCTGGGCCATCCTCACCTGGAGCACCGCAGGGCTGGTGTTCTTCTGGTTCACCTGCGCCAACCTGGTTCCCCGTTCCAATTCCATCTATCACAAATACCAGAAAGAATTCCCGGACGAGTTTGACAAAACCCGTCTGAAAAGAATACTCCCCCATATCTATTGATTTATGTCTGAGCTTTTTACGCCTTTCAAGCTGGGCCCCATAGAATTGCGCAACCGCACCATCCGAAGCGCCGCCTTCGAGAACATGTGCCCCGGAAACAAGCCCAGCGCCATGCTCAAAGACTATCATGTGAGCGTGGCCAAAGGAGGGATAGGAATGACCACCGTGGCCTATTGCGCCGTGGACCGAAGCGGAGTTTCCTTTGACGGGCAACTCTACATAAGGGATGAAATCAAGCCTGCCCTCAAGGACCTCACCGACGCCATCCATGCCCAGGGCGCCAAGGCCTCCATCCAGCTGGGCCACTGCGGCAACATGACTCATTTCTACACCTGCGGCTACCGGATGCCCGTGGGTGCATCCTCGGGTATCAACCTCTACTCCCCCACCCTCGTCAGGGGCCTTAAGAAAGACGAAATCAAACTGATTGTCAAGCACTTCGGAGAGGCCGTGGACTTCTGCCGGGAATGCGGATTCGACTGCGTGGAAATCCATGCCGGTCACGGTTACCTCATCTCCCAGTTCCTGTCTCCCTACACCAACCACCGCAAGGATGAATACGGCGGCAGCCTGGAGAACCGCATGCGCCTGATGAACGAAGTGCTGGACGAAGTCATGGCCCACGCCGGCAACGACATGGCCGTGGTGGTGAAAACCAATATGTTCGACGGCTTCAAGGGCGGCCTTCAGGAGGAAGACTGCATCAAGGTGGCCCAGGCCATCGAGCGCCACGGCGTCCACGCCATCGTCCTCAGCGCCGGTTTCGTGAGTAAGGCGCCCATGGTGATCCTGGGCGGTGCCATGCCCCTGAAAACCCTGGCCCATTACATGAATCCCTGGAAATTCTGGTGGCTCAAGGCCGGCATAGCCGTAGCAGGAAGGGCCATGATTCCCACCGTTCCGTACCGGGAGCTCTACTTCCTGGAAAGTGCCAAACGCTTCCGGAAAGCCCTCTCGCTGCCCCTCATCTATGTGGGCGGCATCCAGAGCCGGGCCAATTGCGAGACCGTCCTCTCCGAAGGCTTCGAGCTCATCCAGATGGCCCATGTGCTGGTGAACGACCCCGCCTTCGTGGCCAAGATGAAGGAAGCCGGGCCGGATTACCGCTCGGCCTGCATGCGGTCCAATTACTGCGTAGGAAGGATGTACACCCTGGAGATGAAATGCCATTCCTGCGTGGCCGATATGCCCTGCTCCCTGCGGAAGGAAATCGAGGCGGCCGAGGCCGATAATGCCAAAAGGATGGGCGTATGACGGCACTGGTGACGGGGGCCAGCAGCGGAATCGGCCTCCAATATGCGACGATTCTGGCGAGGGATTATGCCTGCGACCTCCTGATGGTCTCCAACCAGCAGCGGGAGCTGGAGGAAACGGCCCAAAAACTCAGCCTTTCCTTCGGGGTCAAGGCCTACCCCTTCTATTGTGACCTCGCCCGGCAGGAGGCGGCCCGGGAGGTCTATGATTTTGCGGCCGACAAGGGGTTCACGATAGACATCCTCATCAACAACGCCGGCTTCTTCTTTTTCAACGCCCTCTGCGACACCCCGCCCGAGAAGGTGGAAAGCATGGTCATGCTCCACGTGTTGACCTTCACGAACCTTTGCCGCCTCTTCGGGGCCGATATGTGCCAAAGGGGGAACGGATACATCCTCAACATGTCCTCCCTCTGCAAATGGATGGAATTCCCCGGCATCCAGACCTATATTGCCACCAAGACCTACATCTACAGTTTCTCCAAATCCATCTGGTATGAGATGAAGCCCAAGGGCGTGAGCGTGACCGTAGTGACGCCGGGCGCCGTGGACACCGGGCTGTACGGCCTGGCGCCCAACCTGCGCCGCACAGCCGTGCGCCTTGGCGTGAGTCTCCCTCCCGAAAAACTGGCCGCCAAGGCCCTAAAGCGGATGTTCAAGAGGAAAAAGACCTGTATGCCGGGCCTTGTCAACCACCTCTCCCTCCCCCTTTTCCGCCACTTTCCCGACTGGCTGGTCTTCAAGGTGATGAAGCACCTGGAAACATTCGAAAAAGCATAAAAAAACCGGCCCTCGAAAGAGAGTCGGATTTTTTTGCTTATGGCCTTGTTTACTCAGCCTTGCCGTTGGAGCCCAGCACATTCACAATCTTGTGCATGTAGAGCTTCTTCATCTCGTCACGGGCGGGACCCAGGTACTTGCGGGGGTCGAACTCGCCGGGCTTGTCGTTGAAGACTTTGCGGACGGCGGCGGTCATGGCCAGACGGCTGTCGGAGTCGATGTTGATCTTGCACACAGCGCTCTTGGAGGCCTCGCGGAGCTGCTCCTCGGGGATGCCCACTGCATCGGGCAGTTTGCCGCCATTGGCGTTGATGATGTCAACATACTCCTGAGGAACGGAGCTGGAGCCGTGGAGAACGATGGGGAAGCCGGGGAGCTTCTTCTCAATCTCGTGGAGCACGTCGAAGGCCAGCGGCGGGGGAACCAGACGACCGGTCTTGGGGTCACGGGTGCACTGTTCGGGGGTGAACTTGTAAGCACCGTGGGAAGTGCCGATGGAGATGGCGAGGGAGTCGCAACCGGTACGGGTGGCGAAGTCGATGACTTCCTCGGGCTTGGTGTAGTGGGACTCTTCGGCCTGAACCTCATCTTCCACACCGGCCAGGACACCCAGCTCGGCCTCGACGGTCACGTCGTACTGGTGAGCATACTCCACCACTTTCTTGGTGAGGGCGATGTTCTCCTCGTAAGGGAGGGAGGAGGCGTCAATCATCACGGAGCTGAAGCCCATGTCCACGCAGCTCTTGCACAGTTCGAAGCTGTCGCCGTGGTCCAGGTGGAGGACAATCTGGGGATGCTCCCAACCCAGTTCCTTGGCATACTCTACAGCACCCTCGGCCATGTAGCGGAGGAGGGTCTGGTTGGCGTAGTTACGGGCGCCCTTGGAAACCTGGAGAATCACCGGGCTCTTGGTCTCGGCGCTGGCCTGGATGATGGCCTGGAGCTGCTCCATGTTGTTGAAATTGAAAGCGGGGATGGCGTAACCGCCGGCAACGGCCTTCTCGAACATCTCACGGGTGTTCACAAGACCCAATTCTTTGTAAGAAACCATAGTTTTATCTAAATTGATCAATTGTTTTTCGATTTACAAAGATAATCATTTTTTCTAAAAACTTATTGCTCGTCAGGACCCTGGTCCTGCGGTCCGGGTTGAGGACCGCCCTGGAACGGTCCCTGGGGACCTGCCTGAGGGCCGCCGGCCTGCTGACCGGCCTGGTACATCTTCTCGAAGGCCTTGTTCAGCGCCTCGGTGTACTTGTCAATGTCAGAGAGGTTCTGGGCCTTGACGGCTTCCTTGAGGGCGTTGCAGTTCGATTCCACCTCGCTCTTGACGTCGGCGGGCACCTTGTCGCCGTTCTCTTTCAGGAACTTCTCGGCCTGGAAGGTGAGGGCATCGGCATTGTTGATCTTGTCAATGCGCTCCTTCTCTGCCTGGTCGGCTGCCTCGTTGGCCTTGGCCTCGTCCCGCATGCGCTGGATTTCGGCGTCGGACAGGCCGGAAGAGGCCTCGATGCGGATGTGCTGCTCCTTGCCGGTAGCCTTGTCCACGGCGCTCACATTGAGGATGCCATTGGCATCGATATCGAAGGTCACCTCAATCTGAGGCACGCCGCGGGGTGCAGGGGCGATGCCGTCCAAGTGGAAGATGCCGATCTGCTTGTTGTCCTTGGCCATGGGGCGCTCGCCCTGCAGGACGCGGATCTCTACGCCGGGCTGGTTGTCGGCCGCGGTGGAGAAGATCTGGCTCTTCTTGGCCGGGATGGTGGTGTTGGACTCGATAAGCTTGGTCATGACGCCGCCGAGGGTTTCGATACCCAGGCTCAGCGGAGTAACATCTAAAAGAAGCACGTCCTTCACGTCACCTGCGAGCACACCGCCCTGGATGGAGGCGCCGATGGCAACCACCTCGTCGGGGTTCACGCTCTTGTTGGGCTCCTTGCCGAAGAAGTTCTTCACCAGCTCCTGCACGTAAGGGATACGGGTGGAACCGCCGACCAGCAGCACCTCGTCAATGTCGGAGGGATTCAGATGGGCATCGGCCAGAGCCTGGCGGCAAGGGGCGATGCTGCGCTGGAACAGGGCATCCGAAAGCTGCTCGAACTTGGAACGGGTGAGGGTCTTCGCCAAGTGCTTGGGCACACCGTCCACCGGCATGATGTACGGCAGGTTGATCTCCGTGGAAGTCTGGTTGGAGAGCTCGATCTTGGCCTTTTCGGCAGCCTCTTTCAGACGCTGCAGGGCCATCGGGTCCTTCTTGAGGTCTATTCCGCCGTTCTCGGAGGCGAACTCGGAGGCCAGCCAGTCGATGATAACCTGGTCGAAGTCGTCACCGCCCAGATGGGTGTCACCGTTGGTGGAGAGCACCTCGAACACGCCGTCGCCCAGCTGGAGGATGGAGATATCGAAAGTACCGCCACCCAGGTCATACACGGCCACCTTCATGTCCTTTTCTTTCTTGTCAAGGCCGTATGCCAAAGCGGCAGCGGTGGGCTCGTTAATGATACGCTTCACGTCCAGACCCGCGATGCGGCCGGCCTCCTTGGTGGCCTGACGCTGGGAGTCGGAGAAGTAGGCGGGCACGGTGATAACGGCTTCCGTCACTTCCTGGCGGAGGTATTCCTCGGCCGTCTTCTTCATCTTCTGAAGAATCATGGCCGATATCTCCTGAGGCGTATAGAGCTTGCCGCTGATGTCCACGCGGGGGGTGTTGTTCTCTCCGCGGACCACCTTGTAGGGGACGCGGCTCACCTCGGTGTTCACCTGATCATAGGTCTCACCCATGAAACGCTTGATGGAGAACACGGTGTTGTTGGGGTTGGTGATAGCCTGACGCTTGGCCGGCGAGCCGATTTTGCGCTCTCCGCCGTCGGTGAAGGCTACCACGGAAGGGGTAGTACGCTGCCCCTCGTTGTTGATGATGACGGTAGGCTGATTGCCTTCCATCACTGCGACGCAGGAATTGGTAGTTCCCAGGTCAATACCGATAATTTTTCCCATAATATTCAGTTTTTAATTTGTTCAACAATAAAGCGCCGCCCAAACGGACGACGCCAAATAAATATCGAACTTCGTGCCAGCCTGCGTTTGCTGACAAAATGGCAGGAAATGAAGCTTAGAACCGCCAGCCAAGGCTTACCAAAGCATCTACCAGCGTGGTCTTGATGAGAACCTCGGGCGTGAGCACATTGGTATCCACCTGCTTGTTGTAGAAGGCGGAACCGGCCGGAGTGGTATAGTAATTATAAGGAATCACATACTCATTGGGGACGAAGTGGGCCCGCACGGCGGCATCTATATAAAGATGGCCGAAGGAATAGCCCACACCCACGGAGGCGCTGTGCTTGAGCTGGTTCAGACGGTCCTGCGTGCTCAGGGGAATGGGATTGAAGTTGTTGTCCAGGTTGTTGCGCCGGGCTCCGGTAATGAGGTTGTAACCGGCCCGCAGGGACAGTTCCGGCGTCACTTTGACCTCTGCACCCACGCGCAGCTGATGGCTTACGCCCAGGATGTCGCGGATGTCCAGGTTCACATCCGAGAAGGAGCCCTCCGAATATCCCCCGTTGCCGCGGCTGCGAAAACGGGCACTCGAGAAATTGGAGAGTTCATAGTCCACGCTGACCAAGCCCACATTGCCGATGGTGTAAGCGGCGCCAAAGTTAAAAACCCAGGGGGTACGGAGAGCGTAAATCCACTCATCTTCCGCGCTGGAAGCGCGTCCGGAGTAGCGGCCGTCCATCTTCACCTCTGCGCTGTAGCCATAGCGTTCCGTCATGTTGAGCATGGTGGGCGTCTGGACGGCGGCTGCCAGGCGAAGGCCGGTTACAGGGCGCCACAGCGCACCCAGCTTGAAGTACACGCCGCTTCCGCTCAGGCGGTAGGCCCGGTTCATCCGAAGGGACTCAAAACGGGACGACGTACCGTCAGAATACCGGATGGCGGGGAAATCCTCCACATTCTCCGGGACTTCCGACCAGTACTCGGAAAGGGAGTAGTTGAGCGTGGTGATGCCCAGGTTGGCTCCGATATAGAACTTGTCGCTGAAGTTGAAGGCATAGTTGATGACGGCGTCATGTTTGCCGCCGTAGGACTGCTGACCGTAACGCTGGTATATGGGAGCGGCCAACTGGAAGTTGCCTGCGCCGTCCACGATTTCCGTCACGGCTACATAGGCGCCGTCACGGCCTTCCACAGAATTGAACATGCCGGCACGGTAGCCTGTCATGTCCACCCAGAAGGGCATCCGGGAAGGGTCCCCGCTGTAGAACCAGTCTTCGCTTCCCAGCACCGAGGAAGAGAATCCGTCGGCCGATGAGGCCAGGGAAGCCGCATAGGAATTGTCATCGTTTACACCGGCGGCATTGAAGCGGCCCGTATAGTTGTTGGTGGAATGAAACACCACACCGAAAGAGTGGCGCTTGAGTCCGCTGCGGCGGCCCGTGTCAAAATTGAGGATGAAACCGACGTTGGGCAGCTTGAAGCGTGCGTACGTGGAGTTGACGCGGTCTCCCATGAGCGGAGAATCCATGGCGGGGGAAGCCTGGGAACCGGCGAAGGAGAAGGTGACACCGGGGGTGATGACAAACTGGGAATAGCCGGACACGGCCGATCCCGCCGGATTGAACACCAGGGAACCCGGGTCTCCGCCGATGGCGGTAAGGGCATTGCCCATTCCCACTCCACGGGCGGTGCCCATGTAGTTGTTCTCGGAAAAGAGCAGGGCGTCCTGCCAGGTTTGAGCCCCTGCGCCTATCGCAAGCGTCAGGCCCAAAGCAAAGGATATGATCTTTTTCATCTTGTTCAGAGTTTAAAACTTATCGGCGACCGCCGCCGGAAGAACGGGAAGAACCGCCGCCACCGGAATAGCCACCGCCCGAGGAGCGGACAGAACCACCGCCGGAATAACCGCCGGAGGAGCGGCTGGAAGAGGAGGAGGAGGATCGATAACTGGAAGCGCCCGAAGAGGAACGCACATTGGTGCCGGTAGAACGGTAGGAACCACCCGAGGAACGGACGGAGTTGCTGCCGGAAGAACGGTAAGTACCACCGGAAGACCGCGTGGAGCTTCCGGAAGTGGATCGCACGGCACCGGAACTTCTCACGGAAGAGGCACGGGGCACGGAAGAACTGCGGGTGACGCCGGAAGAACGGGTGCTACCGGCCGAACGGGTCACGGAACCGCCCGAAGTGACGGCGCGGGAAGACGCGGCGCGGGAAGCGCTGCCTCCGCGGGTACGGGACATGGTGCTGCGGGATGCGGCGCCACGGGCGCTGAAGTTACCCTCCCGGTGGCCCAGGCGGGCGGCCTGGCTGCGGTGCACGACGGGGCCTGCACCCCAGTACACATAGGGACCGGGATAGAAATAACGGTTCCAGTACCAGGCATCATAGTAGCGATAACGGTACCAGGGACTGTAATAGCCGTAGTAGCCATAATCGAACGGACTCCAGTACCAGGGGTCATAAGGCCAGGGGCCATACGCCCAGGACCGGTAATACCATCTGTCATAGTACCAGGGATCGTAAAAAGGATCCCAGGGAGCCATATACCAGGGCCGATAAGCCCAGGAGTAATCCCAGGCCCAGGAAGGCGTATCCCAGACGGTGATGATGGTATCTGAATTGGAAAATTTGAGCTTTTTGCCGGCCGGAACCACAATGGTGTCTCCGGCGCTGAGGATATAGGCCTGTGACGATTTGCTGTCTGCGAGCAGGTTGTCCAGTTCTTCACTGGTGGGAGCGGGAGTCTGGGCCTGGGCCACCTTCACGGCCGGAGAAGTGTAGATTCCGTCATCGAAGGCCTGTGTCTGAAGCCGGCTCGTGGTAGAGCATGAAAGGGTGGCAAGCAGCAGGGCGGCGTATGCCAGGAATGTCTTTTTCATAGTCTTTACCTCCTTTATCCAATAAAAATAAGTATCTTTGTGCCGGAAAATGCCGGCTTATCCGAAGGGTATTGCAATTTCTGTACCTGCAATTCCTTTTTGCGGCAGCAATATTAAGCACAAAAACAATAAAAAGCAAATAGATTATGGCAAAAGAGGTAACCAAGCGGGAAGAAAACTACTCTCAGTGGTATAACGATCTGGTGGTCAAGGCCGATTTGGCAGAACAAAGCGCCGTGCGCGGGTGCATGGTCATCAAACCCTATGGCTATGCCATCTGGGAAAAAATGCAGAGCTGGACGGCATGTTCAAGGAAACCGGTGTAAAAAACGCCTATTTCCCCCTGTTCATCCCCAAGAGCTTTTTCAGCCGTGAGGCCGAGCATGTGGCCGGCTTTGCCAAGGAATGCGCCGTAGTCACCCACCACCGCCTGATGAACGCCCCGGACGGCAACGGTATCGTGGTGGACCCGGACGCCAAGCTGGAAGAAGAGCTCATCGTGCGTCCCACCTCCGAAACCATTATCTGGAACACTTACAAGAACTGGGTCCACTCCTGGAGAGACCTTCCCATCCTGTGCAACCAGTGGTGCAACGTGGTCCGCTGGGAGATGCGCACCCGCCTGTTCCTGAGGACGGCGGAATTCCTGTGGCAGGAGGGCCATACCGCCCACGCCACCGCCCAGGAGGCCGAAGCCCGCAAGGAGCAGATGGTGAACGTATATGCCCGCTTCGCCCGCGAGGTGATGGCCCTTCCCGTGGTGGTGGGCCACAAGAGCCCCGGAGAGCGTTTCGCCGGCGCCTTGGACACCATGACCATCGAGGCCCTCATGCAGGACGGAAAGGCCCTGCAGGCCGGCACCTCCCACTTCCTGGGCCAGAACTTCGCCAAGAGCTTCGACGTGCAGTTCACCAACAACGAAGGCAAGCAGGACTATGTGTGGGCCACTTCCTGGGGTGTGAGCACCCGTCTGATGGGCGCCCTCATCATGTCCCATGGAGACGACAACGGCCTGGTGCTTCCTCCGGCCCTGGCTCCCATCCAGGTGGTGATGGTTCCCATCTACAAGAGCGAGGAAGAGCACAATGCCGTGCTGGACAAGATGCATGAGGTGAAAAAGGCCCTCGAAGCCAAG
>CAJOMB010000035.1 GCA_905235615.1 uncultured Bacteroidales bacterium | reverse complement strand
GAAGGGGGAGATGCGCACCAGGCGGTGCACACCGTTTTCGGCCTTCAGGTAGCCGTAGGCGTAGTCGCCTTCCACCTCGATGGTGCAGCTCTTGATGCCGGCCTCTTCGCCTTCCAGGAGCGAGGTGACCGTCATCTTGTAGCCGTTGCGCTCGCCCCAGCGGAGGTACATGCGCATGAGCATCGCGCTCCAGTCGTTGGCTTCAGTGCCGCCGGCGCCGGAGTTGATGGTGAGCACGGCGCCCAGGTTGTCGCCCTCGCCGCCCAGCATATTCTTGAGTTCCAGGGCTTCCACCGCCTCCACCGCCTCCTGGTACGCCTGGTCCAGCTCCCGGGTTTCCGCCGTCTCCATGGCTTCGTCATCGGCCCCGGAGAGGCTGTCCTTGGCGAAGTCATACAGCACCTCCAGGTCTTCCACGGCGCTGCGGGCCTTGTCGAAGTCCGTCACCCAACTCTTGATGCCGGAGAGTTTCTTGAGGAAGGTTTCGGCGGCCTTGGGGTCTCCCCAGAAGTCCGGTGCCAGGGTCTCCTGCGTCTTGGCGGCCACGTCCTTCCGCTTGCCTTCAATATCCAGGCAGGCCTTGAGGGTGCCCATCCGCTCCTGCAGGTCCTTTATCTGTTCTAATGTTGTCATACGGTGCAAAGATAACACTTTTGCGCGGATTTGCGGGTGTCCTTTTCACCTGGCAACATGATAAATTTGGCATCTTCGGAAAAGATTGCGTATCTTTGAAAAATATGAAACGTTTTTTTACCCTTTTGGCCCTTGCCTGCGGCTTTACCGTGGCGGCCCAGGAACTTGCCCAAATCCCGGAGCGGAGCGTATCCCTGACAGATTTCGGCGCTGTGGGTGACGGCGTCACGTCCAATACCCAGGCCTTTGCCAAGGCCATCAGCGCCCTGACCAAGCAGGGCGGCGGCCATCTCAACGTGCCGGAAGGCCTGTACCTCACCGGCCCCATTTCCCTCAAGGACTGCATAGACTTGCACCTGGAACGGGGTGCCGTCATCCTCTTCTCTCCCAACAAGGAAGAATTCCTGAAGGACGGTGACGTGAAGCCGGCCCTGACGGCCTCCAAGCGGCACGACGTCATGATTTCCGGAGAAGGCATCATTGAAGGGAATGGCAGCTGGTGGTGGCCCGTCAAGCGCTCCAAAGTGAGCGATGCGGAGTGGGCGGAAATCCTCAAAAAAGGCGGCACCGTGACGGAGGACGGCAGCCTGTGGTATCCCTTCGACCTTGCCCATTACCCGAATATCGCCCCCGATGCCCGCAGCCAGGAGAAGATGCGCTCCAACATGGTGCGTTTCACGGACTGCACCCACGGTGAAGGATGTGACCTTGCAGAACGCTCCCAAGTTCCATCTGGTGCCCCAGCGCTGTACGGATGTGACCATTGACAACGTCAAGGTGCGCTGCCCCTGGAATGCCCAGAACGGAGACGGCATAGACATCATGCAGTGCCAGCGGGTGCTGGTAACCCGCTGCACCATGGACGTGGGGGACGACGGCATCTGCCTGAAGGGCGGAGCGGGCGCCAAGGCCCTCAAGGACGGCCCCTGCAAGGACATTGTTATAGAGTACAATACGGTCTATCACGCCCACGGCGGCTTCGTGATTGGCTCTGAATTCAGCGGCGGCATGGAAGACATCATCGTGCGCCACAACTCCTTCATCGGCACGGATACGGGCCTTCGTTTCAAGAGCGCCCCGGAGCGCGGCGGCGTCACCCGCAACATCCGCATCAGCGACATCTACATGGCCAATATCAAAGACCAGGCGGTGGTGTTTGAAACCACCTATGCCGACAAGGCCGCCGGTTACGAAGACCGGGAGGCGGCCAAGACCAGGGCCTTCGTTCCGGAATTTCAGGACATTGTGATGGAGCGTATCGTGTGCCGGGGCTGCGAAACGGCCATCAAGGCATCCGGAACCCTGGAAATGATTCATGACATCACCATCCGTGAGTCTTCTTTCTTCTACAACAAAGACAGCCTTCTCGTTTCCGATCCGGCCATGGTGAAATTGGAAAACGTGGCACTCACCACCTTCGAGTCTCGTTAGCTCCTCCCGGTCCTGAAGATTTTTGTACGAATTCGCATGAAAATGAAAAAACACATTCTCGCAGCGGCCCTCCTCATCGCCGCATCCCAGCCCCTGAAGGCCGACGAAGGCATGTGGCTTCCCGCCCTCATCTCCCAACGCATCGGGGACATGCAGGCCAAGGGCTTCCAGCTCAGCGCCGAAGACATTTACAGCGTGAACCAGGCTTCCCTCAAGGATGCCGTTGTGCTGTTCGGAAGCGGCTGCACCGGCGAGCTGGTGAGTGACGAAGGCCTCCTTTTCACCAACCACCACTGCGGCTACGGCTATATCCAGAAGCATTCCTCCGTGGAACACGATTACCTCAAGGATGGCTTCTGGGCCCTTTCCCGGGCCGATGAACTGCCCAATCCCGGCCTCACCGTCCGCTTCCTGGAAAGGATGGAAGACGTCACCGACATCGTCCTCAAAGGCTACAAGCCTGCCAGGATGAGTGAAGATCAGCGCCAGGCCTTGGTGAAAAAGAACGCCGCCAGGCTGCGGGAGCAGGCCGTGAAGGACGGTCAGGGACTGAAAGCCAGCGTAGAGGCCCTCTACTACGGCAACCAGTACTTCCTCTTTGTTTTCCGGGAGTACCGGGACGTACGCTTGGTGGGCGCTCCGCCCTCCTCCATCGGCAAGTTCGGCGGCGAGACGGACAACTGGATGTGGCCCCGCCACACCGGAGACTTCTCCATCTTCCGCATCTATGCCGGGGCGGACAACATGCCGGCCGACTACAGCCCGGAGAACGTGCCCTATCGGCCCAAAAAATCGCTGAAAATCTCCCTTGCAGGGGTGCAGGAAGGCGATTTTACCTTTGTCTATGGCTGTCCGGGCTCCACGCAGGAGTACGTACATTCGGAGGCCGTGCGCTATATTCAGGACGTGTCAGATCCGGAAAAGATTGCCCTCCGCACCACCCGTCTGGGCATCATGAAAAAGTACATGGACCGGAGCCAGGCCGTACGCATCCAGTATTCCAGCAAGTATGCCGGCGTGGCCAATGCCTGGAAGAAGTGGCAGGGAGAGGAGAAGGGCCTTCGCAAGAACCGCATCGTTCCCGTGAAGCAGGACTATGAAGGCCGATTCGAAGCGTGGGCCCGCGGCACGCGCTATGAGGGGCTTACGGGCCGACTTGCCGCCGTCTATGCCGCCCGCAACCCCATCTACCGCGCCTATGAATACTACAACGAGACGGTCCGCGCCATCGAGAAACTGCAGATGGCCCGCGGCCGTGGGGGAGACTTGAAAGATTACTACGAGCCCATCGACCGCGAGACCTTCGTGGCCCTGATGAGCGCCTTCGACAAGGCCTTGGAAGACAGCTACAAGCCCGCTTATTTCATAGAGAAGCGGGCCCTGTACGGAACCATGGAGGCCTGGAGAGACGCCGTCTTCGCCTCGGAGACGGAGGCGAAGGAATTGGCGCAAGCCCTGGAAGAGCATTTCCAACAGAATCTGGTGCCCCAGGTATCGGCCTTTACCGCCTCCCTGAACCTGCTGTACCGGGATTACATGCAGGGCCAGATGGAATTCGAGCGGGAAAAGACCTTCTATCCCGATGCCAATCTCACCCTTCGCGTCGCGTATGGTCATGTGGAGGGATATCGGCCGGCCGATGCCATCTACTACCGGCCTGTGAGCACGCTGAAAGGCATTATGGAGAAGGACAACCCGGATATTTTCGACTACAACATTCCCCAGGCGCTGCGGGACATTTACGCGGAGGGAGGGCATGAGAACCAGCCCGTATGCTTCCTCGCCACCAACCACACCACCGGCGGCAATTCCGGCAGCCCGGTGCTCAATGCGCAGGGAAACCTCATTGGCATCAACTTCGACCGCGTGTGGGAAGGCACCATGAGCGACCTGGTCTTCGACCCTGAAATCTGCCGCAACATCTCCTTGGATGTGCGCTATATCCTGTTTACAATCAAGGAGATAGGCCATGCGGACTACCTCCTTGAAGAGATGCGTTTCGCCGAATGACGGCGGGGGCGAAGGCAGGTGTTGCAAAACTTGCATGAAAGTTTTTCTGTTTTGCTACTTCGGTCTGGTATTTTACCCGAAAAAAGTTTTGAAGATTGAAGAAAAAACCTTAGCTTTGCAAAGTCATTAAGGGTGGCATTTATAGAAGCGACCAAAAGGCATCCCATCCCAAGTGAGATGCCTTTATTTTTACCTCAAGAAAAAAAGCCGAAGGGTGTAGTTTGCAACCGCCGGAATTCGTTTCACAAGCTTCTATATTAACCCTTTATGAAAAGAAACGAGAATTCCTTTGCTGGCACAGAACTTCAAGTTGAAGTGAGTATGCCCGGTCTTGTCCGGATTGGTTCGTACACTCGGATTCAAAACGGCAGGCCAGTAAAAGTCCGTTCATACTGCCGACGCGCTTGGGAAGCGAAAGTAGTCACTGTACGGATTAGTACCCATTAGGGATATCTTCTTCCGTCCCTGCGGCTTAGGGAGAGCTACGGCTCTCCTTTTCTTGGCTATCAGGTACAACATTCCGGCGCACGGGGGACGCAAAACACGCAATTACAAGGAAAATGCTTATCTTTGCAAATTGACTTGTAAAAAACTGAAGGCATGAAAATGAACATTCCCCTGATGGGAACCCTGCTGGGCCTGTCCCTGATCGTGTGTCCCATCCTCTATATCTATGTGGGTCCTGCGCTGGATGCACAGCAGCTCCAGGTGCTCAAAACCCTGGGCATAGTGGCCGGCTGCAGTGCCGTCTGGTGCTTCGTGGTGGGAGAACTCACCGGCAACAACTCCCAGATGGACAAACTCTGGAGCCTGCTCCCCATCGCCTACACCTGGATCATCGCCGTGAACGGAGGCATGTCCCTGCGCTTGGTGGTGATGGCTGTCCTGGCCACCCTCTGGGGCGCGCGCCTCACCTACAACTTCGCCCGCAAGGGAGCCTATCGGCTCAAATTCTGGGAAGGGGAGGAGGACTACCGCTGGGCCGTGGTGAGAAACGGCGCTCCCTTCAACAACAACAAGCTTGCCTGGGGCGTGTTCGACCTCTTTTTCATCAGCCTCTACCAGAATGCCCTGGTGCTCATGATTACCTTCCCGGCGCTGGTGAGCATGAATTCCACCCGTCCCTTCGGCTGGGTGGACGCCCTTGCCGCCGTGCTCACGCTGGCCTTCATTATCTACGAGACTGTGGCCGATGAGCAGCAGTGGGCTTTCCAGACCGCCAAGTGGAAGATGATCAAGGAAGGAAAGAAGCTGGAAGACCTGCCCGCCCCGTACAACAAGGGCTTTAATACGGTGGGCCTGTGGAGCCGCAGCCGCCATCCCAATTATTTTGCCGAGCAGGCCATCTGGCTGTGCTTCTATGTCTTTTCCATCGGCGCCGGTACAGGCCTTTTCAACTGGAGCATCATCGGAGCCCTGCTCCTGGTGGTCCTTTTCCTGGGCAGCTCCGCCCTGGCCGAGGAAATCAGCTCCGGCAAATATCCGCAGTATGAGAATTATGTGAAAAGCGTTTCCCGCTTTTTCCCGATAGCCAGATAAGATGAGTCAAAATAACACACCCACGCCCCACATCGGGGCAAAATACGGGGAGATAGCTCCCTTCGTGATTATGGCCGGAGACCCGCTCCGCGCCAAATTCATGGCCGACCATTACCTTCAGAACCCTGTCCAGTTCAACAATGTCCGCAGTATGCTGGGCTTCACCGGAACCTACAAGGGCAAGCCGGTGAGCGTAATGGGGCATGGCATGGGCATTCCGTCCATCGGCATCTATACCTATGAACTCTTCAATTTTTACGACGTCAAGAACATCGTACGCATCGGCTCTGCCGGCGCCTGCCACCCGGATCTCCGGATAGGAGACCTGGTGCTGGCCATGGGCGCCTGCACGGACTCCAACTATGCGTCCCAGTTCCAGCTTCCGGGCACCTTCGCCCCCATTGCCGATTACGACCTCCTCACCAAGGCGGTGAATGCCTGCAAGGAGCTGAATTACCGTTACAAAGTGGGCAATGTGGTGTCTTCCGACGCCTTTTACAGCGATACGCCCCAGACGGAGAAGTGGATGAAGATGGGCATCCTGGCCGTGGAGATGGAAGCGGCCGCCCTCTACATGAACGCCTCCCGCAGCGGCAACAAGGCTATGGCCCTGTTCACCATTTCCGACCACCTCCTCACCGGAGACGCCACCACCTCCGAAGAAAGACAAACCACGTTTACCAAGATGATGGACGTGGCGCTGTCCCTGTTATAAAATGTTGCTTTAGAACTGATACACCATGAGAATTCCTGAATCTGAACTGATTATCAACGCAGATGGCTCCGTTTTCCATCTTCATATGAAGCCCGAACATCTGGCCGACAACGTCATCATGATGGGAGACCCCGGCCGCGTGGACATCCTGGCCGACTACCTCTCGGACATCGAGTGTCGCAATGCCAGCCGTGAGTTCGTTTCCGTCACCGGCCAGTACAAGGGAAAGCGGGTTACCGCCCTGTCCCATGGAATTGGCCCGGACAATATCGACATTGTGATGACGGAGCTGGACGCCCTGGCCAACGTGGATTTCAAAACCCGCGAGGTAAAGCCGGAGCACCGCACCCTCAATATCCTCAGAATTGGCACTTCCGGCGCCCTTCATGCCGATATCCCCTTGGGAAGCTATGTGCTTTCCCATATCAGCGTGGGCTTTGACGGCGTGATGAACTGGTACGGCAACCGGGAGAAAGTGACCATTCCCGCCGTGGAAGAGGCCTTCAAGAAGCACATGAACTGGGACCCCAACCTTCCTTCCCCTTACTTCGTGAAGGCGTCCCCCAAGATGATCAATCTCATGAAGGACATTACGGTGAAGGGTGTCACCATCTCCGCTCCGGGCTTCTACGGTCCGCAGGGGCGTGTGGTGAGAATGCCGCTGGCCATGCCCCACATGCTGGAAGACATTGAGAGCTTCCGTTTCAACGAGGGGGGAGAGGACTACCGCATCACCAATTTTGAGATGGAAAGCTCTCCGCTGGCCGGCTTGGCCGCCCATCTGGGCCACAACGCCGTCACCGTGTGTTGCATCATCGCCAACCGTTATCTCAAAAGCTCCAATACAGACTACAAACCTGTCATCCGCCGGCTTTTGGAGGTCTCTCTTGACAAAATGGCCTCCCTGGGTTAGTTAAAGACAGGACATCATATCATTGAGGAGCCCGCCGGAAGTCTGGCGGGCTCCTGCGCCTGCGCCCTGGATGAGCATGGGGGAGGGATAATCCGCCGTGGTCATGAGGATGGCGTTGTCCGTGCCCTTGAGGGCGTACAGGGGGCTCTCAGGCCCTATTTCCTGCAGGCCCACGGAGGCGTGGCCTTCGGCATCTACGGATGCCACATAGCGAAGGACTTTGCCCGCCGCTGCGGCCTGGGCATAACGCCGGTCCATATCCTGCGGGATGGGCTGGAGGGAGACCTGGGACTCTTCCAACGGGATGCCGGCCACGCGGCTCAGGATAAGGGTTTTGCGGAGAACGTCGCGTCCGGAAAGGTCCGTCTGCGGGTCGGGTTCCGTGTAGCCCTTCCCCCGGGCGTCTTCCACAAGGGCATCCCAATCGGCCCCTTTGTACTTGTCCAACAGGTAGTTGAGGGTGCCGGAGAGCACGGCTTCCACCTTTTGAAGCTTGTCTCCGCTGCACACCACCCGCCGGAGGGTTTCCAGGATGGGCAGGGCGGCGCCCACGGTGGTTTCGAAGCGCAGTTTCACCCCGGCGTCCAAGGCTTCCTGCCGGAGGGAGGCAAATTGCTCGAAGGTGCCTGAGAAGGGGATTTTGTTGCAGGCCACCACATGATAACCGCTGTGGAAGAGGTCCGGATAGCGGAAGCCCGTGAGTTCGCTGGCCGTGCAGTCCACGAAGATGGGATTCTCCAGGTTCAGGGAGCACAGCGCGTCTATGAAGGAACCGGCGCTGCCATGGGTGAGGAGACTCTCCGGGGAGTCAATTCCTTCCGTATCAATGAAGTATTTCTTGCTGTTGGCCAGGCCGCAGATTTTCAGCTCCTTGCCGGTCTCCCGGGCAATGACGGGCGCCTGGGCGCGCAGCATCTCCACCAGGGTTTTCCCCACCCGTCCGTAGCCGGCGATGAACACCGGCACCACCTCGCGGGAACTCTTGTCAAAGAAGACGTGGTGGATGGCGCGGATGGCCTCATCGGCCCGCTCGGAGGGCACAATCACGGAAATGTTCCTTTCGGAGGACCCCTGCGCGGTGGCGCGGACGGGAATGCCGTGACGGCCCAGGGCGGCCAGCATCTGGCCGGTGGCGCCGCTGTGGCCCAGGATGTCGTCGCCAATCACGCAGACGATGGAAAAGCCCGTCTCCACCTTCAGCGGGTTCAGTTTCCCGAGGGAAATCTCGTAGGCGAAGCAGTTGTCGGCCGCCTGGCGGGCCTTCTCTGCATCGGCCGCGGCGATAGCGATGCACATGGAATGCACGGAGGACGCCTGGGTGATGAGGATGATATTGATGCCCTTGCGGTAGAGGGCGTCGAAGAGGCGGGCGCTGAAGCCGGGCACTCCCACCATGCCGCTGCCTTCCAGTGAGATGAGGGCGATGCCTTCGGAGTGGGCCAGGCCAATGACGCCGCCGTCGGCCTGCGGGGGATTCTTCTCCACCAGCGTGCCGGGATTCTCCGGAGAGAAAGTGTCTTTTACGTAGATGGGAATTCCCTCAGCCACAACGGGTTGAATGGTTGGCGGGTAAATGACCTTGGCGCCGAAGTGGGATAGTTCCTGCGCGGCGCGGTAGGAGATATGGGGAATGGTACGGGCCGACGGGGCCACCTTGGGGTTGGCCGTCATGATGCCGGGTACATCCGTCCAGATTTCCTCCCGGCGGGCGTGGATGCCCACGGCGAAGAGGGAGGCGGTGTAGTCGGAGCCGCCGCGGCCCAGCGTGGCTGGGCGTCCGTCCTGGTCACGCGCAATGAAGCCGGGCACGATGAACAGCTGGGTGTGGGGATGGGCCCCTATGGCGTCCTGAACCCGTTTGTAGGTGACGGCGGTATCTACGGTGCTGCCGTGCAGCGTTACAATCTCGCGGGCGTCTATCCACTGGCAGGTGATGCCTATGGACTGGCACTTGTCCGTGAGGATGCGGGTAGAAAAGAGTTCTCCGAAGCTCTGCACGGCGCTCAGGCTGGTGGGGGAGAGCTCGCCTAACAGGCGCACCCCTTCCAGGATGCTGGAGAGCTGATCAAAAAGCCCGTCCACCGTCTCTTGCGTCTTTCCCTGGCAGCTGGCGGGAAGCAGCTCCCGGATAATCTGGTGATGCCTTTCCTGAAGGGCCTTGAGCCGCGTCTGAAAACTGGCTTCCCGGGCGGCGGCCAGCCGTCCCAGGGCAATGAGTTCGTCCGTGCATCCGCTGATGGCGGAGCTCACCACGATGGCCCTGTCCGTCTCCAAGGCCGTTTTTACAATTTCTATCACCTGGAGCATGGCTCCGGCAGAGGCAACCGAACTGCCGCCGAATTTGAGTACTTGCATACGCTGTTAGATGATGAAGGCCGACAGTTTGGCGTTTTCCAAAAGGAAACCGTCGTGCCCGAAGTTGGAGCTGATTTCAAGGAAGCGGGCGCCGGGAATCCAGGAGGCCCATTCTCTTCCTTCCTCGGGAGGGAAGATGAGGTCTGTATCTACGGCTACCACGGTGGTGGAGGCTTTGATGTCCTGCAGGGCTTTCTTTACGCCGCCCCGTCCGCGCCCGGCGTTGTGGCTGTCCATGGCGTTGCAGAGGGTGAAGTAGGAGTAGGCGTCGAAGCCCCTTCGCACCAGTTTTTCTCCCTGGTAGCGCTCGTAGGAGGCCACGCGGCCGGCAAAGAGGGTGTCGGGGTCTTCTTCCTGCTGGGTGAGGCCGTAGCCCCGGAAGCTGCGGTAGCTGATGAGGGCCTGGGCCCGGGCGCACTTGAGGCCTTCCCGTCCGCCGTCCAGGCTGCGGGCTTCGCGGAAGCTGGGATCGGCCTCCAGGGCCATGCGCTGGGCCTCCACCGTAGCACCGAGGAAGGGGGAGATGCGGGGAGCCGTGCAGAGCAGGAGGCATCGGCCAAAGATGTCCGGCTCCATGATGGCCCATTCGATGGCGTTGAAGCCGCCGTTGGAGGCCCCTATCAGGAGGTCTATCTTGTCAATTCCCAAGTGTTTACGCACTTGGATGAAGGCGTTTACGCTGTCCCGGATGGTAATCATGGGAAAGTCCAGGAGCCAGGGCTCTCCCGTGGCCGGATTGGTGCGGGCAGGCCCTTCGGAGCCATAGGCGCTTCCCAGCATGTTCACGCACACCACATGGTCTTTGAGGGTGTCGATGCACCGACCGGGACCCACCATTTCCGGCCACCAGTCCTCGGGATTGCTGTTGGCGGTGAGGGCATGGCAGATCCAGATGGTGCGGCCGCTGCGGCCTTCGCTTTCATGGAATACGATGCGGGCGCCTTGCAGGATGCCTCCTCCTTCGAGGGGCAGGTCTATGGCAAGCTGGTGCTTGGTCATTGGCGGGCGGCGTTCAGCGCTTGCTCAAGGTCTTCGATAATGTCTTCGGGTGCTTCCAAGCCGATACTGAGCCGGATCAGGTCCGGAGCGATGCCGGCGGCCCGCAGCTGCTCGTCGGAGAGCTGTCGGTGCGTATGGGAGGCCGGATGCAGCACGCAGGTGTGGCAGTCGGCCACATGGGTTTCGATGGTGATGAGTTTGAGGGCATCTAAGAAGCGGTTGTCGAAGGCGCGGCCGCCCTTGAGGCCGAAGGCCATGACGCCGCTGCCGCCGTCCGGGAGGTATTTCTTGACCAGAGGATCGCCGCTGATGCCGGGGTAGTGGACCCAGGCCACCTCGGGGCAGGCCTGAAGCCACCTGGCCACCTTGAGGGCGCTCTCGCTGTGGCGTTTCATCCGCAGATGGAGTGTCTGGAGGCCCAGGTGCAGGTAGAAGGCATTCTGAGGGCTCTGGGTAGCGCCGAGGTCCCGCATCAGGTGGGTGGTGGCCTTTACGATATAGGCGCTCTTCCCGAAGGCCTTGGTATAAGTGAGACCGTGATAGGATTCATCGGGTTGGGTAAGTCCGGGGAAACGCTCCGGGTATTTGTCCCAGGGGAAGTTGCCGCTGTCCACGACGGCGCCGCCCACGCTCACGCCTTGGCCGTCGATGTATTTGGTGGTGGAGTGGGTGACGATATCGACCCCCCATTCGAAGGGACGGCAGAGGTAGGGGGTGGGGAAGGTGTTGTCCACGATGAGGGGAAGTCCGTTGCGGTGGGCGGTGGCGGCCCAGCGCTCCAGGTCAAAGACCTCTACACCGGGGTTGGAGAGGGTTTCCCCGAAGATGAGCTTGGTGTTGGGCTTGATGGCGGCTTCAATCTCCGCGTCGGTGGCATCGGCCTTCAGGAAGGTGATGTCGATGCCGAATTTGGGGAGGGTGACGCCCAGGAGGTTGAAGGTGCCGCCGTAGATGTTGTTGGCGGCGATGATGTGGTCTCCGGCGCCGGCTATGTTGATGACGGCAAAGAGGTTGGCGGCCTGGCCGGAAGAAGTAAGGATGGCGCCTACGCCGCCTTCCAGGGCGTTGATCTGGGCGGCTGTCTGATCCACCGTGGGGTTCTGGAGACGGGAGTAGAAGTAGCCGGCGTCCTGAAGGTCGAACAGGCGGGCCATCTGGTCCGATGTCTCGTACTTGAAGGTGGTGCTTTGGATGATGGGGACCTGCCGGGGCTCGCCTTTCCCGGGGTTGTGACCTGCATGGACGCAGAGGGTGTCAAGTTTTGCCATAGAATACTATATTATATTATCTTCCAAAGGGGGCATATATCCCCTTTCGGAAGGCAAAGATAGTATATGTAGAAAAAACGGGCAAGAATTTTTAGAAATTAAGAAAATTATTCTATATTTGTCGGTAAATAGAGAAAAAGACTGGAAATTTTTCCACTTTTTGGGTAGTTAACAGAAAAGTTTTCTTATGAGTGAAGTAACGTTGGATGCGGTGGATATGCAGATTCTGCGGGCCCTGCAGGAAAATGCGCGGCTCACCACCAAGGAGCTGGCGGCGCGGGTGAACCTGTCCACCACGCCGGTTTTCGAGAGGCTCAAGCGGCTGGAGAAGGACGGGTGGATCAAGAAATATGTAGCTGTGCTGGATGCAGAGAAACTGGGCCGGGGCTTCATGGTGTACTGCTCCGTGAAGCTGAAGCAGATGAACCGCCAGGTGGCCCGGGATTTCGTTTCCGTCATCCGGGACATTCCGCAGGTGGCGGAATGTTACAACGTGTCCGGAGAGTACGATTATCTGCTCAAAATCCAGGCTCCGGACATGAAGTATTACAATGAGTTCATCATCAATGTGCTGGGCAGCATCGACTCCATCGGCTCCATCCTCTCATCCTTTGTGATGGACGAGATCAAGAACACGCATGCCCTGTATGTATAGCGGCTATTTGATGATGTACTCGGTGGAGATGCCGACGGTTTCCTTCAGGACCATGCG
>CAJOMB010000034.1 GCA_905235615.1 uncultured Bacteroidales bacterium | reverse complement strand
GGTTACCTTAAGCTGTGTGGAGTCATTGTAATACCCGTTCACATCCCGGAACCCCCTGTGGGGAATCTTCAGGATATAATCATAACCCGGCTGGAAAGGCTCTTTGGGCATAACCCGGAACATCCTCAGATTCGTACTGTCCCTGATAATGTCGTATTGCCCGGCCGATTCCTGCTGGCGCGGGTTGATGGCCTTCAGTTTCAGGGAATCCCAGGAATCCTGGATGAGGGGGTACTTGAACTCTATCTCGAAGCCGTATTGCTCCACACGAGTGGGATCGGCCTGGGTGGTCATGACGGCAATGGTGTCCTCATGCTTGCGGTCACGGTAATTCCTCTCCTTTTTCATGAGTTCCGCCCGGAGTTCCTTGCTGTAAGTGAGTTTCACCAGTTCCTCCTGGGGAATGAGGGCGCCGGTGGAATCCGTCTTTTCGTAATTGACCACTAACTGCAGGGTGTCCGGCATCTTGCGCTGGTCGTTCACCCAGAGCTCCAGGGAGTCCCGCTGCAGGTTGAACTGACGGATGAGTTTCTCGCGGGGGAGCCCTTTGATGCGAAGGTCATGAATCCTGGCGTTGGGAGCCATGAAGGTAAGGAAGGCCGTGCGGGGCCCCACCCTTTCCTTCTTCACGATAAACTGCTTGGAAGGGGTTTCCCGGAACAGGTTCAGCTCTATCTGGGGATAACGGGCCATGCAGAGGGCCGTATCCTTCATGTCGAACTTCTTGAACTCGTACAGGGAGTCGCTATAGACGGTAGTGGGCCTGAAAAGCGTGTCCAAAAAGGCGATGCGCTCGCTTTCCGGGTCATACATATTGTTGTTGTTCTCGTCCTTGATGGCGTAAACGCGGTACAGGGTGTCCTGGATGTTGCGGATGGAGAAAAAGCCCCAGTCGTCCGTCTTGGCCGCCGCTACGGGACGTTTGAGGAAGACGGCCGAATCTGAATGGTCTTTATACAGGACCACGGTGGCGCCCTTGACGGGCATGAGCGTGTTGCAGTCCTGCACCTGCCCCGTCAGGCACATGGAATCTATCTGGGCACCGGTGGAGAAAACCAGGGTGAAACCGGGGAAGGGGTTGCCCTCGTTGTTGTCTGCCAGGGCTCCCGTCAGATCCAGCGTATAGGTGGTGTTGCTGTCCAGGTCGCTCTCGAAAGTAACGTCTAAGGACTTCCCGCGAATAACCGCCTTGGGCTTTTTCTCTAAAGGAGGGGACAGGTAGATGGCGTTGGCATCCTTGATTTTCACGTACTCGTTGAACGTGAAACGCAGTTTGGTCTTTTGTGTGGGAACATGCACCGATGCGGGCAGCGGCTCCACCTTTTTGAGGACGGGAGGAATGGTGTCCTTGGGGCCGCCGGTGGGCGGCGTAGTGGTATTGGCACAGCCCCAGGGAAACATCAAGCTTCCCAGAATGAGGCCTGCGGGAACAAGCGGAAGGAATTTTTTCAGGGAGTGTCTCATAGTTCGCTTCTGCTTACATTTTCGATTCCCTCTATGGAAGAGAGCTTCTTGATCATCTTGTCCAGGATGTCGCGGGAATTGACATAAAGGTCTATATAACCTTCAAAAAGACCGTTGTCGGCCGCCAGATTGAGCCGGCGCATGTTCACGCCCATGACCAAAGATACCCGGCGGGTAATTTCGTTGAGCATGCCCACCCGGTCCAGGCCCTTGAGGTTGATGCGGACGGGGAAAGAACTGTCCTCGGCCTGTTCCAGCCACTTCGGAACCACCACCCAGTCTCCGTGCTGCGCGGCGATGCGGTCTGCCACCAGGCAGGTCTTCTTGTGGATGGTAATGGTGCCGTCGGGCGCCTTGATGCCCACCACAGGGTCTCCGGGGATGGGGTTGCAGCAGGTGGCGATGGTGAAACGCGGGGCGTCCGGGGCCGAAGAGCCGATGATGAAGGTATTCTCCGCCGGCTTTTCCTCTTCCCGGCTCTCGGAACGGAACATCTTCCGGATCCAGGAGAGCTTCCCTCCGGTGGACTGTTTCATCACCTCCGACAGGTTGTCCAAGCTCACCTGGCCCACGCCGATGGCATAATACAACTCTTCGCGGGTGCCCATGTTGAAGGCTGCATCCAAACGCTGGAGCGTGGACTCATCGGCCTCATATCCCAGGGCCTGCAAGGCGTTCTCCAACGAGCTGCGGCCATAGTCACATACCAGCTTGTGCTGGGTTTTGAAATAATCCGACACCACGTTGCGGGCACGGTGGGTGATCAGGAATTTAAGCCATTCGGGCTGCGGTTTTCCGTCTTCGGCCGTGATGATTTCCACCTTGTCCCCGGTCTTGAGAACGGCATTGAGCGGTACCAAATGCTGGTTCACCTTGGCGGCGATGGCCTTGTTGCCAATCTCCGTGTGGATGGCATAGGCAAAGTCCAGGGCGGTGGAACCCTTGGGCAGGCTGCGCTGCTCTCCCTTGGGCGTAAAGAGATAGATGTCCGTGGTGGTGAGGTCGTTGTGGACAATGTCCAGCAGTTCCACGGCATTGACGTCCGGATTGGCCAGGATTTCCTTGATGCGGTCCAGCCAGGCATCCATTTCGTAATCACCTTCTCCCATGATGCCGTGCTTCTTGTACACCCAGTGGGCGGCAAAACCCTTTTCTGCAATGTCATCCATGCGGCGGGTCCGGATTTGGACTTCCACCCAAACGCCGGAAGAACTCAGCAGCGTGCAGTGAAGGGCCTCATAACCGTTGGATTTGGGGTGTTTCACCCAGTCCCTCAGGCGCTCCGGCATATAGCGGTAAATACCCGTGATGATGGAGAAGATATGGTAGCACTGGTCACGTTCGCTTTCGGACGACCGGGGGTCCGTGTCAAAGATGACGCGGATGGCGTACAGGTCATAGACCTCTTCAAAGCTGATTCCCTTGGTCTGCATCTTGTTCCAGACCGAGTAGGGCGTCTTGATGCGCTTCTTGATTTCGAAATGGAAACCCGAGCGCGTGAGCGCCTCTTCAATGGGCAGAACGAAATCCGCCATTTCCCGGCCTTTCTCCGCCACGCACTTTTCTATCCGCGTTTTGACATCCTCGTAGGCTTCCGGTTCCTTGAAACGGAGCCAGATGTTCTCCATTTCCGTCTTGATGCTGTACAGGCCCAGCCTGTGGGCCAGCGGAATGAAGATGAACATGGTTTCCGAGAGAATCTTGTCCCGCTTGTGCTCCGGCATGTGCTCGATGGTGCGGCAGTTGTGAAGGCGGTCGGCCAGTTTGATGAGGACCACGCGCACGTCATCGTTGAGGGTGAGCAGGATGCGCTTGAAATTCTCCGCCTGCATGCTGGGCGTATCCAGCACATTCTTGATTTTGGTGAGTCCGTCCACCAGCAGGGCAATCCGGTCTCCGAAACGCTCCCGGATGTCCTCCACGGTGTAATCCGTATCTTCCACCACATCGTGCAGGAGGGCGGCCGATATGGACTTGTACCCCAGGCCGATATCATCCACCACAATCTGCGCCACGGCAATGGGATGAAGCATGTACGGTTCTCCGCTGCGGCGCCTTACGTTATGATGGGCATGGTTGGCAAAGTCGAAGGCCTGCCGTACCACCTCCAGCTCATCTTCATCGGCACAGCGCTTCTGGGCCGATGCCTTGAGCACCTCCCAAGCCCGGGAAATCAGTTCATAATCCTTTTGACCAAACTCAGAAAAACTCATAGTCAGAACAGTGTTGGTTCCAGATTCTGCGGGGCGGCAATATCCCCGCCGGTATGTTCGCCGATCATTTCGCGGAAGGCGGCCTCATCAATGAGAGCAACGCCCAGATCGGCCGCTTTCTTCAACTTTTCGGGCCCCGGCTTGGTGCCGGCCAGCAGATAATCCGTCTTTCCGCTCACGGACGTGCTGTTTTTGCCTCCGTGGGCCTCGATGAGGGCCTTCATATCGTCCCTGGAGATGCTGAAATTGCCACTGATGACAATGCTCTTTCCTTCCAGGGCGTTGGACGCACGGGCGGCGCTTTCTCCCACACTCATCCGGAGGCCGGCATCCTTCAGGGCCTGCACCTCGGAGAGATTCTCTTCCTTCCGGAAGAAGCGGAAAATGCTTTCCGCAATCACTTCTCCCACCTCCGGCACGGCCAGCAGCTCCTCCTTGGTGGCCTGGGCAATGGCATCCACGGAGCCGAAGTGCCGGGCCACATCCCGGGCGGTGGTCTCTCCCACAAAACGGATGCCCAAGGCAAACAGAACCCTTTCGAAAGGCACGTTCAGGGACGCCTTCACCGATTCCAGGAAGCGGGCGGCGGCCCGGTCCTTCCAGCCTTCCAAGCGCAGGAGCTGGTGGGCCTGCAAGGTATAGAAGTGAGAGGGGAGTGTGACCATGCTGAGGCTGTACAGCTGCTCGATGGTGGCCTCTCCGCAGAGGATGTTCATGGCCTTGCGGCTCACGAAATGCTCCAGTCGGCCTTTTATCTGGGTGGGACAGCCCTCCGCATTGGGGCAGAACCACTTGGCTTCTCCTTCTTCCCGCACAAGGGGGGTGCCGCAATCCGGGCACAGACGGGGGAAGACCGGAGCTTGGGCGCCGGAAGCACGGTGGGAAAGCTCCACCCCTGTAATCTTGGGGATGATTTCTCCGCCTTTTTCCACATACACCCAGTCTCCCTCGTGGATGTCCAGGACCCGGATCTGGTCTTCATTCACCAGCGTGGCCCTCTTCACCATGGTTCCGCTCAGAAATACCGGCTCCAGGTTGGCCACAGGGGTGACGGCGCCGGTTCGGCCCACCTGGTAATCGATGCTCAGGATGGGCGTGCAGGCCTGCTCCGCCTTGAATTTATAGGCGACGGCCCAGCGGGGACTCTTGGCGGTATAGCCCAGCTCCTGCTGGCAATCCATCTGGTTAATCTTGATTACAATGCCGTCCGTGGCATAGGGAAGCTGCTTTCGGGCGCTATCCCAATGGGCGATAAACGCCTCAATCTCCGTAATATCCCTGCAAATCTTCCGATGGGCCGATACCGGCAGCCCCCAGCCCTCGGCCGCCTTCAGGGCATCGTCGTGGGTGGGGAAGTCCACCTGGCCTGTGGGGATGTGGTAAAGGGTGCAGATGAGGCCCCTTCGGCCCACTTCACGGGGATCCTGCAATTTGAGGGAGCCGCTGGCGGCGTTGCGCGGATTAGCGAAAAGCGGCTCTTCCATGGCCTCCCGCTCCGCATTGAGGCGGTCGAAGGACTCATAGGGCATGAGCACTTCTCCGCGGATTTCAAACTCGTCGGGGAAGCCGCTTCCCTTGAGCATACGGGGAATGGAAGCTATCTGAAGGGCATTCACCGTCACATCATCTCCTTTCTCCCCGTCTCCGCGGGTGAGCGCACGGAACAGCCGGCCGTTCTTATAAGTGAGACAGATGGCCGTTCCGTCAAATTTGAGCTCGCAGCAGTATGTAAAAGGCTTGTCCAGGGACTTGGAAGCCCTTTCCGAGAATTCCTCCACCTCCTGGATGGAATAGGTGTTGGAAAGGGAAAGCATGGGGTACTTGTGCGGGTATTTGGCAAAGCCGCCCTCCGTCCTTTCCTCCAGGTCTGAGCCCACACGGCGGGTGGGGGAGTCCGCCGTGGCATACTTCGGATAGCGACGCTCCCAGTCCTCCAGTTCGTGCATGAGCTGGTCGTACTCGTAGTCGCTCATGGTGGGGGCGTTTTCCACATAATACTTCCGGCTGTTCTCCCGGAGAATGGCCTTCAGCTGTTCTATCCTGTGTTTTGCTTCCGTGTAATCCATAAGCTTGCGCGCATGCACGTGGGCGCACGCAATTTACAAAGATAGCAAAAATATTTGGAAAAAGCGCTAAAGAACGTTCTGGGCCTCGTTTTTCTGCCGATTTTCGTCTATCACCTCCTCATAACCCCTGAGGGCGGCAAAAGGAGCAAACTGGGCGGCACGGTCCAGCCGGGCCATGCGGGGGTGCCTTTTGGAGGTAGGATGCTCCAGGTGGATGATGTCGTCGTACGGGGTACTCATTCGTGGTGTCCTCCTATTTGCAGGTTACGCTCGCGGGTGGTGGCGCCCTCTTCGAAATTCATGCCTTTGAGGATGGCGTTTTTCCCGAATTTCCGCCGGATTTCCAGAATCACTTCCTGCTGTTTCCGCTCCCGGGAAGTGTCCGTCACATCGTCAAAAAGACGCATCTGAAGCCCGTCCACCTCTTCCTCCCGCTTTACTTGAGATGCTACCACGTAAACGCGTCTGACAAAAAGCCTTTTATCAACAATTTTATCGTACAATTCCATCATGGAGCGCAGCAGGATGGAAGTGGCCGATGTGGGAAACGGAAGGTTCACGGAACCGTGCGCCGGCTTGGGGGTGGGGCGGCCGTACCAGTCCTTCACCATAGGTCCCGGTCCCTTGCCGGCTTCATAGCCCACATGCAGCACCAGCTGCGTGGTCACCAGGCGCTTGTCCACCAGGTCCAAGGATAGCAAGTCCGTCATTTCGCGCACAATGAGGCGTGCTTTCTCGTACGGGTACGGCTCCATGAGCACCTGTCCGCTGGAAAGGCTGCTGGCACTGGGCCGGTACGCCTTGATATCGGCCATGGTGCAGGGCTCCCAGCCCCAGGCATGGTCTATGAGCAGTTCAGCGTTGATTCCGAAGAGTTTATACAACACCTCTTCGTTCCTGAGGGACATCCGCGCCACGTCTCCCAGCGTGTACATGCCGGCCGATGCCAGCCTGGCCTCCGTCCCGTGCCCGATGCGCCAGAAATCCGTCAGAGGCCGATGGGTCCAGTACTTCTGCCGGTAGCTCATTTCCGTGAGCTCCGCAATGCGGACGCCGTCCTTGTCGGCCATCCGGTGCTTGGCTTCAATGTCCATCGCCACCTTGGCCAGATACAGGTTGGGACCGATTCCCGCTGTGGCAGTTACGCCGGTTTCCTTCAGTACTTCTTTCATTAAGCGCATGGCCAGCGTATGAGCGTCTACGCTATACATTCGAAGGTACTCCGTGGCGTCGATGAATACCTCGTCGATAGAGTACACATGGATGTCTTCCGGGGCGATGTGACGAAGGTACACGCTGTACACCTGTCCGCTCACTTCCAGGTACTTGGCCATGCGGGGCTTGGCGGTGATAAAGTCCAGTTCCAGCGCCGGATTCTCCCTTTTGAGGCGCTCCGTCAGCTGCTTCACCTCAAACAGGCGGGGCCGGCCGGGAATCCCGTACGCCTTCAGGGCGGGGGAGACGGCCAGGCAGATGGTCTTGTCCGTGCGGGCGCCATCGGCCACCACCAAGCGGGCCTGGAGCGGGTCCAATCCCCGCGCCACGCACTCCACCGAAGCGTAAAACGACTTCAAGTCTATGGCTATGTAGGTCCGTTGATTCACCAAGGCAAAGATAGCGGAATATTCCGGAAAAATAACTACCTTTGTATGATTTAACGGAAGTTCGTTTTTAACATCTATAAATTTATGAAAGATTCCATCATCATTCTCTGTGGCGGCGGCCCGGCTCCGGGCATGAACACCGTAGTTATGTCTGTGGCTAAGACCTTCCTTAGCAATGGTTATCGGGTGATCGGCCTGCATGGCGGTTACAGCGGCCTCTTCTCCAAGAGCCCCCGCACCGAGGAAATCGATTTCTTCAAGGCCGACGCCTACTTCAACCGTGGCGGAAGCTACCTGCAGATGAGCCGTTTCAAGCCCACTGACAAGGATTTTGAAGAGAACTTCAACCTGGGCCTGTTCCAGGACAACAACATCAAGCTGCTGGTCACCGTGGGCGGCGACGATACCGCCTCCACGGCCAACCGCATTGCCAAGTTCCTGGAAGCCAAGCACTATCCCATCCACAATATCCACGTTCCCAAGACCATCGACAACGACCTCCCGCTGCCCAACAATACCCCCACCTTCGGCTTCAACAGCGCCAAGGACGAGGGCGCCCACCTGGCCCGCACCGTCTATGAAGACGCCCGCACCAGCGGCAACTGGCTCATCATCAGCGCCATGGGCCGCAGCGCCGGTCACCTGGCCCTGGGTATCGGCGAGGCCACGCACTGTCCCATGACCATCATCCCGGAGATGTTCAACAAGACCGCCATCACCCTGGACAAGATTGTGAACCTGGCCCTTTCCGCCATCCTCAAGCGCAACATCCTGGGTATTCCCTACGGCACCGTAGTGGTGGCCGAGGGCGTTTTCCACGACCTGGATCCCCAGGAAATCAAGAACGCCGGCGTGTCCATGACCTACGACGAGCACGGCCATCCCGAGCTGGGAAAAATCTCCAAGGCCGTCCTGTTCAATGACATCCTGGAAAAGAAGTTCAAGGAAATCGGCCTGAAGGTGAAGACCCGTCCCGTGGAGATTGGTTACGATGTCCGCTGCCAGGACCCCATTGCCTTCGACCTTACCTACTGCACGGAGCTGGCCATGGGCGCCTATGAGCTCTTCAAGAAGGGGGAGACCGGCTGCATGGTGTACGTGGACGCCTTCGGAGAGGCCAAGCCCCTCTACCTGAAAGACCTCCAGAACGCCGAGGGAAAGATTCCTCCGCGCCGGGTGGCCATCGACGGCGGCATCGCCCAGAACTACTTCAACCACATCTGCCATTTCATCACCCCGGCCGACTATGAGGCCGCCAAGAAGTATGTAGCCAATCCTGAGGCCTACGACTTCAAGAAAATCCTGAATTGGTAAGATTTCGGGCATATGGATTATTCCTTCTGACAGCCTGCCTCCTGACGGCGGGCTGTCAAAGGAAATCCATCATTCCTGAAGGCCGGGAAGCACCCGGAAGGAAGGTGTACACAGGCTGTATTCCGGAAACGACGGATGAACTTCCCAAACTTTACATCGAGTACCCGAAAGCCATTGACAGCAAGGAAGAGTGGACGGAGGACTGCATCATCACCATTACAGCCACGGTGAACGGTGAAACGAAGACCGTCTATTCGTCCGAGGGTGTGAAGATAAAAGGCCATGGGAATTCCACCTGGAAAACATATCCCAAGAAACCCTATTCGCTCAAACTGCCCGAGCAGGCCAATTTCATAGGAACGGGGCTCACCAAACGCTGGGTGCTCCTGGCCAACTGGATGGACCGCACCCTTCTCAGAAACGTGCTTGCCTTTGAGGCGGCCCGCCGCACCAGTCTGGAATGGACGCCCTCCGGAACCTTCGTTGAACTGTACATGAAGGGTAGCGACGATTCCTGGAACCGCCGCGGCCTCTACTGGTTAGGCGAGAGAATTCATGTGGAAGGCTCCCATTTTACCTGTGACTATCTGTATTCCTATGACACATCGGACGCGGAAGAACACGATTTCGAGTCCCTTTACGGCCATTGGAAGAAACATACGGCCAACGGTGGCATTCCGGTAGAGCTCAAATATCCGGACCGGGACAATTACTCCGAGGAAGCGTTCTCGGAGATTCTGTATGCAGCCGAAACGGCCCTCCATGAAAGGGAAGAGGCCCTCATGAGGGGTGACAAGCCCAGTTCCGTACTGAATGTGGACAGCTTTGTGGACTGGTATCTGGTCAATGAACTGGCCGGCAACGAGGAACCTCAGTTTCCCAAAAGCAGTTTCTTTTTCCTGAAAAACGGCCTGCTGCATGCCGGTCCGGTATGGGATTTCGACTGGGGAACCTTTGTGCCCGGCCACTATACTCTTTCCCTCAAAAGCAGCCTGTACTATTTCCAGCTCTGGACCCATCCGGAATTCCGAAGCGCCCTGAAACGCCGCTGGAAGATTCTCAAGCCCCAGTTTGAAAGCTTGGACAGCTTCCTTGACAAACAAGCCGCCATCATTGAGAAAGCAGAGGCTTACAACCATGTCATCTGGCCCTGTTATCCCAATCCGCTGTCCGAAGGAGAGGACGGTCTGGTGAACGGAGACGAGCTGATGACCTTTCCCCAGGCCATTTCCCGCATGAAGGAAGCCCTGGCAGAGCGTATCAAGTACATGGATTTTGAAATCAACGCCCTTCAATGAACCTGATTTACCAAGTCCTGCCCCGGCTCTGGGGAAAAGGCAAATTCTCCTCCATCGACGCTTCAAGCTTCACTTATTGGAAAAACCTGGGCATCGATACCGTTTGGTACACGGGCGTGATTCGCCATGCCAGTGCCTCCTCCGGAGAAAAAGTCATCAAAGGGGAAGCCGGCAGCCCTTACGCCATCACGGATTATTACGACGTCAATCCCTATCTGGCCGATGAGCCCTCCCGCCGGATGGAAGAATTCGAGGATTTGGTCCGGCGAAGCCATGAGGCCGGCCTGAAGGTAGTGATGGACTTTGTGCCCAACCACGTGGCCCGGGAATACAAGGGCTCCCTGGGCCGGGATGACAACACTGCCGTGCACTGGGCACCGGAGAACGATTTCTTCTATTATCCCGGAGAAGAACTTCAACTTCCACTCAAGGTGGAAGGCTTTAAGGAATTTCCTGCCAAGGCTTCCGGGAATTGCTTTTCATCGGCCCCGGGCATCAACGACTGGTGGGAGACCGTCAAGATCAACTACTGTGATTTCCATACGGGCACCTGGGACAAGATGCTCCGGATTGTGCTTTTCTGGGCCGATAAGGGCATAGACGGCTTCCGCTGCGACATGGTGGAACTGGTTCCGCCCCAGTTCATGCGGTGGCTCATTGCTTCCGTCAAGGAAAAGCACCCGCAAATCCGTTTTATCGCGGAGGTATATCAGAAAGAGAAATACCGGATGTATGTGGAGGAGGTGGGCTTTGACCTGCTGTACGACAAATCCGGTCTATACGATACTTTAAGGGCCGTCACCTGCAGCGGCGCTTCAGCACAGGGCATCAGCTGGAACTGGCAGTTCCTAAGGGATTTGCAGCCGCACATGCTCAACTTCCTTGAGAACCACGACGAGCAGCGCGTCGCCTCCGATTTCTTCTGCGGCAGCGCACAGAGAGGCTATGCGGCACTGGCGGTATCGGCCCTTCTGAACGGAGCCCCGTTCATGCTGTATTTCGGGCAGGAAATGGGGGAGAGAGGCATGCAGGCCGAGGGTTTCAGCGGACTGGACGGACGCACGTCTATCTTCGACTGGTGCACGGTTCCGGCCCTGAAGCATCCGGACAAAACAGTACTGAAACGATACAAGGAAGTGCTGACACTGGCCCGGACGCCCGTTTTCCGGAAAGGAAAGACCTTTGATCTGTGCTATTGCCAGGATGACGGCCGCTTTGACAAAGACCGCCACTTCGCCTGGCTCCGCAGCGACGGCAAGAAAAGTTTCCTTGTGGTGGTCAACTTCGGCGCAGAGGCCGAAATAACCCTCCGCATCCCGCCGGAAGCCCTGGACTACCTTGGCATCAAGGCCGTCCGCACCGTTTACACC
>CAJOMB010000033.1:11394-21991 GCA_905235615.1 uncultured Bacteroidales bacterium | reverse complement strand
GGCGGCGGCGCCCTGTTGGACATCGAACTGCAGCGCTTCTTCTGCGCCGTGGGCATGCCCATGTTCCAGGGCTACGGCCTCACGGAAGCCACGCCCATCATCTGCGCCAATTCCATGGGACATGCCCGCTTCGGCTCCTCCGGCCGTATCGTGAAGCCCATGGACTGCGTCATCCTGGATGCCGAAGGCAACGAGGTGCCCCACGGAACCCGCGGAGAGATTGTGATTCGCGGTGAGAACGTGATGGCCGGTTACTGGAAGAATCCCAAGGCCACAGCCGATACCGTGGTGGACGGCTGGCTCCACACCGGAGACATGGGTTACATCTGCCCCGAAGATCCGGAATTCCTGTATGTAGTGGGCCGGTTCAAGAGCCTCCTCATCTCTTCCGACGGAGAGAAGTACAGCCCGGAAGGCTTCGAAGACAACCTCACGGAAACCTCCAAGTGGGTGAACGCCTGTGTGCTGCACAACAACCAGAAGCCCTATTGCGTAGCCCTCATGGTTCCGGACAAGACCGCCCTGGCCGAAGCCGCCACCAAGCACGGACTGGACCCCGCCTCCGAGGAAGGCAAGCTCTTCATGCTGGATCTCATCCAGGCCGATGTGGACTCCTACAAGAAGGGAGGCAAGCGCGAAGGCGTGTTCCCGGAGCGCTGGCTGCCCAGCGCCGTGGGTATCTGCGACGAGGAATTCACCATTGCCAACAAGATGATGAACTCCACCATGAAAATTGTGCGCGGCAAAGTGGAAGAACACTATGCCGACCTGCTGGATTACCTGTACACGGCAGAAGGCAAGGATATCCACAACGCCCGCAACCTGGCCGCCATCCAGTAAATGACTGTAAGGCAGGCTACTACGGCGGACACTCCCGCCATCATGACCGTTTTGGAAGCTGCCCGGGGCATCATGCGAGCCTCGGGCAATCCCTTTCAATGGCCGGAGGGCTATCCCACCCGGAAAATGATAGAGGCCGACCTGGCAGCCGGCGTAGGCCGTGTTTTCGAGGCCGACGGCACCGTGGTGGGCTACTTTGCCTGCATTCCCGGCCCGGACCCCACCTATTCCTATATCGAAGACGGCGTCTGGATAGAAGACCGTACGCCTTATTATGTCATCCACCGCATTGCCAGCCTGCCCTCGGTGCATGGTATTTTCAAGGGTATCATCGATTATACATCGGCCCTTACCGGCAACATCCGCATAGACACCCATAAGGACAACCGCATCATGCAGGGGCTGCTGGCGCGCCACGGTTTCTCCTATTGCGGCATCATCTATCTTCTGAACGGCGCTCCCCGCCTGGCCTACCAGCGGGTGCAATAGCGTTTAACAACACGTTTCCGCCCATTTTTGTGCACCCTGCGTACCGCCGGGTACGCGGGATGCACATATCGGCCAGAAATTGACAAAAATTTGCGAATTCCCCACTTTTCACTTATTTTTGCATCCCGGTTAGATTCTAATCGGTTTTTTTATGTCCACTTGTCTGCAAAAGGCGACCCTTCGTTCTGTAGGGCTGCGACAAGATACAAAGCTGTATGAACTGCACTCCGGGCAGTTGGTCAACCGTTATTTCATTCTCAGCAGCGAGGGTACCCGTCGTCTGATGGCATTTCCGGAAGTGGTGGGTTTTGACACCTACCGCTGTATGCTTTCCCCCACTGTGGCGGCCCTTCAGCATTTGTTCCCTTCGGGAGGTGAAGAAGTGGATATCCTTACCATCCTTCGGGGAGGATTGAATTATCCCGTGGAAGAGGCCTGTTTCCAAAGCGGCATCCGCGTAAGCGACATCCACTTCGTTTCCTGTGAACGCATCATCGAAGACCATGTCATCACCGGTCTGGAAATCAAGTACGAGAAGCTGCGCGTTACCAAAAACCGCACGCTTATCATCGGCGATATCATTGCCACCGGAGACACGCTGCGCCTGTGCCTGGACCAGGTGGCGGACCGCTTCCGCCGCCGTGGAGGCAGCATCCGCAAAATCATTTTCTTCACCATCGGCGGCACCCGCGCCATTGAGCTGATGGAGAGAAAGACGGAAGAGCTTCGCCGCATCTTCCCGGAGTTCGAGGGCTTCGAGTGCTTCTTTTATGAAGGCATCTTCACAGTCTATGAAACCACCGGCGTTACGGGCATCAATGTCCCGGACATAGACTTTGGCTGGAAGGGAGGCGTTGTGGCTCCCGAATTCAGGCGCTTTGTCCTGGACCATCCCTATTCCATCCTGGAAAAGTGCATCATCTACGATGGCGGCGCCCGTCGCTACGAGATTCCGGTCCATTTCCGGGAAGTCCTGGAGTATTGGGAAGGCATCTGGAGCCGTGCCGACAGGATAGAGCCCGGAAAACTGGTTGGAGAGAAGCTGGGCTTCGAGGAGCCTCTTTCTTTTGAGCAATGGCTGGCCATGAACAGGTTCGAAGACGTAAAGGACGAAGGCCTCTCCGCCCTTTGGGCCGATGAAACGGAATTTCTCAGGAATGCGCCCGCCCTGTCATTGGAGAGCATTGCCATGCAGCGCATCCAAGCTATTAAAACAAACTTACAGCAATATGAATAACAAGATCATCGATGCGGATTACACCACTTCCGCAGTGGACCAAACCGGTCGCAAAAGCAACCTGAGCATGTTTATGGTGATGCTGGGCTTCACCTTCTTCAGTGCCAGCATGTGGGTGGGACAGCAACTGGCTTCCGGCTTGGACTGGAGTGGTTTCATCTGGGCCATGCTGCTGGGCGGTCTCATCCTGGCGGCTTATACCGGCGCCCTGGGTTGGATTGGTGCCGAAAGCGGCCTCACCTTGGATATGCTGGCCCGCCGCAGTTTCGGGACCAAGGGCAGCTGGCTTCCCAGCGCGATGATCAGCTTCACGCAGACGGGATGGTTCGGCGTAGGTCTGGCCATGTTCGCCATTCCCGTTGCCAAGGAATTGATGGGGCTGGATGTGGCTCCGGACAATATGCCCATAGAGAGCTACCTGCTGGTAGCCATTGCCGGTGTGCTGATGACCTCTACGGCCTACTACGGCATCAAGAGCCTTACCGTTGTGAGCTACATTGCCGTCCCGGCCGTGGCCATCCTGGGTACCATAGCCATGATTCTGGCCATCCGAAACGGAGACGCCGGCCTGGTGGAACAGTTTTCCAAGGGGACCAAGGATTTGGGAATCATTGCCGGCGCCGGCCTGGTGGTGGGCAGTTTCGTTTCCGGCGGTACCGCAACGCCCAACTTCGCGCGTTTTGCCAAGAACGGGAAGATGGGCCTCATCATAACGGTGGTGGCTTTCTTCCTGGGGAACAGCCTCATGTTCATGTTCGGCGCCGTTTCCAGCATCTATGCCGGCGGTAACGACATCTTTGAGGTGATGCTCAACCTGAACCTCTTCTACATGGCGGTCCTGGTGCTGGGCCTGAACATCTGGACCACCAATGACAATGCCCTTTACACGGCCGGCCTGGGCCTTTCCAACATCTTCGGCTTCCCCAAGAAGACAATGGTATTCGTGTCCGGCGCCATCGGCACGGTGGCATCCATCTGGCTCTACTGGAATTTCTGCAACTGGCTCAATATCCTCAACGCCACCCTGCCTCCCGTGGGCATCATCCTCATCCTGCACTATTTCCTGAACAAGGGCAAGGAGGTGGAGCAGAAGGTGGTCGATTGGAGTGCCATCGTCGGCGTGGTGGCCGGTGCCATTGTGGCCAACCTGGTGAACTGGGGTTTTGCCTCCATCAACGGCATGGCCGTGGCCGCCCTCTGCTGGGGCATCGGCCAGTTCATCCAGAAGAAAAACTAATCTTTCAAGACCTCTTTCAGGAAGGGTCCGGTGACAGACGCCGGGTCCATTGCCAGGTCTTCCGGTGTGCCTTCGGCCACGATGCGCCCGCCTTTGCGGCCCCCTTCCGGGCCCATGTCAAAGAGGTAGTCCACGCTCTTGAGCACGTCCAGGTTGTGCTCGATGATGATGACGGTGTTGCCGGCATCCACTAATCTCTGCAAAACGCCCATGAGCACTTTGATATCCTCGAAGTGCAGGCCGGTGGTGGGTTCGTCCAGAATGTAGAGCGTCTTGCCGGTGGAAGGGCGGGAGAGTTCGGCCGCCAGTTTCATGCGCTGGCTCTCGCCGCCGGAAAGGGTGACGGCGCTCTGTCCCAGACGGATATAACCCAGGCCCACATCGGCCAGGGCTTTGAGTTTGGCGGCAATCTTGGGGATGGGCTTGAAGAACTCGTAAGCCTCGGAGATGGACATCTCCAGCACGTCGTTGATGCTCTTTCCCTTGTACTTCACGGCCAGGATGTCCTCTTTGTAGCGGGTGCCGCCGCAAACCTCGCAGGGCACGTGCACGGAGGGCAGGAAGTTCATCTCTATCACCTTGATTCCCGCGCCCTTGCATTCCTCGCATCGGCCTCCGGGGACGTTGAAGGAGAAGACGCCGGCCTTGTAACCCCGTACCTTCGCATCCTGCGTATCTTCGAAAAGGGCGCGGATGTCCCCGAATACGGAGGTGAAGGTGGCCGGATTGGAGCGCGGCGTCCGGCCGATGGGACTCTGGTCAATCTCGATGAGCTTGTCAATGTTCTCGACGCCCTCCAGGCTTTTGTAGGGCAGCGGTTTTTCCTTGGAACGGTAGAATTTCTGCTTGAGGATGGGCATGAGCGTCTCGTTAATAAGCGAGCTCTTGCCGCTGCCGGAAAGGCCGGCCACGCCGATGAGGCAGCCCAGCGGGAAGTGCACGTCCACGCTTTTGAGGTTGTTGCCCGAAGCGCCCTTCAGAATGAGGTATTTGCCGTTTCCCTTCCGCCTGAGGCCGGGCACCGGGATGGTCTTTTTCCCCTTGAGGTAATCCAGGGTGATGGAAGATGTCTTTCCCTTGAGCAGGTCCTTCAGCGGTCCGTTGGCGCAAATGCGGCCGCCGTTTTCTCCGGCGCCGGGGCCCACGTCCACCAGCCAGTCGGCACTGAACATGGTCTCCGCGTCATGCTCCACCACCATCACGGAATTGCCCTCGTCCCGCAGCGCCTTGAGGGAAGCGATGAGCTTGCGGTTGTCTTTCTGGTGCAGGCCGATGGAGGGCTCGTCCAGGATATAAAGCACGTTCACCAGCTTGGACCCTATCTGCGTGGCCAGGCGGATGCGCTGGCTTTCCCCACCGGAAAGCGAACCCGTGGGGCGGTCCAGCGACAGGTAGTCCAGGCCCACATCCAGCATGAACTGGACACGCTCCCGGAGTTCCTTCAGGATATCCCTGGACACGTTTTTCTCCCGCTGGTTAAAGCCTTCGGGAATCTTGTCCAACCACTGCCGCAGTTCCGACATTTCCATGGCGGCCACCTCCGGAATGGTTTTTCCGTCTATGCGGAAGCAAAGGGCCTCGCTGTTCAAGCGGGTGCCGTGGCACACCGGACAGGTGACGGTATCTTCTATATTGTCTATGACACCGCCCCAGCTCTCCATTTCCGAAAGATTGCCTTCTCCCACACGGAAAAGGTCTTCGGAGCCATATACCAGCAGGCTCACAGCCTCGTCGGGCAGGGCGTCAATGGGGTCGTAGAGGCTGAAGTTGTATTTCCTGGCGATGGCGCGGATGATGTCGAACTTGCGGTTCTCCCGCACCCGGCCCAGCGGGGCGATGGCACCGTCGGCCACAGACTTGCTTCGGTCCGGGATGATGGTGTCTATATTCACGTCCACGATGGTTCCCAAGCCTTTGCAATGGGGGCAGTAACCCTGCGGGGAGTTGAAGGAAAAGCTGTGCGGCTGAGGCTCCTGGAGGGAGACACCGCTCTCCGGGTCCACCAGGTGCTTGGAGAAATGGGACAGGGCATCGCTCTCCTGGTCCAGGATAGCTATGGAGCCTTTACCCACATGGAGGGCGCGGGCCACGGATTCCCGAACGCGGCGGTCGTCTCCGGCCTCCGGCTTCAGGCGGTCCACCACCACCTCGATGAAGTGGGGCTTGTAGCGGTCCAGGGCATCCACCCCCTGCAGTTCCAGCAGTTCCCCGTCTATGCGAACCTCCGTGTAGCCGCGTTTGCGCAGCTGGTCAAACAGCTCGCGGTAGTGGCCCTTTCGGCCCCGGATGAGGGGAGCAAGCAGGTAGCACTTGCGGCCGGCGTAGCGGTTCATCACCAGGTCCACAATCTGCTCGTCCGTGTAGCGGACCATCTCCTTGCCGCTCTCCGGCGAGAAGGCGCGGGAGCCTTTGGCATACAGCAGGCGCAGGAAATCATAGATTTCCGTAATGGTGCCCACCGTGGAACGGGGATTGTTGCCGGTGGTCTTCTGCTCGATGGCGATGATGGGACTCAGCCCCCGGATTTCTTCCACTTCCGGCTTTTCCAAAATGCCCATGAAGTGTTTGGCATAGGTGGAGAGCGTGTCCATGTAGCGGCGCTGCCCCTCGGCATAGATGGTGTCGAACGCCAGCGAGCTCTTGCCGCTGCCGCTCAGGCCCGTCACCACCACAAATTCCCCCCTGGGGATATCTACGTTGATGTTTTGCAGGTTGTTGGCCCGCGCTCCTCTTACCTGGATGAATTCCTTGTCTGCCATAGCGTGCAAAGATACGAAGAATTCGGGAGAATTACCCCCTTGACACAATTTCAGTTCAATATGTGCATCCCGCGTACCCGGTGGTACGCAGGGTGAACAAAAATGGGCGGAAATGTGTTATGACCGAACACTTCTATCGGCCTTCAAGCTACCCAGAGCGCCGATTTTTCGATTATCCGTGTAACACTTTTTTACACGGATAATTCTTTCAAACTTTGCAGTATGAAAGAGCATAAGAAAACATACCGGACATACCGCAGTTGGAAAAGAGGTTACTACCATTTAAGTTCAGATGGATGGCAGGAAGGACTCCTGTTTCACAACAGACAGGAATATGCCTTCGGAATGACTCTCATGGGGCTGCTTACCCTGCTATTTCCACTAACTATTTACAACTTTACACTTATGCCCAACCATTTCCATATCCTGTTGTCGGGTACGGGAGAAGCTTGTGTGAATGCTTTCGTCTATCTCAAACGAAAGCTCAATTTACGACTGAAGGCGGATGGCTTTGCCCCCTTGCCGGAGAATTATTGTTTCAAGCTGGTTTGCGTTGAATCAGAGGAGCAGATGCGCGTCAACTATATTTATATTGACCGCAACCCTTATGAAAAACAGCTATGCCTTCCGGGAGGCTATCCGTGGGGATGTGCCTACCTGCATCATTCCTTCTTGGGAAGATATCTCGGTGGAACGGACGCCGGGCAAATGTCCGGTCGGGAATTGTCCCAATGGACGGGAAGCCGGATTCGTATTCCGGACAATTGGAAATTTCATCACACACTGGGTCTTTTACCCGCCAGCTTCGTGGAAGAGGGCTTGTTTATGAAGCTATTTCATTCCCCAAAACTATATCAGACCCGCTTGATAAAAGATTATGAAGCTTTTGTCAAGTTATCTGAAAAATTGGAGGAAGGAATGGAATGGACGATAGAAGAAATAAAGGAAATGGCTTCTCACTTGTGTGAAACTCATTTTCCCGGACAAAAAATCCATCAGCTATCCAATGAAGATAAGGGCCGATTGACAAGCTTGTTGTGGAGTAAATACAAAATCTCGCCGGATGTCCTTGCACAGGCTCTTCACCTGCCGGAATATCTTGTCAAACAAATTTTACGCTCGAAAGATTACGGCAACCGCACATTTAAAGGCTAAAATGTGCATCCCGCGTACCCGATGGTACGCAGGGTGCACAAAAATGGGCGGAAACGTGTCGTTGGGTGTTATCATGGGGAAACGAGCCTCACCGCCACAGGCACCAGGCGGGCCGATTGGGACATCTTCTGCGGATTGGTGCCGGGAACGCCCTGGGGGACGGGCATGCCCAGGGCGGCGAAAAGTTCCTCCCAATAGCTTGGGAGGCTGCCGTCCGGGGCCAGCCAGTTCATGGGCTCGGAGGGGAAAACAGGCGCTCCGGATGCGTCCAGATAGCATTTCTGCACCAGTTCGGAGCAGTAGAGGTCTTCGTTGTCCGGCAAAAAACGATAATCATAGCTGCGGCCGCAATAGGAGCGTGCCCGCGAAACCGCCGCCGGGGCATCCACGCCGTTAACCCGCCGCACCGCAAATACAGACTGCGGAAAATCTTCCAAAAACACCTCCAAAGGCCGGCGGGACACGCCCCGCTGGCCGGTGGCGTCAATGACCCAGACGCTGTCTCCCCGCACCTCAACCATGGCCACATGGGTGAAATCCAAACCCTCCGAGCCGCCCGTGGCCGCCAAAATGGCCTCGTCCATGCCATCGGCCTTCAGGCGCGGCGCCACAAAAATCAAATCCCCGCTGCGGAGCCGCTCTCCCCTGCCGCAGGCAAAGGAAAGCACAAGAAGCACAAGGAAAAGCAGCCTTTTCATCACGCGAAGCGCACGCCCCATTCCGCACGGAGCCTGTCCATCAGGTGCATCAGGTACAAAGACTCGCTGTGGGGCATCTGGGGCGGCTCCACAAGGCCGGAGCGGATGGCGTCCCGGCAAGCGCGGAACTGGTATTCGAAGCCGGTAATCTCCGGAGGCATCTGAACCACGCGCTCCACCACATGCCGCTTCCGGCAAACGCTGATGCGGGTGGGATGGATAAGGTCGTCGAAAAGCAGGTAGCCGGTGGTCCCGGCAATCACAGCCTCGTTTCCTCCCTGGCACCAGGCCGATGCCTGCAGGGAAGCCAGGGTGCCGTCGGCCAGCACCAAGGTGATGTCTTCCGTAGCGTCCACGCCCGTATCGGCCTTGATGCAAGTGGTATTGAGGCGGTCGATGGGGCTGTCGAAGAACATCCGCACGAAATTGAGGAGGTACACACCCAAATCCAGCAACGCTCCCCCGCCCAGCTCCGGCCTCAGGACGCGCTCCTTGTCGGAAACGTTGTAGGCGATGCTGGCCGTCACCATCCTGGGCTGGCCGATGACGCCGGACGCCAGCAACTCCCGGCCCAGCTCACGAACCGGCATGTAGCGCGGCCACAGGGCCTCCGCCACAAAAACGCCCTTCTCCCGGGCCAGGGCCAGGATGGTGGCGGCTTCGGTGGCATTGAGCATGAAGGACTTCTCCACTAAGCAGGGTTTCCCCGCAAGGATGGCATCCCGCGTCACCTCAAAATGGCAGGAATGGGGAACGGCCACATAGACCAGTTCCACATCCGGATCGGCCAGAAGCTCCGCGTAGGAGCCATAGGCCCGCGGAACGGAAAAACGTGCGGCGAAGGCCTGCGCCTTCTCCAAAGAGCGGGAGCCGATGGCCAGACACTGCATGTCCTCCATGGCTCCAAGGGTGGTGGCGGCCTTTTCTGCAATATGGCCGGCCCCGATGATTCCTACATTCATCATGTCTAAAGCGTCTGTCCGCCGATGAACTCCCGCATGATGGAAGTGGGAGGGATGGCAGCCATCTCGGTGGGTTGCAAGGCTACGATATAGGAGAGGAACTTGAGCAGGCGCACGGCCTCGGCATATGCCGGAGACGAGGGCAGGATGCGGCGCAGCAGCGGTTCCGCATAGTAACGCAGCATGGGCAGCTCATACAGGAGGGCCGTGTTGAACTGGGCGTCCGCATTTTCCTGGAAGGGGAAGATGTGAAGGTTCTCCCCTCTCCGCACGGAAGCCCAGCGGAGAATGGTGTCCTCCGGCGAAATGCCCCGCACGCGGTTGTCCCGCACCATGCGGCGCAGCAGCCGGTTGTCCGCCGTGGAGATGCAGTTGTTCTCGTCCAGTTTGAGGGAGGTAAGGGCCGATGCAAATATCCTGTAAATGCGGCTCTGGTCCACCGAGGGCACCATTTGGGGGTCCAAGGCGTGGATGCCCTCCATCACCAGGATATCGTTCTCCTCCAGGCGCATCATCTGCCCCTCGAAGAAGGGTTTGCCCTGCTTGAAATCGTAACGCGGCAGCTCCACTTCCCCGCCGTCCAGGAGGGTGTTCAGCTGCGTTCCCAACAGCTCCAGGTCCATGGCTTCCAGGGCCTCGAAGTCGTAGTTTCCGTCATCGTCCAAGGGCGTACGCTCGCGGGACACGAAATAATTGTCCAGCTCGATTACCTTGGGGTTCATGCCCAGGACTTTCAGCTGCTGGGCCACGCGGAGGGAAGAGGAGGTCTTTCCGCTGGAGGAAGGTCCGGCAATGAAAACAATCTTCACCCGCTCGCGCTCCGCGTAAATCTTGTCGGCCAAATCCGCATAGGCCCTTTCCTGCCGGGCCTCGCAGAGGTTGATGAGCTCCACGGCCTTTCCGTCCATCAGGCGCTGGTTCAAGGCGCCCATGCTCACGATGCCGGTGGTCTTGCACCACTTTCCGTACTCCTTGAGCGTAATGGTGAGTTTCTTCTGTTTCAGGCGGGGAATCACGCGGGTGATGTCCTCTAACCAGGGATATTGCAGGCAGAAACCGTGGTGGAAGGGCACCAGGTCGAAGACCTTCAGATAGCCGGTAGAAGGAACCAGCGGGCCGTAGAAATTGTCCGCCACCCCGTCCAGGAAATACACCGTGCAGGTGTATCGGCCCAAGGAGCGCTGGATGCCGGCCTTCAGGCGCTGGTTCTGGGACTCGAA
>CAJOMB010000033.1:0-11358 GCA_905235615.1 uncultured Bacteroidales bacterium | reverse complement strand
GGCAGGTCCAAGGCCACCAAACGGCGCATTTCTTCCCTGAGGGCCAGGATATCCTCGTCGGAGACATGCTCTGCCCGGAACTTGCAATAATAGCCGCTGGGAAGGGAATGGTTAATCTTGAATATCTTTTCCGGAAAGAGGTTCCGGGCCGCCCGCTGCGCCAAAAAACACAGGGAACGGATATAGGTGCGCCGCCCGTCCGGATGGTTGTAGCCGATAAACTCCACCTGGGCGGGGTCCCTCAGCTCATAATCCAGGGCCTTGAGCTTATGGTCCACCAGGGCGGCCAGTACGGGAAACTCCTTCCCCGTCTTGGGATCCTTTACGGTGGCAGGCGCGATGGAACTCAGTTTCTGACTCATTTTTCTCTCAGGCTAAGGGCGAAGCCGCCGGCGCGGGCCATCTTGATTTTCAGCACATCGGCCGATGTCACTTCGCCGCGGGTGATCACGTAGGACTGGGGGTTGGTTTCATAATCGGCCTCGGGACCGTCGGCATACAGGGTGGATTCATACACCACGCCGGGCTTCAGGAAATCCAGCTTCACGCTTACCTCGCGGCTGTTCTCGTCCGTAATGCCGCCCACGTACCAGACGTCGCGGGGCGTTGCCTTCTCCAAATCCTTGAGGGTGGCGTCCTCCGGGAGTGCATACACGAACTTGGCGGCGTTGGTTACCATATTCTTCCGGGCATCGGGCAGCGTGGCCGTGCTTCGGGCCGATGCATTGAGCGCAGAAAGTTTGGGATGACGCGCCGTCACGATATAGGCGCCCGGCTCGGCCTCCAAGTACAGGCTCTTGTCCCAGTCCACCGCCACGTCCTTGATGAACTGGAAGGCGTCCATGAAGCGGGCGTAGTTCTCCGGCAGGTCGGCAGCCATCTGCAGGGGGCTGTAGAAGGTCACATACAGGCCCAGCTGGTTGCAGATGGTGTGGTGCATGTGATTCCGGTCCTTGGGGTTGTTCTTGGACATGTCCGTCTCGAAGATGCCGGGGGTGTAATCCATGGGGCCGCCCTGCAGGCGGGTGAAGGGGAAGACGGTGGTATGGCCGGGCTGGATGGTGCCGCGGAACTCCGTGCCCATGGCGCTCTCGTTGCCTATCATGTTGGGCCAGGTACGGCACAGGCCGGTGGGGCGCACCGCCTCGTGGGCATTCACCATGATATGATGCTTGGCCGCCTCCGTAATCGCATAGTGATAGTGGTTGATGGTGGGCTGGCTGTAGTGATAGTCTCCGTAAGGGATGATTTTGCCCACATAACCGCTCTTGACGGCGTTGTAGCCGTACTGGTTCATGAGCTGGTACGCCTTCTCCATCCAACGCTCGTAATTCACTGTGGAGGAGGAAGTTTCGTGGTGCATGATGAGGCGGATGCCTTTTTCGTGGGCATATTTGTTCAGGGCCGGCAGGTCAAAGTCCGGATAAGGGGTGAGAAAGTCGAAGACAAAGTCTTTCTGGTGACCGTACCAGTCTTCCCAGCCTTCGTTCCAGCCCTCGATAAGGATGCCGTCAAAGCCGTTCTCGGCGGCAAAGTCTATGTACCGGCGCACGTTCTCGTTGTTGGCTCCGTGGCGGCCGTGGGGTTTGGAGTGCCTGTAATCCGTCACCCCCAACTGCACGGAAGGATACTCGTCCGTATAGCTCCACTCGCTCTTTCCGGTAATCATTTCCCACCAGACGCCCATGTATTTCACGGGATGAATCCAGGAAACGTCTTCCAGGGCGCAAGGGTCGTTCAGGTTCAGAACCAGACGGGAGGCCAGTACGTCCGTGGCACTGGTACACACCATGATACTGCGCCAGGGCGTCTTGCAGGGGGCCTGCATACGGCCTTTGACGCCCTCCGCATCCGGGGTGAGGTGGGTGGTGAACACAAAGTTCTTGTCGTCCAGCTCCAGGTTGGTAGTGGGATAATTGAGCACCGCCGCCTCATGAATGTTGATATACAGCCCATCGGCCGATTTCATCTGCAGGGCCGTCTGCACGCCGGTGGGAGAGAAGGGCGTAAAAGGCCATCCTCCCCGTTTGTGGGGAAGGTCCGACAGCCGGCGGATTTCCGAAAGTCTGGATTCCGTGGGATTGAACTCCTGGGTGGAATAGTCTCCGGGGATCCACCAGGCGGTATGGTCTCCCGTCATGGCGAACTCCGTGATTTCTTCCTTGATATTGAAATAGGTGAGTTTGTTCTCCAAAGGGAACTCGTAGCGGAAGCCCAGGCCGTCATCATACACACGGAAACGGATGTTCATGTTCACGCCGTCTTCCCGGCCCAGTTTAACCAGCACTTCGTTGTAATGGTTCCGGATGCTGGCTTCCTCTCCCCAGACCGGCTCCCAGGTCTCATCCAAGCTGTCCTGTTCCACGGACGTAAGCGTGAAGCCTTCCTTCAGGTCTTCTCCCTCCATGAGCTCGAATCCTAAACGGGAGGGAAGCACTACAGCCTGCTCTCCCCGATACAGGGTATATACAGGCGCACCTTCGGGAGTAAGGCCCACCGTAAGCTCCAGCACGCCGCCGGGGCTTTGGACTTTCTGTATCTCTTTGAATGTGAGTTGCGTTTTGTCTGTGCAGGAAACTGCCAGAAGGGGAAGGACGGCCGTTATGGCCAGCAGAAACTTCTTCATAATTCTTGATGTTCCATTTATTCGTGTAAAAGTACAAAGATTCCGGCTCATTTCCAAACATGGGGCTTGATAACTAAGCGCCTGACTATCACCGCATTATAATACATTCCTCGTTCGATTTTTGAACGAGGAATAGTGTATAAGGTAATGAGCGTCAATTATTTAGCGATCAAGGGCATTGCCGCTGCCGGACGGCTTCAAAAAGAAGGATGGCGGCCGATACGGACACGTTCAGGCTGTCCAGGCGTCCCAGCATGGGAATGCGGATATGGGCCGATGCCGCCTGGCGCCAGACACCGGTGAGGCCGGTGGACTCGGTGCCCATCACCAGGGCCGTTCCCCGGCGCATGTCCACGTCGTAATAGAGGGAAGAATCCTGCAGCTGCGCCGTCAGGATTTGGATGCCCTTCTCTTTCAGGAAAGCAATGGTTTCCTCCGAAGAGGCGGTCACGGTGGGAACCGTAAAAATGGCGCCGATGGAGGCCCGGATGAGATTGGGGTTGTAAAGGTCCGTGAGGGGATCGCAGAAAATGACGGCATCCACCCCGGCGGCGTCTGCACTGCGGAGCACCGCCCCCAGATTTCCCGGCTTCTCCACGCTCTCCAAAACCATCACCAGCGGATTCTCCGGAAACTTCAAGTCTTTCAGTGTCAAAGACTTGTACTCCACCTCCGCAATAATCCCTTCCGTACTCTCCCGATACGCCACCTTCCGGTACAACTGCTCCGGAATCTCGATGACCAAAGGAGATTCTTCGCTTCGCTCAGAATGACAAGAGGCCTCTGCGTGCGTGGGGTGACGAAGGAAGGACGGCGCAGAAATTTGGTTTTTCGGGCACCGTCCCGAAAAATAAATATCTGCAGAGTCATGGGCAGAGGCCCCTGTTATCTCCGGGCAAACGAACAGCGTCCGGATGATAAAGCCGGCGGCTATGCAGTGCTCCAGCTCCCGTCGGCCTTCCACCACAAAAAGCCCCTGCTCCCGCCGCGCCTTGGATTTTTCCTGCAGCAGGAGCAGATTCTTGATCTTGGGATTCCGGGCCGATGTGATGGAGTCCATTAAAACTTCTCCGGACGCATCATGGGGAAGAAGAGCACGTCCTGGATGCTCTCCTGACCTGTCATGAACATGGCAAGGCGGTCGATGCCGATGCCGATACCGCTGGTGGGCGGCATGCCGTACTCCAGGGCGCGGACAAAGTCGTAATCGATGTACATGGCCTCGTCGTCCCCCTTGCTCTTGAGGGCCGCCTGCTCCTCGAAGCGCTCCAGCTGGTCCACAGGGTCGTTGAGCTCGGAATAGGCGTTGGCCAGTTCCTTTCCGTTCACAAAAAGCTCAAAACGCTCCGTGAGCGTGTCGTCGTAACGGCAGCGCTTGGTGAGCGGGCTCATTTCCACGGGATAGTCAATCAGGAAGGTGGGCTGCACCAGGTTCTTCTCCACATACTCCCCTACAATGGCATCTATCAGTTTGCCCACACCCATTTCCGGGGACACTTCCACGTTCAGCTTCTTGCAAACCTCGCGCAGCTGCGCCTCGTCCATGCCCTTCACATCCACGCCGGCGTACTCCTGGATGGCGTCCAGGATGCGAAGGCGGCGGAACGGTCCCTCGAAGGAAATTTCATTGCCGCCGATGGTCTTGCGTACGCCGCCGGTAGCCTGAGCCACGCGCTGAAGCATTTTCTCCGTGAACTCCATCATCCAGATGTAATCCTTGTAGGCGATATACATTTCCACGCAGGTAAATTCCGGGTTATGCGTCTTGTCCATGCCCTCGTTGCGGAAGTTCTTGGCAAACTCGTACACACCGGAGAAGCCGCCCACGATGAGGCGCTTGAGATACAGCTCATTGGCAATACGCATGTACATGTCCACGTCCAAGGCATTGTGGTGCGTCACGAAAGGACGGGCCGTGGCACCGCCGGGGATGGCCTGCAGGATGGGGGTTTCCACCTCCAAGCAGCCGGCCTCGTTGAAGCACTCCCGCATGGTGTTGATGATGAGCGTCCGCTTCACGAAGGTCTCCTTCACCTGCGGGTTCACCACCAGGTCCACATAGCGCTGGCGGTAGCGAAGCTCCGGGTCTTCGAAGCTGTCATGTACCGTGCCGTCGGCGTCCGTCTTCACGATGGGGAGCACGCGGAGGCTCTTGCTCAAAACCGTCAGTTCCTTGGCATGTACGGAAAGCTGGCCGGTCTGGGTGAAGAAGGCGAAGCCCTTGATGCCCACGAAATCCCCGATATCCAGGAGTTTCTTGAATACGGTGTTGTACAGGGTTTTGTCCTCCGAGGGGCAAATCTCATCCCGCTTCACGTACACTTGGATGCGCCCCGCGTGGTCCTGCAGTTCCATGAAGGACGCGGCCCCCATGATGCGGCGGCTCATGATGCGGCCGGCGATGCACACATCCTGGAAATTGCCTTCCTCAGGCTTGAAGCCTTCCGCAATTTCCTCCGTGGTGGTGTTTACCGGATACATGGGTGCCGGATAGGGGTTGATACCCAGTTCCCTCAGTTTGGCAAGGGATTCCCTGCGTCCCTGCTCCTGCTCGTTCAATTCGTAGTATGCCATAAAATGTTCCTTCTAAAAGAATTGCAAAGATACAAAAAATTTACTTCACCAGGCCGATGGCACCGAAGACGCCCAAGGAGGCCAGGAGCATGATGGCGCCGGCCAGCAACACGCCCGCCATCACGGCCAGGCTGCTCTTTTTGAAATCCATATTCAGGATGCTGGCGGCCAGGGTACCCGTCCAGGCACCGGTGCCGGGCAGCGGGATGCCCACAAAGAGGAACAAGGCCCAGTAAAGCCCCTTCCCGGCCTTGGCCTCCAGTTTCCGTCCTCCTTTCTCCCCTTTTTCTATGCACCAGGTAAAGAACTTTCCTGTCACCTTCTTATCCTTTCCCCACTCCAGCACCTTGCGGGCAAAGAGGAAGATAAAGGGGACGGGAAGCATGTTGCCCAGAATGGCCACCAGAATGGAAGGGACCAGCGGCAGGCCGAAACCCACCGCATAAGGGATGGCCCCGCGGATCTCGATGAGCGGAACCATGGCAATGAGGAAAACCCAAAAATATTTTTTCATCCCTACTTCTGATTAGCGGCAATGAGGGCGCGGATTTCTTCCTTGGCGCTCCGCCAGCGGGGAATGTCAATCTTGGTGCCGATCACCTCCACCACCTTGGCGGCGATGATGGAGCCTATCTCTCCGCAGACGCGCAGCGGCATCCCGAGGGAATGGGCATAGAGAAAACCGGCGGCATAGGTATCTCCGGCCCCGGTGGCGTCCACAGGCTCTGCCGGCCAGGGCTCGATGAAATGATACTCGTCCCCGGACTTGACCATGGAACCGGCCTTGCCCACCTTCACCACCGCAATCTTGCACACCCGGGCCAGCTCGTCAATGGCTTCGCGGGGCTCCCTCTTGGTGTACGCCTTGGCTTCCGACTCGTTGGCAAAAACAATATCTACGTAGTTCTCCACCAGGTTGTGGAAGAAGGCGTCGTTGGATTCCACCACATTGTAGGAAGCCATGTCTATGGAAATGGTGCAACCGGCCTGCTTGGCCAGCCGGGCCGCCTTGGAGATAAGTTCCTGGTTCTGCACCAGATAGCCCTCGATGTGGAAATAGTCATAGCCCTGGAACTGTTCCGGCGAAAGGTCGTCCGGGCCCAGCTCCAGCGTGGCGCCCATGTAATCCGCAAAGGTGCGCTCCGCATTGGCGCCGGTGATGAACACCATGCAACGGCCGCTGGACTTGGGGCTGTAAAGCATCTGGGCACGTACGCCGTACTGCTCCATGGTGCTCTTGAAAAGGTTGCCCAGATCGTCGTTCCCTATCTTTCCCAGAAAGCCCGAAGGCATGCCGAAGATGGCCGTGCAGGTGATGGTGTTGGCGGCGGAGCCACCGGGCACATACTTCACGCCATACTCCTTGAGGGCCTCCCAGATGCGGTCTCCGGTCTCCATGTCCACATGCTGCATGCTTCCCAGCGGAAGGTGATACGTTTTCAGAAGGCTGTCATCCGGCAGGACGGCCAGGATGTCGGTAAGGGCGTTCCCAATTCCCAGGATTGATTTCATACGGATAAGTTTTACCTGCAAATGTAACCATTATTTGCCAATTTTCCACTATCTTTGCTCCCGGTATGGAAAGCCGTGTCAAGAATATCCTCAAGTACCTCTTCTGGGCAGCCGTGGCCGTTGTTCTGGTTTATTTCTGCTTCCGGAGCATAGACTGGGAGCAGTTCTGGCAGGCCATGCAGCAATGCCGATGGGAATATGTCATCCTGGCCATGGCCTTCGGCCTGCTGGTCAGCCTCCTCCGTGGGCTCCGCTGGCAGATGCTGCTCCGGCCCATCGATCCGGCCACTTCCGTCATCACCTGCTTCAACGCCTACAACATCTGCCTGGCGGCCAATCTGGTGATTCCCCGCGCCGGAGAAGTGGTCCGCTTAGGCTATGTGGTCAAAAACTCTTCCAAAGACGAGAACGGCCGGCGCCGCATGACCATAGACAAGGCCTTAGGCACCCTCCTGATGGAAAGAGGCTGGGACCTCCTGGTGGGCGCTCTCCTGGCCGTCGGCCTGGTGGTATTCGCCAGGGAACGCTTCAGCGGCTTCTTCGAAGATATCCTGAAAGGACTGGGCGGCACCCGGACGCTCTGGACAGCATCGGCCACCATCCTCATCCTGGCAGGGCTTTTCATCTTCCTGGCCCGCAAATACAAGGACGCCTCCCCCTTCTGGGGCAAGAGCTGGGGATTTCTGGAGGGAATCGGCCATGGACTCACCTCTTTCCTCCATATGGAAAAGGGCTGGCTCTTTCTCCTGTACACCCTTGTCATCTGGTTCCTTTACTGGCTCACCAGCGCCGCCATTCTCTGGGCGCTGCAGGACGTGGAAGCCTTCGCCGGCCTCACCTTCATAGACGCCTTTTTCATTGCCATAATAGGCACTCTCAGCTCCGTGGTTCCGGTTCCGGGCGGCTTCGGAGCCTTCCACAGCGTAGTGGCCGGATTTCTCAGGAGCATCTGGGGCATCCCCATGGGAACGGGCATGATTTACGCCACCCTGAACCATGAATCCCAGGTATTCATCCAGGCCCTGGCCGGCATAGGCTCCTATATTCACGAAAGTTTCTTCCGCAAATCATGAAATTCGCCCTGATAGGCCACCCCGTCGCCGGGTCCCTGAGCCCGCGCCTCATCGCTGCCGGCTATGGCGGTGCACACAGCTATGACCTGCTGGACTTCGAGCGCTTCGAAGACGCCTGGAAGGCCTTCACGGAAGGCTACGACGGCATCAACGTCACGGCCCCCTTCAAGCAGGACGCCTTCCGCAAGGTGGATGCACACTCGCCCGAGGCCCTCCATACCGGCGCCGTGAATCTGGTTGTCCCCTGCCCCGGGGGCTACAAGGGCTTCAATACGGATGTGAACGGCGTGGCCGATTCCCTGCGGGAAACAGGTCTGCATTTCAAGCAAGCCCTGGTGGTGGGGACAGGCGGAGCCGCCCGTGCCGCCGCCTATGCCGCCCGGGAAATGGGCTGCGAAGTCACCGTTACCGGCCGGTCGGTGGAGAAAGCATCGGCCCTGGGCTATGAGACCGTGCCCTTGGAAGAAGCCTGCTCCCTGACGCCGGACGTGATTCTTTACACCCTGCCGGGGAGTGCGCCCGTACCCGCAGACCTTCCCTTCAGGGATGCCGTGGTTGTAGAAGCGGAGTACCGGATTCCCCGGCTCACCCGGGAGCCCTGCCGGCTGTATGTGAGCGGCCGCCGCTGGATGCTGGGCCAGGCTGTGGCCGGTTACCGGATTTTCACCGGAGCGGAGCCGGATGTTGAAAAAATGCTGGAAGTTTTGTAACTTGCAGCCTCAGGATAACACCGAATTTAACTTATCATATTATGTCACTGAACAAAGTAATGCTTATCGGTAACGTTGGAAACGACCCCGAAGTACGTTACCTGGAATCCAACCCCCAGAACCCCTCCGCCAACGCCAAGGTGGCGTCGTTCCGCCTGGCCACCACGGAGCGCTATCGTGACCGCGGCGGAGAACTCCGCGAAAACACCGAGTGGCACAGCATCGTCGTGTGGAGAAATAACGCCGACGTGGTGGAAAAATACGTCCACAAGGGCTCTCAGGTGTATATTGAAGGCAAACTTCGCACCCGCCAGTGGACAGACCAGACAGGCAACAAGCGCTACACCACGGAAGTGGTGGCCGATTCCCTCCAGCTCCTCGGGAAGCGCCCGGACAGCCAGGGTGAAGGCGGCTACCAGGGCGGCTATGCCCAGCAGCCGGCGCAGCCCCAGCCGCAGCCTCAGCCCCAGCCGGTGCAGCCGCAGGCCCCTGCCAGCAACATGCCTGCCGGCTTCCAGCCTTCCGCCCCCGCAGAACCCTCCGACGACCTTCCTTTCTAAACCATGAGAGCAGCCATCTATGGCGCCGGTTCCTTAGGAACCATCCTGGGCGCCTACATCACCCGCAAAGGCGGAGAAATAGAACTCATCAACCACAACAAAGCCCACGTGGAAGCCCTCAAGGATGACGGCGCCCACGTGGTGGGAACCGTAGATTTCACGGTGCCGGTGAAAGCCCTGCTTCCGGAGGAAATGAGCGGAAAATACGACATCCTCTTCCTTCTCACCAAGCAGCAGCACAATGTGGAAACGGTCACCTTCCTCAAGGATTTTCTGGCCGATGACGGCGTCATCGTCACCCTCCAGAACGGCCTGCCGGAAGCCGGCATCGCCGCCATCGTGGGCCCGGAGCGTGTGCTGGGCTGCACCGTTGCCTGGGGCGCCACCATGCTGGGCCCCGGCCTGTGCCAGCTCACCAGCCAGCCCGACAGCCTCACCTTCTCTTTGGGAAGCCTGAACCCGCAGCCCAACCAGCATATAGGGGAAGTCAAGCGGCTGCTGGAAATGATGGGGCCGGTTACCGTGGAGTCCAATTTCGTGGGCGTCCGCTGGAGCAAGCTGCTCATCAATTCGGCCTTCTCCGGCATGAGCACGGTGCTGGGCTGCACCTTCGGGGAAGCCGCCGCCAACAAAGAATCCCGCCGCATCGTACTGGAACTCATCAAAGAGTGCATCGACGTATGCGACCACGCCGGCATCAAGATTGAACCGGTGCAGGGAAAGGATGCCGTCAAGCTCCTGAACTACAACGGGCCCGTAAAGAAAGCCCTCTCCCTCCTGATTCTTCCCTTCGCCATCCGCAAGCACGCCCTCCTCAAAGCCAGTATGCTGCAGGACATTGAAAGAGGCAAGAAAACGGAGGTGGACGCCATCAACGGCGCCATCGCCGCCTTCGGAAAAGAGACGGGCTTCCCCACCCCCATGAACGAAAAAGTGACGGCCATCATCCACCGCATAGAAAACGGGGAACTGAGGCCGTCCTTTGACAATCTTAAATTAACTACTCAGTAGCTTCTGCAGGAACCACCTTGTCTTTGTTGATGAATCGGTGACGGCTCACCTCTTCCCATTTGTCCTTGGCCTGGGCGATGCCGCCGTCCAGGGCCTTCTTGAACTCTGCGGCGGCCGTGGCGAAGTCTTCCTTCAGGGCGGCTAAGGTTCCGCGGGCATAGGCGGCTTCGGGGTCGTCGCCGGCCGTTGAGAGAATCTCGGTAGCCTTCCGGAGGTCTCCTTCCTTCATGGCGTTGTTGGCCATTTCCACCTTGGTGGCCACGGCCTCATAGTCCACGGTGAGGAACTCGATGGCGTATTCCGTCCGGCGGAGCTGCGGCATGCAGTCCTTCTTGAGGGTATTCCACTGCGTGGGATACTTGCTGCGGATGCGCTGCTCCTTGGTGTCGGGAGCCAGGTCGCTGTCGATGAGCTCCAGGATGGCCTCCTTGTTCTTCAGGTTGGAGTCCTCCACATAGCTGCGGAGCCCCGCCCAGTTCTCGGCATCGGCTTCCGCCACCACCACGTGCTCCGGGAAGTCGAACTGGGAGACCACGTAGTCACGCACGACCTGGGTGCGGCCCTGGGAGAGCTTCTCGTTGGTGGCGTACTTGCCGTCAGGAGAGGCATGGCCCGTGATGCGTACCGTCCGCAGGTGCACCTCTTTGTTGGAGCGCACGGCTTCGATGCTTTCTTTGATCTTGACCAGTTCGGCCGCATTGTTGCGATACTTCTCGTCCAGTACGGTCTTGCCCACCATAAACTCCACGGCGGCTTCGCCGGAGATGGTTTCCAGCTTCATGGTGCGGTCTTTCTCCACCTCGCGGAAAGCCGGGACAAAGGCAATGGGAGCCTCGTCATAGTACGTGAGGGTGTCCACCGCCTCTATGCCGCTGTCTCCGCAGCAGCCTTCATACTTGTGTACCAGCTCAAGCTGGGCGCCGTCCATCCATACCTCGTAGGGAACGGAACTCTCATAGTGCACGGTGGCGGGCAGCTGCTCCTTGCGGAACACCTTGTCGTCGGATGCGCCGGAGAAGCCGTAAGGCTCCAGGTAGGAGTAGAACTTGTCCTTGGAATACAGGCCGATGGGACGCAGCGCCACGCTGTGCGCCCCGTCCGTCACCTGCGGCACCAGGACGAAGGCCTTCACGCCTTTGAGCATGGCCGGCGTGAGCTGGATGTCGGCCGATACCGCCATCCGGTCCCCTTCGCGCTGGAGGGTGGCCTCTTGGGATTGAGCAAGGGCGCTCAGCGGGAACAGCAGCGCCAGTGCTATAAGGATGCGTTTCATATATAACTGTCTTTCTTTC
>CAJOMB010000032.1 GCA_905235615.1 uncultured Bacteroidales bacterium | reverse complement strand
GATTTTTAAAAGACGAAACGATACTTAAACCTATACCAAGATGGGACTTTTACACGCCAGACTGGCCAAATATGACCTCCCCCAGAAAATGATGGAGAAGGGCATCTATCCTTATTTCCGTCAGATTACCAGCAAACAGGGAACCGAAGTTACCATGGACGGACAGCAGATTCTCATGTTCGGTTCCAACGCCTATACCGGGCTCACCGGAGACGAGCGTGTCATCAACGCGGGCATCGAGGCCCTCAAGAAATACGGTTCCGGCTGCGCCGGTTCCCGTTTCCTCAACGGTACGCTGGACCTCCACGTACAGCTGGAAAAAGAGTTGGCCGCCTTTGTGGGAAAAGACGAGGCCCTGGTGTTCTCCACCGGCTTCACCGTGAACAGCGGCGTCATTCCCCAGCTCCTCACCAAGGACGATTTCATCATTTGTGACGACCGTGACCACGCCTCCATCGTGGACGGCCGCCGCCTCAGTTTTGCCAAAGGCCTCCACTACAAGCACAACGACATGAAGGACCTGGAGCGCTGCCTGCGCCGCTGCCCCAAGAATGCCGTGAAGCTGATTGTCGTGGACGGTGTCTTCTCCATGGAGGGCGACCTGGCCAAACTCCCGGAAATTGTGGAGCTCAAGCACAAGTATGACAATGTGGCCATTATGGTGGACGAAGCCCACGGCCTGGGTGTCTTCGGGCAGGACGGCCGCGGCGTTTGCAACCACTTCCACCTCTCCGACGAGATTGACCTCATCATGGGCACCTTCTCCAAGAGCCTGGCCGCCATCGGCGGTTTCATCGCGGCCGACAAGGTGATTATCAACTACCTCCGTCACACCGCCCGCACCTATATCTTCCAGGCTTCGGACACGCCCGCTGCAACGGCATCGGCCCTGGAGGCCCTTCACATCATCCAGAAGGAGCCCCAGCGCATCACCAACCTCTGGGACGTGACCAACTATGCCCTCCGCCGCTTCAAGGAAGCCGGCTTTGAGGTCGGAGACACCGAGAGCCCCATCATCCCGCTGTATGTGAGAGACTTGGAAAAGACCTTCATCGTTACCAAACGCGCTTTTGACGAAGGCATCTTTATCAATTCCGTGGTTCCGCCGGCATGCGCCCCGCAGGACACCCTTATCCGCTTCTCCCTCATGGCCACGCACACGCGCGAACAGGTGGACAAAGCGGTTGACGCCCTCACCAAGGTGTTCAAGGAAGAAGGAATTATCAAGTAAAAAAAGGAGGTTCTACGAAAGAACCTCCTTTGCTTTTTCAACATCCTGCGCACTCACCACTAAGGAAATGGAGAGTTCTTCCCCGCCCTGAGCCGATGCAATGACATTGATGCCCGCCGCCCCCAGTTTTCCGAAGACGGAACCCGAGGTGCCGGGCACATTCTTCATCCGGCTGCCGAACACCGTAACAATTCCCACGGCCTGGTTCAGGACCACCACGTCATCCAACGGGAGGAGCGGATTGCCCTTGAAAAGGCCGCGGATGGCCTCGCCGGCCAGCTGGTTCTGCGCCTGGGCCACGGCAAAGCTGATGCTGTATTCGGAAGAGGTCTGGGCAATGAAGCGGACGTTCACGCCGGCCTGGGCCAGGCAGGAGAAAATGGCCCCCGACATACCCACGCGACCCAGCAGGCCGGTGCCATATACGGTTACCAAAGAAAGGTCATCCTCTGCAATCACCTCTATCTTATGGACCGACCCGGTGGAAATCACCGTTCCCTCAAACTGCTCGTCGTCAATATTCTTGACCAGGATGGGGATGCCGGCATTCTTGGCCGGCCAGATGGCCGACGAAGAGAAGGGCGCCCGGGCCGATGCACAGAAGTGCGCCGCCTCGTCGTAGGTCATGGCCGGGATGCCCGCCACGCCCTGGGACTCGATATGGAACTCGATGCTTTGGGCCTTGAGGACGGAAGCGATGAGCGAAGCCATCAGATGGGCGCCGTCCTTCCCCACCCTTACCACATAGCCGGAAGTGAGCATGCCGTACCCGCCCGAGATAACCACAGGGCTGGGCACGCCTTGGCAACGCTGCTCAATCTGCCGTCCGGAAGCCGCCCAGTCGAAGTGCTGGTTACCGGCGCCGTCCTGCTGGCAAATCATGAGTTGGGTGCCGTCCAGGAGGGTTCCTCCCACCTGGGCGTTCACGGCCTCCGCGCAGAGGCGGGAGCACTTGGCCAGTACGTAGTCTTCGATGGCCGTGGCCGATGTCTGCACATACATGGCTTCCCTCAGGTAAGCGGCGACGGCCTCCACCGTCTCGTCCACCTTCCGGAGGTAGTCGTCTCCCGTAGCCATGGTGCAGAAATGCTCCCGGATGGCCGTCACCTCCTCGAAAGCCTGCCGCTTCTCCACCACCGTCTTCCGGACGGCGTCCCTGAACAGGGCTTCTATCTTCTTGCCGGGACGGACCACGGCAATGGTATCCGGAGTGCAGAGGGCTGCAATCCGGGAAATGGTGCGGGGTTTGAGAACAAAGGACTTGACAATCATGGCGCCTACTTTTTTACAAACACAAAATTACGAATAATCTGCATATTTCCCCAAATTATTGCTAATTTTGTACATAAACCCCTCACTTATGAAAAAGCTCATCCTTATAGCACTTCCCCTGCTGGTCGCAGCCTGTACATCGGCCCCCAATCCCTTCCCCGAAGAGGCACAGCTCTTTGACCTGGGCACCGGTGCCCTCAGCCTCAAGCACGGGGCGGTGGACGGCCGTTCAGAAGGAAACGCCGAAGGCATTATCTCCCATCCCTGCGACAACGGGGCCTATGATAAAAAAGGCCAGCGCATTATTCCTAATGCACTGGTCGTGAAAGAATTGTGAGCGAGATACGAGTCTCGAACTCGCGACCTTCGGCTTGGGAAGCCAACGCTCTACCAACTGAGCTAATCTCGCGTTTGGGACTACAAATATAACACTTTTTTGCTAACTTTGGCAAATTTTATAAAAATGGCAGTTCAAAAACCTTCCATACCCAAGGGCACGCGGGATTTCAGCCAGAGAGAAATGGCCCGCCGCAACTATATTTTTGATACCATCCGCAGCGTCTTCCGCACCTACGGATACCAGGAAATCCAGACGCCGGCCATGGAGAATCTCTCCACGCTGTTGGGCAAGTACGGGGAAGAGGGAGACAAGCTCCTGTTCCGCATCCAGAACAGCGGCGAGAAGGCCGCCCTGGCCCCGGAAAAGGGCCTCCGCTACGACCTCACCGTCCCCTTCGCCCGTTACGTGGTGCAACACCAGGCAGAGATTGCCCTCCCTTTCAAGCGCTTTCAGATCCAGCCGGTCTGGCGGGCCGACCGCCCCCAGAAGGGCCGCTACCGTGAGTTCTACCAGTGCGACGTGGACGTAATTGGCACCCGCAGCCAGGTGAACGAACTGGAACTGGTGCAGATGGTGGACACGGTGTTTGCCAGGTTGGGCGTCCGGGTGGGCATCCACATCAATAACCGGAAGGTACTCACCGGCTTTGCAGAGATTGCCGGCGCCCCCGACAAGGTGGTGGACATCACCGTCGCCATCGACAAGCTGGACAAGATCGGCATAGAAAAAGTGAAGGAAGAAATGGCCGACAAGGGCCTGGAAGCCGGCGGCATCGCCGTCATCGAACAGATTCTTTCCCTGAAGGGCAGTTTCGGAGAGAAGATGGCCGCCATGAAAAAGCTCTTCGAAGGCGGCAGCGCTTCCGGCGTCACCTCCGAAACGGGTCTCAAGGGCCTCTCGGAGCTGGAAGAACTCTTCGGCCTCATGGATGCCGTGGGCATCGACGCCCCCGTGGAAATGGACCTTTCGCTGGCCCGCGGACTCAATTATTACACCGGTGCCATCTTCGAGGTAAAGGCCCTGGACTGGGAGATTGGCTCCATCTGCGGAGGAGGCCGATACGACAACCTCACCGGTATCTTCGGCCTGCCGGATCTTTCCGGCGTGGGCATCAGCTTTGGGGCAGACCGCATCTACGACGTTCTCACGGGCCTGGAGCTCTTCCCGGACACCCTGGAAAGTTCCCGGCTCCTGTTGGCCGTCATGGGGGCCGATGAGCTCCGCTACGTCCTTCCCGTGGCCAAGGCCCTCAGGGCCGCCGGCATAGCCGTGGAGGTGTACCCGGAGGCCACCAAGCTCAAAAAACAGTTCGATTACGCAGAGCGCAAGGGCATCCCCTTCATCTCCATCAACGGCTCCAACGAAATGGAAGCCGGGCAGGTGAATATCAAGAACCTGATTTCCGGAGAGCAGAAGGCCTTCCCGGCCGATGACCTGAGGTCTATTCAGCAGTTTCTCCTAAACAGTTAAGGTAGGCGTTTACAGCATTCTTGTAGGCTGCTTTTCTGGAAAGCAAGGCCTCCTTTGCCTCTGCGCAGGCCATATTAGCCTGCAGGATATCTGATACCGTGGTCTGGCCGGCTTTGAAACGTACAGAAGCTTTCTCCAAATTCAATTCGGCATACCGGACACCTTCTTCCGCCGCATAAATCTCCCTCCAGAGGGTTTCCACCTCAAGCCGGCACATCCCCTCCCTCAAGCGAAGGCGGGAGAGAAGATACTCCCTATCCTCCCGCGCCTTCTCAATGTCGTAATTGTATCTGCGGACCCGTGCCGATGCTTTTCCAAGGTCTGTGACCGGTATTTTAACGGTGGCGAACACCAGCCCGTTGAACCTGCCGCTTTGGGGGCCCATAATGGCGTTATATCCATAGGAAGCGCCAATGGCCACCTGCGGGAGCAGCTCTCCTACCGCCATTCTCTTTTCCGTTTCCTTGGCACTGACCTGCAAATCCAGCAGGCGTGACTCCACGGTGTCGTCCACGCCCGGATTTTCGGACAGCACTTCCTCCGGAGGGGGGAGCATATCCAATGAGTCTGAAAGCTTCAAAGACCTGAGTTCCAAATAATCAAACGCTATTCCGGCATAATCCAGAAGGTCCATCTTCAGAAGGGAGAGCGAGCCCGAGAGCCTGAACATCCCTGCCTCCAGCTGAGCTTTCTTCGTCTTCAGTTCACGCATGGCCAGCTCGGTAACAAGCCCTGCCTCCATGGCACTCTCAAGGTCTTTTTCAAGGCTCCTGACAAGTTTCATGGTTTCTACAAGGGTTTTTTCTTTCTCCTGCAGGGCAACAATCCTCCAGTACTTGATCTCCACCGAATCCCTGACTTCCCTGAGCGCAAGTTCTTCCTGCAGGGACGACGCGTTGAGGCCTATTCCCGCAAGGCGGTTGCCATTGATGATCCGCCCTCCGGCAAAAAGGGGCTGCAGCACCGTTGCCATAGCGACATGCCCGCGCGAAAGGGTTTCAAAATAAGGCTTTATACCATTTTCGTAAGCCAGGGCATTCAGATTTTCCTTAAGGACCGTTGCGGCGTCGGAACTGCCCAGAACATCGCCCAAGGTAATCCTGACAAGAGGATTCAAGGCATCGTAAGCGATGGCGTTCACGCTCACCCGGGGCGCATATTCCCACCTGGCTTCCGCCCTCATGGCCTTGGCCGCCTTTGTGTCAAGAGCCGATTTCCTGGACGTCGGACTATTCTCAGAGGCCGACTTAAGGCATTCTTCCAGACTCAGCGTCTGGGAGAAGGCTGCAAGTGTCTGTGCAAGAAGCAATATGATGGTAAAGAGTCTCTTCATTTTTTGTCGGCCCTTTTGAAAAGCTGCCAGTAGGAGACAGGCATGATGAGCGTTATGAGAAAGATGCTGAGGAGCGTTCCGAAGCAGATGGTTATGCCCATAGGCATCCAGAGGAGATCCCCGCTCAGAATCATGGGAAGCACGCCGAGCGCTGTCGTGCAGGAGGTCAGGAAGATAGGACGCATCCTCCGTTTGCCGGACAGCAGCGCAGACTCCCTCACGCTTTCTCCCTGCTCCCGGAGCTCTTCAGCATATTCAAACATAAGAATCCCGTTCCTGACGATAATTCCCACCAGGGAAATAAGCCCCAGCGCCGCAGTAATACTGAAATCCATGCCATATACCCAGAGACCGAAGGATGCGCCGAAAAGGCAGAGTAAAGACATCACCAGGGTGAGGGTGGCAAGTGACGTTTTTTTGAAATGTATCAGGAGGAAGATAAACAGGACCAGACAGGCCGCCGCAAAAGACCAGCCAATCTGCGGCGCAACCCTCTCATTGAGTGAGGAAAGTCCTTTGAAACTGTAACTGACGTCCTCCGGAAGGGTAGGTTCTATCTCTTCGTGAATGAATTTCTGGAGTTTGCGTTGTACGGCCGGCTCACTTATACCGTACTTTAAGTCACAGCCAATGTCCACGGTTTTCCGTCCTCCCGTGCGGCAAAGCATCTCCGGTTGCCAGGATGGAGCGATGTCCGCAATCTGCCTGAGCGGAACATGGACACCGGGAATCAGGGTGGGAACCAACTGGCCGTTTATGATATCATAGTCCATATCCCTGTCTATTCCCTCGCTGTAAATGTTGACAGGGATTTGGCGCCCGCCTTCCCAAAGCGACGCAATCTTCTCCCCGCCAAAAGCTCCGGCGAGTGTAAGTGACAGGAGAGGCTTTGAAACGCCAAGTCTTGAGGCCTCGTCACTGTCCAGGGTGATTTCCACAGATGGCGCATAATTGTCAATGTCGCTGTGAACCCATTGGGTTTCTCCGCTGAGAGACCGCAGGAATGCGCTCACCTTCTGTGCCGGTTCAATGAGTTCTTCCCGGTTTTCCGAAGAGAAGCTCACGGCGATAGGATCCATCATCTGATAGTCCATCTGTTTGAAGTGGAGAAGGGCATCCGGGAACATGTACTCATACTTGCCGGTATATTCCATAAGAATTTCTTCCGTTGCCTTGGAGGAAACTGTGTTGACGATGAGCTGTGCGGTTTGCGGTGATGGCAGGATGGGGGTGTATGATGCTGTAAAGCGGGGAGCACCCGTACCTGCAAAAGATGTGACGGAAGTGACACGGCTGTCGGCAAGAAGCAGCTTCTCCAGGGAATCGGCCCTTTCCCTTGTAACCTCTATTCCGTTTCCGGCATCGACATAAAGCTCTATCACAAAGAAGTCCCTGGCGGCTTTGGGCATCATCTGGATATTAAGGGTTGAAAACATCAGAATCCCCAGGCCGATGGCAATGACACCGCCCAGCAATGTCACCGCCGGATGCCGGAAGCATTTCTCAAGGCACCATTCGTATATGCGCTGGAGAAATCCGAAAAATACATCCTGCGCCCTTGCAATGAGATTTTTTCTTTTGTCCGGGGCTTCATTTCCAATGAACCTCACTTCCAACGATGGGACAACGGTTACGGCATAGAAGAGGGATGTCATAAGGGCGATGAGAACAACCCAGGGGAAAAGCCCGACGAAGTCTCCAAGGTAACCCGTGATGATAAACTCCGTAGGAAAGAACATCAGACAGATGGCAAGGGTTGCGATGAACGTGGGCATAAACAGCTCCTTGGCGCTTGAGGCCGCCGCATCTACACCCTTGTATCCCATTCCCAGATGCTGCATATACCCGTCCATGGTTATGATGGAGTCGTCCACAATCATTCCCAGGACTACGATGAGCGCTGCCAGGGTTACGGTGTTAAGCGGCATCCCGGTCATATACATGACGGAAATGGCGACTGCAACGCACACCGGAACGCCCGAACTTGCAATGAGGGCGGAGCGCATGGGAAAAAACATCAGCATCACCAGTACCACCACACACATGGATATGAGAAGGTCTCTGAGGAAAGAAAAAACACTCCCTTGAACCACCTTGGGCTGGTCGCAGATGCGGCTCATGCTTACGCTTTCCGGAAGCGAGCTTTCAAACTGATCAAGAACAGCTTCCACCTCCTCTCCGAACGCAATGATATCGTGGTCCGGACGCATTTCCACATTGATGACAAGACAGGGATTCCCATTATACGATATGAAGGAATCAGGAACCTTCATCCGCCTCTCTATTCTGGCGATGTCCTTGAGCCTCACAATGTTTCCGAATGCATCGGCATAAACGATCCTCTCAGATATCTCACGCTCGCTCCCGACTGTGGCGTTTACATGGATGGAGGACTCCGTATAATCTGTGGAAAAACTGCCGGAAGGGACTGAAAGGGAAGCCGCCTGGTACTGGAGAAAAAGCTGGGAAGGCTCAATTCCGTAGGCCGACAGTCTTTCACGGTCTATGGTAACCGCGATCTCTTCCTGCTGGGTCCCCAACACCGAGGCCTTGGCCAGATCCGGGATAAGGCGGAGTTTTTCGCAGAGTTCATCGGCATAATCCTCAAGCTCCGAATAACTCTTGTCGGAAGATTCCATGGCAATCAGGATGGAACTGGTGTTTCCGAAATCGTCCAGGACCACGATGGCAAGAACGCCCGGCGGGAGGGTAAGTTTTTTTGCCTGGAGCCCCAGCTTTATCTTCGACCAGACTTCATCCTTCCGTTTACTGGGGAAATCCTCCTCAAGGTCTGTGTAAATGTAGCATATTCCCTCCTTGGAAACGGAATGAAGCGTTTCGCGATCAATTTCCTTGAAGGAAAACAGAAATTCTTCCAATGGTTTTGCAAGCTGGTCCTCAACCTCCGCGGCCGTTGCTCCGGGATAGACGGCAGCAATGAGCCCCTGCTTTATCTGGAAAGTGGGGTATTCGTCCTTGTTCATACGGGTAAGGCCGAAGATCCCAATGGCCATAAGAGCCACTATTAGGAAAAGGACGATTCCCTTCTCCCTTACGGACCAGCGTACCCACGCAGCTATGCCCTTGCCTGATGATATTCCAGGAATCTTCATCACTCCACGATATCAACCTTCATTCCACCGGAAACCCTCCTGGCCCCCTTAATAATCACAAGGTCATCTTCTTCAAGACCTTCGGAGATAACGACTCCGTCTCCGCTGAATCCGTTAACGGTAACGTATTTTTTATCTACGACACCTCCGGTAGCCGTCCAGACATACCGGCCGCGGGTATCTGTCATAACCGCAGAAGAGGGAATCACGGCACAGACGTTTCCACGGGATTCCACACGGATTTTACATACCATTCCCGGCATCAGGCCCTTTACTCCCGAAGGGATTGAAACGGTGCAGTCATAACTTCTTGAAAGGGCCGATGCAGAAATACCCTTTGCCGAGAGTTTACCGTCTGTACTGTTTCCGAGGGCGGGAATCTCCACTTTGACCGGCGTACCTTCCCTGAGGAAGCGATATTCATTTTCAGGAAGGGAAAAGTGCACTTCCAGGGAATTCAAGTCAAGAATGCTGAGGATGGGCTGGGCAAGGGTCACTTCTGTTCCCTCCGCAGGCCACACTTCCCCAACCACTCCGTTGAACGGGGCTTTCAGGGTGCATTTCTCCAATGCATCCCTTGTGGCCGCTGCTGCGGCGCGGGCTTCCTCCACCTGGGTTTTAATATTGATGTATTCCACTTCCGACACGGCTCCGCCCTGATACACGGACTCGGCCCTCTTCAGGCCATCTTCGGCCTGCGACAGTCTGGAAACGGCTGCATGGTTGCTGCTCTGGATGGCCTCCGAGGAAATGCAGCCCACCATCTCTCCTTTATTTACCCTTGAGCCCTCCCTGACCGACAGGCTTTTCAATGTTCCGGGAGCCGGAGCCAAAATGGTTACCGACTTTGAAGCCGATACAGTTCCAACATAGACATAAGAACCAGCCTGGGCGTCCAAGTGGGCCCGGACAACCTTCACGGAAACCGGAGTGGAGGGGGCCGGAGCCTGGCGGATGGATACTCTTCCCTCGCAGCCGGCAAGAACCGGCAGCATGGACGTGATTAAAAACGATGCCAGTATTCTATTCATTCTCTCTTGCTACGCAATTGATCCGCGATTCTGTGACCGTACCTTCGAAATCGAGCTCTTTATAAGCTCCCTGATAGACAAGATTCAGGATGATCATGTTGTCATAACGCTCTCCGCTGCCGGAAACTGTCATGTCAAAATAACTGTAAAGAACATCCAACTTGTCATATACAGGAACAAAACGGCGTGTGTTTTCTATGTTTATCCGGTTTCCGGAAACATTTGCCTGCATCACCCAGGAATCGCCGCCCGTGACATTCATGGTGATAAGGACGGCGCCGTTTCCTTTTTCCACGATATGCATCTGGCCGCTTTCCGCAGGAAGACGTCTGGTTATTGTGGTGTCAACGATTCCACACCGTTTGCCGGTAATGTCAATGCTTCCGCCGGTTTTGAACGAATAATGGCCCTTATAGGCCGAAGAGCCCGTTTTTGAACAGGCGGCAAGGCTCAAGATGCCTGCCAGAACAAGAATATAAATATGGTTTTTCATTTTCAGTTTTGAGTTTGTCTATCCATCAAAAACTATGCCTTATAGCCGCTGGTTGAAGCGCATTTTTGGCAAGTATTCTCTTTATCTGGCAGGACTTGTCGTTACAGTTGGAACAACGTAAGTTCCTGTTGGATCCCTGCCAGAAACGTTCCGGATGCCGGGCATATACAATTTCCCATCTGATAAGGACAATCAAGGCCAGCCAGAAAAGCGTCCAACTGAAGAAATGCTTCACAAACAGCATAGGTGTGAACATCATAAAGTGGCCCCAGTCGTAGATGCGGCAGTTTACGCAGCATTTGTTGTGCATAATGTGGCTCTGGAACGGGCAGTAGAACAGGATGCAGATGTGGTCGCACAGGAAAAAGATAGTTGAAATCATGAACATGTCGGCCACCTTCAGGATGCCGTAAAGGTAAAAAATGCCAATGACGCCGTTGAAAACAACCCATACCAACATCACATACCACGCTCTCACATTTTGCTTCTGGACAAACTGGAGCAAGCGCTCCCTTTTGTAGTTGGGGTCCAGATCCAGTTTGTCCTCCTTCCGCTTGAGCAGGGCCATGGTATACACTTTTGGCGGAATAAGATGCTTGACCATCATGACAATCTGTATGGCCCACATAGCAACAAGCGGCCAGTAAACGCTGCTTTTGACCGATTCCAACGCAGGTTGTGTCAGAAAAGACGTTATGATTTCCCTGCGCGTAAAGAACAGGGCAGTTACGAATACCACAATAACTATTCTGACTAACAATGTCCCAAAATAGCGGTTCACTATGGGCGTACGTTCTATCTTCATTACTAATGTATATAAATATAAAATATAAATTTACCTCTATTGGGGCACTATTACAAATTTAATTGCCGGATGGAATGAAGAACAGCCGTGTCTTCATAGACTTTTTGAAATATTTTTTTGTGTTTTGGGAAAAACTTTATATCTTTGCAGTCCCAAACCGCGGAGTAGAGCAGTCTCGTCGGGCTCATAACCCGGAGGTCGTAGGTTCGAGTCCTGCCTCCGCTACTACTAAACAAAAAGTCAGCTTAATGCTGACTTTTGTCTTATCCGGTAATGAGGTAATGATGCAAAAAAACAGGGTAGTGAGGTAATATCCCTGTTTTTGGTATCGATGCAGATGATCACCGGACCGTCGTTCGTGAGAGCCACTTCCTTACTCCGAGACCATATCCCTACCGGAATAATTACAGAAGGCAATGGCTCCTTTTACCAATAACACAATAGCTGTCGCATACAACGTAACGGAAATAATGAC
>CAJOMB010000031.1 GCA_905235615.1 uncultured Bacteroidales bacterium | reverse complement strand
TTGTCGCCCGGTTTTTGCCGGGCGACATTTGATTTCTCGTACGAAATTTATATCTTTACAAAAAGTATATCCATTCTGCTCTCGAAATAACTTTACGAAATGAAACGACTCACCCTACTCCTTCTCACCCTGCTCACTCTCCTGTCCTGCTCTTCGCAGAGCGGGAAGAAACCCCGTTTCCTGTGGATTGACGCATCGGCCAATTTCAATTCTTACGCAAACGATGCGGATTCCATCGCGCGGGACTGCAAGCGCATCGCGCAGATGGGCTTCACGGACATTGTGGTGGATGTGCGTCCCACCTGCGGAGACGTGCTGTTCAAAAGCACGGTGGTACCGGAGCTCAAACACGTCCCGGCCTGGCTGAACGGAGAAGTGGGCCTGAAGGAACGCACGGCCACTTTCGATTACCTGGCCGCCTTCATCGAATCCGGCCACAAGGCCGGCCTGAAGGTACATGCCGGCGTGAACATGATGGTGGGCGGATGGCGGATGGGCAGCCGTTTTGTCACCGGCATGGTGTACGACCATCCGGAACGCAAAGACTGGTGCGCGGTGGACCTCCTGCCGGACGGGACGCTGGTGAACCAGGCCGATAATTTCTCGGTCCGGGGCGGCTGCTTCCTGGACCCCGCCAACCGGGAGGTGCAGGCCTTCCTCCTGTCCATGCTGGAAGAGCTGGCCGCCTACGAAGGGCTGGACGGCATTGTGATGGACCGCTGCCGCTACGACGACTATGCCTTGGACGCCGGCTATACGGAAGACGCCAGGCTGGCCTTCAGTGAATACATGGGAAAGAACCCCGAGCGCTGGCCCGTCATCACCGAGCCCGGTCACATTTTCCTGGACTGGGAGCCGGATGAGCTTACCGTCCGGTGGCTCACTTTCCGCTGCAAGGTGATTCACGACTTTGTGGACCGCGCCGTGCAGAAGGTGCACAGTGTCCGGAAAGACCTTCCCTTAGGCATCTATGTGGGGGCATGGTTCAGCGAATACTACCGGAGCGGAGTGAACTGGACCAGCCCGTCCTACGACTTGGCCGCGGAGGAACCCACTTTCCGCTGGGCAACTCCGGAATACCAGGCCACCGGCTTTGCCGACCTGGTGGATTTCATGCTGCTGGGCGCCTACTGCCCGGCGGCCAACATTCACGGAGATACGGAAAAGACCATGGAAGGCTTTGCCAAGCTGGGACGCAAACGCCTCTGCGGGGACGTTCCCTTCTACAGCGGCCCCGACATCGGCAACGAACCCGGCTTTGAAAAAGGCGGACAGGGTGCCCTGATGCCGGAGATTATCCGCACCATGGAAGAGAATGCCGACGGTGCCTTCGTCTTCGACCTCTGCCATATCCGAATGTACAACTATTGGGACAGTTTCAAAAAATGACACAGAAAGTTAGCGCAAAAGTAGTGTTCATAGCCATTGTGGCGGCCTTAGGCGGCATCCTCTTCGGCTATGACACGGCCGTGATTTCCGGCACTACGGAAGTTGTAAAATCGCAGTTCGGCCTCAGCACGGGCGGCGAAGGCTGGTACGTGGGCTGCGCCCTGATAGGCTCCATCGCCGGCGTGCTCATCGCGGGTATGCTGTCGGATTTCCTGGGCCGGAAGAAGACCATGCTCATATCGGCCCTGCTGTTTTCCATATCGGCCATCGGCTGCGCCCTGAGCAAGGATTTCACCCAGTTGGTGATTTACCGCATGATCGGAGGCTTCGGGATTGGCATTGTGTCCATCGTCTCGCCCATCTACATCTCGGAGGTATCGCCGGCCCACGTGCGGGGCACCATGGTGAGCCTGTACCAGCTGTTCATCACCATCGGCTTCCTGCTGGCCTACCTGGCCAATTACCTTATCCTGAAAGGCACCTCCATGGCGGAATATTGGAGGCCGATGCTGGGCGCCGAGGCCATCCCGGACATCCTTTTCCTGGTGCTTATCTTCTTCATTCCCGAAAGCCCGCGCTGGTTGGAAGTGAGGGGACAGCGGCAGGACAACAGCGAGGCCTGGAAGGCCATGCGGGAAAAAGGCATCCTGGTGGCCGTGCTCATCGGCAGCGCCATCGCCATCCTGGGCCAGTTCATGGGCGTGAACGCCGTGCTGTACTACGGTCCTAAGATTTTTGCCGATGCCGGCTTCTCCGACCCGCTCTTCTCCACCGTGCTGGTGGGGGTGGTGAACATGCTCACCACGGTGATCGCCCTTCTGATTATCGACAAGGTGGGCCGCAAGCAGTTGGTCTGGTGGGGCGTAGGCGGCATGATTGTGTGTCTGGTGATGATCGGCCTGTACTTCCTGCCCTTCACGCACCTTCCCAACTGGTTCATGCTCACCTTCTTCCTGCTGTACGTGTTCTGCACGGCCATCAGTATCAGCGCCGTGGTGTTTGTGCTGCTTTCCGAGATGTACCCCAACCGGGTGAGGGGCCTTGCCATGTCCATCGCCGGCCTGGCGCTGTGGGTGGGCACCTACCTGATTGGCCAGCTCACGCCCTGGATGCTGGAGAACCTCACCCCGGCCGGCACCTTCTTCCTCTTTGCCTTCATGTGCCTGCCGTACCTGTGGATTATGTACAAATATGTACCGGACACCACCGGAAAGAGCCTGGAAGAAATTGAAGAATACTGGAAGAAATATGACTAAAAGACTCATCGGAGCAGGATTGACGCTTCTCCTGCTGGGCTGTACGCCCCGGTACGACATTGTGATTGTAGGCGGCGGCGCCGGAGGCACTGCGGCGGCCATCGAGGCGGCCCGTGACGGCGCCAAGGTGCTGGTGGTGGAGCAAACGCCCTGGTTGGGCGGCATGCTCACCAGCGCCGGGGTAAGCGCCATCGACGGCAACTACCGCCTGAGGGGCGGTCTCTTCGGGGAATTCACGGACTCCCTGGCCCTCCGCTACGGTGGCTATGAAAAGCTCAAAAGCGGCTGGGTGAGCAACATCCTCTTCAACCCGCGGGTGGGAGCAGAAGTGCTTCGCAACATGGCCGATGAAGCCGGCGTGGAGCTGCGGACGGGGGTCTCGCTTTGTCATTCTGAGCGCAGCGAAGAATCTCCCTGGGACCTCACCCTCTCCGACGGCAGCCGGGTGAAGGCCCGCATCCTCATAGACGGAACCGAGCTGGGAGACGTGGCCCGGATGGTGGGTGCAGCGGAGCTCCAGGACCGCATGGCCACCCAGGACATGACCTACGTGGCCATCGTGAAGGAATACGAGCAACCCGTGACGCCGGTAAAACCGGAAGGCTACGACCCCCGCTACTACCAAGACTGCTGCGACAGCTGGGACAAGGACATGATGCTTTCCTACGGCCGATTGCCGGACGGGTACTACATGCTCAACTGGCCCCAGGGCGGCAACGACATCTGGATCGAGTACATAGACATGAGCCCGGAGGAAAGGGCCGAGGCCTTCAAAAAGGCCAAGCTCCGCACCCTGGGTTACATCTATTACCTACAGACAGAGCTGGGATTCAGCTATATCGGCCTGGCCGATGATGTCTATCCCACCGAGGACCGCCTCCCCTTCTTCCCCTACTTCCGGGACGCCCGGAGGATAGCCGGGCGGGACACCATGACGGTGGAGTCTGCCAAAAGACCTTATGACTTTGACCTTTACACCCGCGCAGTGGCCGTGGGAGACTATCCCGTGGACCATCACCACAAGCAGCATCCCCGCCATGAGGAGCTTGCACATCTCTGGTTCGGGAAGATTCCCTCCTTCAGCGTACCCCTGGGCGTGGTCATTCCCATCGATACGGACAATTTCCTGGTGGCCGACAAGGCCATGTCCTCCTCCTGGGAGATGAACGGCAGCACACGCCTGCAGCCCGTGGTGATGGGCGTGGGGCAGGCCGCCGGAGCGCTGGCGGCCATAGCCGTCAAAAAGGGCGTCAAACCCCATGAGGTGCCCGTTTCTGACGTCCAGAGCCTTCTGCTGGACCACGGCTGCTACCTGCTGCCGTTCCTGGATTTGAAGCCCTCCGAGCCCGGTTTCCGCGAACTGCAGGAGGCCGGTGTCCGGGGAGAAGTGAAAGGCATCGGCCGTAGCGTAGGCTGGGCCAATGAGACTTGGGTAAAACTGCCGGAAAATGAATAAAAGAAACCTTGCCATCGATATTTTCAGGGCCCTTACCATGACCCTGATGGTCTTTGTGAACGACTCCTGGACGGTGCTGGACGCCCCCGCCTGGATGGTCCATTTTGATACCTGGGCCGACGGCATGAGCCTGGCGGACATCGTGTACCCCATGTTCCTCTTTGCCATGGGCATGTCCGTTCCCTACGCCCTGGAAAACCGCTTTGCCAAGGGCTGTTCCCTGGGAGATACCCTCCGGCACATCCTGTCGCGCACCTTCGCCCTCCTGATGATGGGCGTTTTCATCAACAATTCGGAAGGCGGGATGATGGGCAACAAGGGCGTTTACTGGCTTCTGATGGTGCTGGGCTTCTTCTTAGTGTGGAACAACTACGCCAAGGATTTCAAGGCCCGGGGATGGCTGCAAGGGGCCGGCGTCGTGATTCTGCTGGTCCTGGCCATCACTTTCCGAAGGGCCGACGGCGGTCTCTTCCAGGCCGGCTGGTGGGGCATCCTGGGCCAGATTGGCTGGATGTACCTGTTCACGGCCTGCGCCTACCTGCTGTGCCGGGAAAAGCCCTGGATGCTGGGGCTAGTCTGGCTGACGCTCTGCCTGGTGAATCTTTCCGTCGCCCCCATGCGGGATGGCGGGCAGTGGCTGGGCCGCAACATCATGGCCGATTTCTCCGAAGCCTTGCACTTAGGCAACGGACACTCGGCCCTCATGGCCATAGGCGGAGCGCTCACTGTGCTGGCGGAACAGCGGCTGAAAGGCGCCAAGGCGGGCATCGGCATGGCGGCTGCGGCTGTACTGGGCGTGCTGGGGATGGCCACGCACCAGGGCTGGATTATTTCCAAGAACCTGGGCACGCTGCCCTGGGTGCTCTTTGTATCGGCCCTTTCCGTGGCCCTGTACACCCTTTTGCGTATGCTGGAGAGCAAGGGATGGACGGCCTGGGCAAGGCCCATCCGCACGGCGGGTACGGCCACCCTCACCGTCTATATGATTCCCTACGTCTTCTATAGCTTCTGGGTATTTTTAAGCCCCCAGATTCCCGCCTGGTTGTGCGGAAACGTGGGGGCTGTGAAATGCGCCTTGTTCAGCGCCCTGTGCATCTTGATTGCCTGGGGCCTTGGCAAGCTGGGCATCAAGCTGAAAATTTGAAGCCTATTTCAAGGCCTCACGGAGGGCTTCCCAATGCTCCTCGGTCATGCTGCCGGGAGTAAAGAGGCAGATGCCGGCGGCACCGGCCTCGCGGGCGCCCTGCACGGCCACGGCCATCTCCGAGGGGATGAGGCCGCTTTCTTCAGGGTCTTCCAGTTCCACCTTGCGCTTCCATTCGCGGCAGATGAACAGGCCGCTGATCACGGGCTTGTCGGGGACAGACTGTACCTCCTCGGCCGTAATATCCTTAATCCATTCGGCGGGCTGGAGATAGAAGTCGTTGTAGTTCATGGGGAACACCATGTCAATGTCCCATTTGTTCCACTCCTGACGCACCATCCAGTAGGCGTGTGACATGGGGCCGGGGAACACGTCGGCACTCACTTTCTTGCCCTGGGCATGCACGGCGGCACAGATTTCGTTCACCAGCGCCGTCACCTGATCGGCCCGGAACTGGGCCCATTCCTTCACCTTGGAAGGGTCTTCCACGGCCTTGATGTCAATGCCGGTGAGTTCCTTGAAAGCGGAGGTGCAGTCATCGCAGTAGCAGTAATCGGCCGGGGCATATTCCTCGTCCATCACCAGGCCGTATTTGTCCCACAGGCCGCGGGAGAGAATCACGTCCGGGTAGCGGATGTAGTCCAGCTGCACGTAGTCCACATCGGGAATCCGGGCGATGGCGGTCATCTGGTCCACCAAGTGCTGGTGAACCTCCGGATTGCGGGGATCCAGGGCCTTGTAATAAGGGACATAGGCGGGATATTCATCGGCCGATTGCCCCAGACGGTTCACGGCATACCAGCTGTGGGGCTTGTCTCCACGGAGCATGCAGGGAATCCAGGCGTGGTATTCCAGGCCTTCCGCATGGGCACGGGCGGCAGCCTGGGCCACCACCTCGGGGTTGCTGTTTTCCAGGCAAACGCCCACGACGCCCTGGGACTTCCAGAAATGCATCTTTTCCTGGAGTTGGTCTATGTCCGTCTTTTCATTGATGCCCTGCCACACATAGATGGGGAAGGCTTCCTTTTGCCGGGTGCAAGATGCCAGAAGGGCAGTTGCAGCAAGAAGAATGAGTGTTAATTTTTTCATGGTAAGTTTATTATTTACACAAAGGTACGCAAAAAAACCGGCGGCTCAAAATGAGTCGCCGGTAATTCATATATCGTTAAGAACTAAAAGTTCTTGGGGGCGGTGGTAGCGCTCTGGGTCTTGTTTTCGCCGTTCAGGCTCCATACAAGGCCTTTCTCCATGTTCTTGGCATTGTAGTCGGAATACTCGGAAGGAATGTTGCCGGCGTTGGTATTGTACTCGTTCTGCGGGTACGGGATGCGCTGGATGATGTTCCCCACGCTCACACCGGAGCTGGCGCTTACCTGCGGATAGGTCAGGACTTTGGAGGCATAGTCCGGATAACCGGTACGGCGCTGCTCGGCCCAGGCCTCCACGGAGTTGGGATACAGGGCAATCCACTTCTGAATCATGATGCTGCGGAGCTTTTCCTCGTTGCTGGAACCGAAGGCGGGCAGGGCGGCGATGTAAGCGTCCTGATCGGCAGCGGCGATGGTCTTGTTACCACCGGAACGGGTGACGAACACGCCAATCTCGTCCATGGAAGCCTTGATGGCCTGCTTGAAGAGGGTCTCGGAATCCCCGGAGATCCAGCCGCGAAGGACGCCTTCCGCTTTCAGGAACAGGGCCTCGGAGTAGGAGCCGTAGCACCAGGACAGGTTCTCATTGCCCTTGCCGCTGTAGTGGAACAGGCCGTTCTCGTCGTACATGTTCAGGCGGGCAAAAGACTTGTTGCCGCCGTGGGCGGTGACAATGGCCGTCTTCGTGTCGGAGGTGTAGTCGAAGGGATAACCGTCCCAGTTGCTGAAGCCGTCGGCAGCTTCCTCCGTGCCGGGCAGGAAGAAGAAGGCGCGGCGGGGGTCAATTACGTTGGTCTTGTAACCGGGGTTGACACCGTTCATCATGTTCATGAAGTCGCAGTTGGTGAAGGTGTTGGACCAGTCGTTGAAGGTACGGTCGTAGTAGTCGCCCCAGACACCGGTGTCGCAGCTGATGCGGGCATAGTCCGCAGGGTTGTCGAAGCAGCCGTTGGCGGCAGCGGCGAAGTCGGACTTGAAGTCATAGTTGACACCGGAGTTGGACATGCGCATGGAGAGGCGCATAATGAGGGTGTTGGCGAATTTCTTCCACTGGTTCCAGTCGTTTTTGAACAGGAAGTCGTATTCGCCGAAGGTGACCTGGTCGCCGCTGGCACCCAGCAGCGAAACATCGTTCTTCAGACGCTTGATGAGGTCGATGTAGATATCGGACACCTTGCTGTAGGGCAGGGTGGTACCCTTACCGGCGGCATAGACGCCGTTCGCGTCAAAGTAGGGGGCGTCGCCCTGACGGTCGATGACGCGGAGCCAGAGGACGACATTCCAGATGTCGTTGCAGGCCTTGACGCAGCTGTAGTAGTCGGTGTCGCCGCAGATGCCGTCAATCACCCAGTATTCCTGAAGGCGCTGCGTGTAGAAGTCACGCCAGAAAATATCGCCCCAGCCGGCATTGTAGCGCCAGTAATCGGTCCAGCCCAAGCCCTCGGCGAAGTAGTGGGCGTACATGTCGTCATTCAGGTTGAAGTTACGCTGATGGTCGTTGCTGGAACCGTTGTAAAGCGTCCGGCCGAAGATATAATTCGGCTGTGCCGCGTCGAAGGTAAGACCCGTGGTGGGTTTGTTCATCTCATCGAATTTCGCCGTGCAGGAAGCCAGGGCGAACAGAGCCAGAACAGGTATGATAAACTTTTTCATATTCACTTTTCCCTTTTAGATTAGAAACCGATGTTGATGGCGAAACCGAAGTTGCGGGTGGCCGGGTAAGGGCACAGGTCAAGGGCGGTGGCCATGAGGGAATTCTCAGTGAGCGAGCCATCGGGAGTGGTTCCCGGGGTGTGCTTGATCAGATAGAAGAGGTTGGAGCCTACAGCGGAAATGCGGACATTGTGTACATAGCCCTTGAAGGCGCTGTCCAGCCATTTCTTGGGCAGGCTGTAGCCGATGGAGAGTTCGGAGAGCTTCAGGTAGGAAGCATCGTACACGCACTCTTCCATGGGAATGTTGTTCCAGTAGTTCTGGGCGGTGACGGAGACGGTGTTCTTGGCACCCGACTCGGTGACACCTTCGATGACGCGATTCGAACGGTCCAGTGTGCGGAGGCCGGTACCGCTGTGGAGTGTCATGTATTCGGTGCCGGAGTAGAGGCTGCCGCCGCTCTGGAAGGAGAAGAGGGCGTTGGCGCTCAGGCCCTTCCAAGCGAAGTTCAGGCCGAAGGAACCGGTGAAGTTGGGCGCGATGCTGGCAATTTCCTTGTTGGATTCAAGCACGGGGAGACCGTTATCCTCGCCGATAATCTTGTTGCCGTTGGCGTCCCGCTTGTAACCGGTGCCGATGAGCGTACCCATCGGGCGGCCCTCGATGGCATAGATGGTGCCGTCGCCGGAAGAGGAGAAGTTGATGTTGCCCAGAGAGTAACGTTCGACGTCGATGCCCATGTCCGGGTTGTGGTAAAGTTCCACCACCTTGTTCCAGTTCTTGGCGAAGTTGAGGCTGGCGCCGAAGGTGACGTCGCGGGTGCGGATGAAGTCGCCGTTGAGCTGGAATTCGATACCCTGGTTCTGGATGTTACCGGCGTTGATCCACTGGCTGCGGGTGCCGGAGGAATAAGGAAGGTCGATCTTCATCACCTGGTTCCGGGTGTTGGACCGATAGTAGGTGATGTCGAAGCCCAGACGGTTCTTGAAGAAGTGCCATTCGGTACCCACTTCCCAGGAGCTCACCATTTCCGGTTTCAGGTTGGCGTTGGCGATAGTCTCAGGATAAGTGATGTAGGTGAGGCCGTTCACGCCGCTGGTGGTTCCCAGCAGGGTTTCCAGCTGGTAAGGGTCGGTGTCTTTACCCACCTGAGCCCAGGATGCGCGGAATTTACCGTAATCCAGGACGTCCTTGTTGTAGTCCACGCCCATCTGGTCCAGCATGCCGGTAAGCAGATAGGAAACGGCCACGGAAGGATAGAAGTAGCTGCGGTTGGCCTTGGGAAGGGTGGAGGACCAGTCGTTACGGGCGGTCACATCCAGGAAGAGGAATTCTTTCCAGCCCAGGTTCACGAAGGCATAGATGGAGTTGATCTGCTTCTCGTAGATGGAGTTCCAGGTGTCGCCGTCCAGTGAGCCGGCGGCCACGTAGTAGGCACCCGGGAAGTTGATGTCCTTGGAGTCGGCCCGGAGCACTTCGTTCTTGTAGTGCATCATGTTGCCGCCGAGGCTGGCGCCGAAGTCAAAGTCTCCCCACTTGTTGTTGTAGCTGAGGAGGCCTTCCAGGTTATTTTCGGTAGTGGTGCTCTTCCGCATGTCGAATTCGGGCCAGCGGAAGCCGGAGGTGTCGTACAGACGGGTGGTCTTTGCAGTGGAACCTACCCAGGTGAAACCTTCTTTCACTTTGAAGCTGAGGTGCTTGGTGAAGTTGATGGTGAGGGTACCCACGCCGAAGAACTTGTTCTGCACATCACCGTTCACCAGGTTGTTCTGGATGAAGTACGGGTTCTGGCAGTTGGGGCTGACCTCATACCAGTTGATGTCGGATTCAAAACCGGGGCCGGACGCGGCGGCAACTTCGTTCAGCCAATGGGAGGCCAGGTCGGAGATGCGGATGCTGCGGGGCATGGTGAGGATGTTGAAGGAAGAACCGTAAGCGCCACGGGCCTGGCGGTTGTTGCCTTTGGTATTCACATAATTGGCCTTCAAATCCAGCTTGAGCCAGTCGGCAAGCTTGTTGGAAGTGACGAAGTCCACGCTGGTGCGCTGGATGTTGGAGGTCTTCACCACGGAATTGGTGTTGTCATAGCCCAGAGTGAGGCGGAAAGGATTGTCCTTGTTGCCGCCGGAGAGGGTGATGTTGTTGCTCTGGCTGCTGCCGGTGCGATAGAACTCGGTCCAGGGATTGGCTGTGCCCTGGAAGGGAATCTGGGTGGTACCGTCCCACCAGTTGGGATGGGTGACGGAGGTGCTCATTTCCGGGCCCCATGAACCGGTGGCCTGCGGGTCGTATTCGCCCAGGGTGCCCTGACCGTACTTGTTCTGGAGGGCCGGGAAGTAAGCGACGGGCGACCAGGTGAATTTGCCGGTGTAAGTGATACCCAGCTTCTGCTGGCCCCTGCCGCCTTTCTTGGTGGTGATGAGGATGACACCGTTACCGGCACGGGAACCGTACAGAGCGGCAGCGGTGGCACCTTTCAGCACAGACACGCTCTCGATGTCTTCGGGGTTGATGTCGAAGGCACCGCCCTGGTGGTCAACACTGCCCCACAGACCGGCCTGGTCGGCACCGGGCATACCGCCGTTGTCATAAGGAACACCGTCCACGACATACAGCGGAGCGTTGTTTTCGGAGAGGGAGGAGTTGCCACGGAGCACCACGCGGGTGGAACCGCCGGCGCCGGTAGCGGAATTGTTGATGGACAGACCGGCCACCTTGCCCATGAGGGCGTCGGTGAGGGTGACGCCGCCGCCGCGGGTGAGTTCTTCGGCCTTCACATCCTGCACGGCATAACCCAAGGATTTCTTTTCACGGGTGATGCCGAGGGCGGTGACAACAACCTCGTCCAGGAGTTCGCTGTCTTCGCGGAGGGTCACTTTAACAGGCTGTCCGTTAAAGACAAGCTCTACGGTTTCGTAGCCGATGCAGCTCACCACGAGGGTGGAGCCAACGGGTACGTTGGAAAGTGTAAAGGAACCGTCAACGTCGGTGATGGCACCGTTGTTGGTTCCGGCTACAACTACGCCAGCACCGATAACGGGGCCGATGTTGTCATTGACAACACCCGTAGCCGTACGGTTCTGAGCAGAAGCCACCAAGGTCATGCAGACCATGGAAGCCATCAGTAAAACTGATTGAAGCTTTTTGAACATAAATAGTGATTGTTAATAGATGGTTATTATTTTGGTTTAGGATTTTAAAACGGAAACTTATCTTAATTATTTGTGGATAAATAAGATACGTGATAATTCTTAAAAATATTTAGTTTTAAGTGTCATTTCAACGTACAAATGTAATAATTATTTTCCTATTTGCAACAATTCTATCGTAT
>CAJOMB010000030.1 GCA_905235615.1 uncultured Bacteroidales bacterium | reverse complement strand
TCCTCCAACTCGGACAAGACTTTGGACAGGATGGCCTCCCGGAAGAGGGTGGCCTTGGCGTGTACCTTGAAGCGGGAACAGTACTCGTCTATGGCGGCCATTTCGCTGTCGTTGAAATAGAGCATGTAGCGATTGTGGCGCCGGAGCATGGCTTTCTGCTTCTCCAGATATTCCGGATCTACGCCGGCGATGGGTTTGACTTTTCGGGCCATACTACAGCTGTACGTATTTGTGTGAAATGATTCCTTTCTTGTCCATCTGGAGCACGAAGGGCAGAACGGAGAGGTCGAAGTTGTCCAAAAGTTCCGTGGCCATGTCCGGCCGTTTTTCAGACAGGGCGTCCATGTCCACCAGGAGCACCTTCACTTTGCGGTTTTCCCGTACCAGGCTGTCTACCTTGCCCAGCAGCTCCTGGCAGGCCTCGCAGTTGCCGGTATAGAATACCAGGTAGGCCGGGTCCCCCTTGAGTTCCCTCAGCCGGAAGGTCCCGTTCTTGACCGGTCTGGTAAACAGGCAGCCCTTGCGGCGGAGCGTTCCCTCTACCTTGAGATCCGGAATCTGCGTGCCCACGGGGGTGCGCTGTGCCAAGGACAGCATCAGCTCTCCCAGCGAAGCGACCTGGGCCTTGTCGGCCTCCGTGTCCCAGATGTCCGGCTGCCGGATGTATTTCTGGATGAAGGGGATGGAGGCGTCCCGGTAAACCTCCGTGCGCTGGGAAAAGAGGTAGTACAGCAGGTCTCCGAAAGTCTGCTTGTAGGCTCCCAGGTCTCCTTCCCCGAAGGTCCTTTGGGCCATGTAAGAGGCCACGTCCATCACATCGGCCACCTGGAGGCTGTCTCCGTAGGTGCTGAACAGTTCCGCCAGTCTTTCCATCTGGGCCGATTCCCCATAGACATATTCCTCCTGCCCCAGTTCCCGCTTCAGGAGCAGTTCCAAGGCTCCGCTGTCCAAGCCGCGCCCCACGATGACGCCGTCCGGGTTCACCAGAAAGAGCTTGGGCGTCTGGAGCACGCCGTAGAGCATCTGCCAGTCGGAGCTCACTTCCGGGTCCCAGAGGTGGGTGAAGGCGTCTTTTCCTTCCCGCCAGGCGCTCCATTCCGGGGCCGATGCCCCCGTATAGACGGCATAGTAGCTAACGGGAAACTTGCCTTTCTCTGCCAGGGCCAGCAGCCGGGGCGTTTCCCGCTTGCAGGTGGAACAGCCCGTGTCATAGAAATACAGGACGCTGTATTGCCCTTCCTTCCGGGCGGGAATCCTCACGCGGCTGCTGTCCGGGGCAAAAAGGGTAAGCATCGGGGCGGGCGAGCCCATCAGGGAAGACTCGTTGAACTGCACGAAAAGCCGGGCATGGAAGAGGTCTTCTTCCGTTTTCATGGGCACGGCTCCCGAGAGGAACCACTTGCGGGCCACATGCACGGCCACGGCATCGTCTCCCATGATGCGGGACTTGAGATAATGGTCGTAAATCTTGATGGCGGTGTACTGCCGTACCAGGGAATCCTGGCAGGTCTGGATGAGAAAATCGCACTCTTCGCTCTGCACGGCCGCACTTTCCCCGGACAGGGCCAGGAAATACTGGTCCAGCTTGGCCCCCAGCTGAGGATAGGGCTGCTGGGCGCCCGCCACCATGCAGGCCGATAAAAGCAGGATGCCGGTCAGGAACTTTTTCATAGCGTCACCCCCTCAGGAATAAAACTGGAGTAATCTCCGCCATGACGGAGGATGTCCCGCACGGCGGAAGAACTGATGTGCGCAAACTCCTGGGCCGTGGGGATGATGATGGTCTCGATCTCCGGTGCCAGGCGGCGGTTGGCGTCTGCGATGGAACGCTCCGTCTCAAAGTCAATCATGTTGCGGACACCCCTCACGATATGGTGGATGCTCCTTTCCCGACAGGCGTCGATGGTGAGCTTGTCATATTTGACAACGCTTACGCCTTTCATTCCCCGGGTGGCCTGGCGGATGATTTCCAGGCGTTTGTCCATGTCAAAGAAACCGGGTTTGTCCTGGTTGATACCCACGGCCACCACCACTTCGTCAAACATGGTGAGGGCACGCTTGAGGATGTTCAGGTGACCGGCCGTGAAGGGGTCGAAAGAGCCGGGGAAAAGTGCGATGCGGTTCATAATTGCCAATCTATGGGAGAGAGACCCTCCCGGGTGAGGATTTCATTTGCTTGGGAGAAATGCCGGCAGCCGAAGAAGGCCCCCCGCGCTAACGGAGAGGGGTGGGCGGCCAGCAGGATGTGGTGTTTCTGCCTGTCGATGAGTTCCTGTTTCTGCTGGGCGTATCGGCCCCAGAGGAGGAACACCAGGCCGCTTCTGCGCTCCGACAGGGTGGAGATGACGGCGTCCGTGAACTGCTGCCAGCCGATTCCGCTGTGGGAGGTGGGCTGGCCGGCTTCCACGGTGAGGACGCTGTTCAGAAGGAGCACCCCCTGCCGGGCCCAGGGCTCCAGGGAGGTGGCTCCGCTCATGCGGATGCCCAGGTCCGTCTCCACTTCCTGGAAGATGTTGCGGAGGGAGGGAGGGGCCGGCACGCCGTTGGGAACGGAGAAGGAGAGGCCCATGGCCTGGCCGGGGCCGTGATACGGGTCCTGGCCCAGGATGACCACTTTCACCTGGTCCAGCGGCGTGAGGTCGAAGGCGTGGAAAATCTGGCTTCCACGCGGGTAGATTACCTTTCCGGCTTCTTTTTCCTGATGCAGAAAGCGCACCAGCTGCTCAAAGTACGGTCTCCCGAACTCCGGCGCCAGTGCGTCTTTCCAACTTGATTCTATCTTTACGTCCATCAAAAAATAAAGTCGATTACATCGGCTATTGTTTTCACATAGACAAAGATAAGACCTTTTATGTAAATTTCCTTGATATCTTCCACATCTTTTCGGTTTTCTTCCGAAATCACGATGGTATGAACGCCCGCACGCTTGGCCGCCAGAATCTTCTCCTTGATGCCTCCAACCGGCAGCACACGGCCGCGCAGCGTCATTTCTCCCGTCATGGCGATGCCCTTTTTGGGAGCCTGTCCCCTCAGGGCGCTCACCATGGAACTCACCATGGTGATACCGGCCGACGGTCCGTCCTTGGGCGTGGCGCCCTCCGGCACATGCAGGTGGATATCCTTTTTCATAAAGTCCCCGGTGGTCGTCTTGGCCAGCTCCGGATGGGCCTTGATGTACTGCCAGGCAATCTGGGCGCTTTCCTTCATCACGTCTCCCAGGTTGCCCGTCATGGACAGGTTCCCCTTTCCGGCCGATACCTGGCTCTCCACAAAGAGGACCTCGCCGCCCATCTCCGTCCAGGCCAGGCCGGTGACCACGCCCACGCCCTCGTTGCCGGCCACGTCATCGTGGAAGGCGGTGGGAAGGCCCAGGTATTCCCGCAGATGCTCCGGGCCGATGACCTTGGGGAAGTCCTGCCCCATGGCCATTTTCTTGGCCGTGACGCGGGCGAGCTTCGCAATCTGCTTCTCCAAGCCGCGGACGCCGCTCTCATGGGTGTATTTGTCCACAATCTCCTGAAGGGCTTCGTCGGAGACGGAGAGCTCATCGGCCCGCAGGCCATGCTCCGTGAGCTGCTTGGGGACCAGGTAGTTGTGGGCGATCTGAAGCTTCTCCTCGGCCAGATAACCGGACACGTTGATCATCTCCATACGGTCTTTCAGGGCGGGCTGGATGGTGCCAATCCCGTTGGCCGTGGTGATGAACAGGACGTTGGAGAGGTCGTAGTCCACGTCCAGGTAATTGTCGTGGAAGGTGCTGTTCTGCTCCGGGTCCAGGGCTTCCAACAGGGCGCTGGAAGGGTCTCCCTTGAAGTCGGAGGAGAGTTTGTCAATCTCGTCCAGGACGATCACCGGATTGGAGGTGCCGGCCCGCTGGAGGCCGCTCAGGATGCGGCCCGGGAGGGCGCCCACATAGGTCTTGCGGTGACCGCGGATTTCCGCCTCGTCGTGCATGCCGCCTAAGGAGATGCGGATGTATTTGCGCCCGAGGGCGCGGGCGATGGACTTGCCCAAGGAGGTCTTTCCCACGCCGGGAGGGCCCCAGAGGCACAGGATGGGGGATTTCATGTTTCCCTTGAGCTTGAGCACGGCCAGGTATTCGATGATGCGGTCCTTCACCTGGTCCAGGCCGAAGTGGTCCTGGTCCAGCACTTCCTGTGCGTGAGAGAGGTCCAGGTTGTCGTCGGACATTTCTCCCCAGGGGAGGTCCAGCATGAACTGGATGTAGGCATACTGGATGCTGTAGTCCGGAGAGGTGGGGTTGTACTTCTCCAGGCGGGCCATTTCCTTGTCAAAGATGGCACGCACTTCCTTGGACCACTTCTTTTCATCGGCCCGGCGCCGCATCTTTTCGAATTCCTCTCCCTCGTCCATGCCCAGCTCTTCCTGGATGGTGCGGAGCTGGTTGTTGAGGTAGTATTCCCGCTGCTGCTGGTCTATGTCCGTTTTCACCTTCTGGTTGATTTCCTGCTTGATCTGGAGCAGCTGCGTCTGGGCGTCCAACACCCGCAGCAGGGCCATTCCGCGTTCCTGCACGTTGGTAATGGGCAGCAGGGCGGTCCTTTCCTGGAAGTTTTCCACCTCGATGGTGGTGGCGATGAAATTCACCAGGAAATGGAAGTTGTCGATGCTCCGGAGCGCGCCGATGGCTTCCTTGGGGGCGAAGGAGGCAGATTTCACGATGAGGGCGGCCTTTTCCTTGAGGGAATCGGCCAGGACGCGGAGCTCCCGCTCATCCACGCCTTCGGGCATGAGCTCTTCCAGGTACTTCACGCGGGCCGTCATGTAAGGCTCGTTGGAGACCACGGATTCCAGGCTTGCCAGCTGGGCCCCCTGCAGGATGGCCGTGACGCTGCCGTCCGGCATTTCCAGGGTCTTGATGAGCTTGCACACGGTTCCGTGGGTGCACAGATCCGCTTCCGTGGGTTCCTCCACGGAAATATCGGCCTGGGGGATGGCGGCCAGCCATCCAGTTCCGCTCTCTGCGTCGGAGACCAGACGGATGCTTTTCTCCCTTCCCACCGTGACCGGGAAAACGGTTCCGGGGAAGATGACGGCGTTCCTGAGGGGAAGCACCGGCAGGGCGGGGGGAAGCTCGGAGACGTCCACTTTCATGGAGGCGGCTTCACCCACCACGGGCATGATGTTTACTTCCACTCCCTGGGGAGTATTCATGATATTGTCTAAAAAATTCATATTTTCTGCCAATTTGTCATATTTTGGGGCACAATGGGCCCGGTCCCCTATATGGTCAAGATGTGTGCCAAAAGAAAAAGATGCGTATCATTTTGAAATATCAAAAATTAAGTCTAATTTTGCCAAGTTTTTCCCCATACGGAAACCAAATTATAAAACTATAAAAACTATGACTAAGGCAGAAATTGTAAACGAAGTAGCGAAGTCTACCGGAATTGAAAAGGCCCAGGTATTGGCCGTCATCGAAGAATTCACCACCGTAGTGAAGGGGTCCCTGATTGCCGGCAACCCCGTGTATTTGCGTGGTTTTGGCAGCTTTATTATCAAGCACCGCGCACAGAAGGCTGCCCGCAACATCACCCGCAAGACCACCATGACCATCCCCGCCCATGACATCCCGGCCTTCAAGCCCGCCAAGAGCTTCGTCAACGCTGTCAAGGAGAAATAAACCTTTAATTATTTTATACTATGCCTAACGGTAAGAAGCATAAAAGACACAAGATGGCGACGCACAAGCGCAAAAAGCGTTTGCGCAAGAACCGCCACAAGAAGAAGTAAGTTGCGCTTCTTCTGAAAGTAAAGGGCTTACCCACAAGGCGCAGGCCCTTTTTCATACCAAACCATTAATTTCCAAATGGAGTCTGAAAAACCGGACAAAGATCTGATCGTTGACGTAACGCCAACGGAAGTACATATCGCCCTCATGGAAAACCATCGGCTGATAGAGTACAACACGGAGTCCAGCACTGGGAACCAGTTTTCCGTAGGAGACGTTTACCTGGGAAAGGTAAAGAAGATTCTCCCCAATCTCAATGCTGCCTTTGTGGATATCGGAGACAAGAAGGAAGCCTTCATCCATTACCTGGACCTGGGACTCTACTTCCACGCCTTTGACCAGTTTGTACGGGAATCCAATTCCAATACGAATCTGAAGGATTTGTATTCCGGAATCAAGATAGGAGACCCCCTCCCCAAGGAGGGCCGCATGGAAGAGATTCTCCGTCCCGGACAGATGGTGGCGGTCCAGATAGTGAAGGAACCCATCTCCACAAAGGGTTCACGACTGACTGCGGAAATTTCATTGGCAGGACGAAACATCGTACTTCTCCCCTTCGCCCAGAAGGTGTCTATCTCCCAGAAGATAGAATCGAAGGAAGAGAAACGTAGACTCGAGACACTGGTCAGGAGCATTCTCCCCACGAATTACGGGGCCATCATCCGCACGGCCGCAGAAGGCAAGAACGCCGCCACGCTGGTTGCGGAAACCCAGTCCCTCATTCAGAAATGGGAAGATTCGTTCAAGAAGATTGCCTCCAAAACCGTCCAGCTGCTCTTCACGGAGTACAGCAAAACGACAACCGTATTGAGGGACCTCCTCAATGACTCGTTCTCCAACATCTGGATCAACGACGAGCGTGTGGCCGAAGAAGCCCGGAAGTATGTTTCGCTCATTGCTCCGCAGCAGGAAAAAATTGTCCATCTCTACGAAGGCAAACAGCCCATCTATGACCACTTCGAGGTCACCCGTCAGATCAAGGGCTCCTTCGGCAAGGTGGTACCCATGCGGCAGGGCGCGTATCTGGTAATCGAGACCACCGAAGCGCTGAATGTAATTGACGTAAACAGCGGCATCCGCACCAAGACCAACGACCAGGAGGAGAACTCCTTCGAGGTGAACAAGATTGCCGCCGAAGAAATTGCAAGGCAGCTGAGGCTCCGGGACATGGGAGGCATTGTGATTGTGGACTTCATCGATATGGAATCCAACGAACACAAGAACGCCCTCCACAAGTACATGCAGGAGCTCATGGAAGCCGACAGAGCCAAGCACAACGTGCTGCCGCTCACCAAGTTCGGGTTAATGCAGATTACCCGGCAGCGCATCCGGCCCGTCACGGAGATCAATACATCCGAGCAGTGTCCCGTGTGCCATGGCACCGGAAAAATTCACTCCAGTGTGGTCATTGACGAAGAAATCGAGCGCAAGATTGCTTTCTACGTCATTGAAAAAGGAATCCGGGCCATCACCCTCAAGACCAGTCCCATCCTGGGCGCTTACCTGAAACGGGGGCTGTTCAATTCCTTCCTTTCCAAATGGCGCAAGCGCTACAAGGTAAAACTGGAACTGGTGGAAGTAACCGATTTCACGGTCCTGCAACATGAAATGCTGAATGAAAAAGGTGAGAAGCTCGATTGAGCGCTCACCTTTTTTTTCTCGAATAATTGTTATATCTTTGCACCCCGGTATTGAACTGTGGTGTAATGGTAGCACTAGGGATTTTGGTTCCCTCAGTCAGCGTTCGAATCGCTGCAGTTCAACAAAAAAGGACCTCCGCGAGGTCCTTTTTTGTTGAACCCTGTCTTCGACTTACCAGGGGCCTGATTTATTTTTTTTCGTATCTTTGCACAGTTATGGAACAAGACGAGAAATTCATGCGGGAAGCCCTCCGCGAAGCCCATGAAGCGGCGGCCGCCGGGGAGATTCCCATTGGCGCCGTAGTGGTTTGGAAGGGGCGCATCATCGGCCGGGGACACAACCAGACCGAGCGCCTGCATGACACTACCGCCCACGCGGAAATGCTGGCCATCACCGCCGCTACGGAATCCATGGGTGGCAAATATCTGAATGACTGCACGTTGTATGTGACCGTGGAGCCCTGCCCCATGTGCGCGGGCGCCATGGCCTGGGCCCAGTTGGGCCGGGTGGTGTACGGCGCACCGGACCAGCGCCGCGGCTATTCCATTTTCACGCCCTCCCTCCTTCATCCCCGTACGGAGGCCGTGGGCGGCATTCTCCAGGAGGAGTGCGTTCAGCTGATGCTCAATTTTTTCAAAGACAAAAGATAATGAAAGGAGTTCATATTTTTCTGGCCGACGGCTTCGAAGACATGGAAGCCTTGGGAACCCGGGACGTGCTGCTGCGCGGCGGCGTGCCGGTAATCACCGTTTCCATTACGGACAACTACCTGGTGGAGAGCTCACACGGGCTTTCCGTATCGGCCGATACCTCCTGGGCCGACCTGGAGGTGATGGAGCCCGGAACCGACGGCTCCGACGTGATGATTTTCCCCGGCGGCATGCCCGGCTCCAGGAATCTGGCGGAGCAGGCCGAACTGATGGAAATCCTGCAGGACCATTGGGAGCGGGGTGGCGCCGTGGCGGCCATCTGCGCGGCTCCCGGCTTAGTGGTGTCCCAACTTCCCGGCTTGGAAGGGCTCCGTTTCACCTGTTTTGACGGCTTCGAGGAGGACCTGAAGGCCAAGGGCGCCGTCTTTACCCCTGAGAGCGCCGTCACGGACGGCCGACTCATCACCGGCCGCGGAGCCGGGCATGCTGTAAACTTCGGCCTCGCCATCCTCCGCTATCTCAAAGGTGACGAGGCCGCTCAGAAGGTCAAAGCCGGCTTGATGCTCTAATTGCGCCGGTTGCTGTTTCCGATGGAGATATAATACAGTAACGTGGCCAGGGAACCCAGGGCTGCGATAACGTAGGTGTAGGCGGCCCAGCGGAGGGCGTCCACGGCCATGGGCTTGGTCTCATAGTTCACGACGCCGGCCCCTTCCAGCCAGCTCACGGCCCGGCTGCTGGCATTGATTTCCACCGGCAGGGTGATGAAGCTGAACAGCGTGGTAAGGGCGAAGAGGCCAATGCCGATCCACAGCAGGGACGGCATGATATTGATGAGGAGGACGCCCGCCAGCAGCACCCAGGAAACGATGTTGCTGGAGAAGGAGACCACGGGCACCAGGGCGGAACGCATCTTCAGGAAAACATAACCCGTGGCGTGCTGCACCACATGCCCGCACTCGTGGGCGGCCACGGCGGCAGCGGCCACCGACCGGCCATAATAAACCTTCTCACTCAGGTTCACCGTGCGGGTGGTGGGGTCGTAATGGTCTGTGAGTTTGCCGGGAATGGACACGATATTCACGTCCCGGATGCCGTGCGCGGCCAGCATGCGGCTGGCCACCTCGGCCCCCGTCATTCCTATGGGAACCTCTTGATATTTGTCAAAACGTCGCTGGAGCATGGACTGAATTACATAACTCAGTATCATGATCACGATCATCAAAATCCAAATGGCAGAACCGGACATAGTCGTAAATTTTTTGTTTGTTCTTCCCCCTTCCCTCAAAAATTGCACCGTCCCTACAAAAATACACATTTTATGCCGATTTGTCAGTCCAAAATGTTAATTTTGTACCGTGATTCAAGATGATTTTTCCCGCCTGGAGCTGAATCTCAAGGCCGCGACAGAAAACTACCGATACTTTCGCTCCCTGCTGGAGCCGCAGACCAAGCTGCTGGTTTTGGTCAAGGCCAACGCGTACGGGCACGGAGGCGTGGAGTTCGCCGCCATGATGCAGCGTGCCGGGGCCGACTATCTGGCCGTGGCCTACCCCGTGGAAGGCCTGGAACTCCGCCGTAACGGTATCTCCCTGCCCATCCTGGTACTCACCGCGGGAACGGACTTCTATCCGGAAATCATCGAAACCCGCATGGAACCCTCCATCCCCAATGTCTATGCCCTCAGGAAACTCTCCGCCATCCTGCGGGAGAAAGGGATGAAAGATTATCCCGTCCATATCAAGTTGGACACGGGCATGCACCGCCTGGGCTTCATGGGAGAGGAGCTTCCGGAGCTCATCCGGGTGCTCAGGGAAACCCCGGAGGTGAAGGTGAAAGGCCTGTTCTCCCACCTCTGCGTGGCGGAAGATCCGGAACAGGACGCCTTCACCATCGGCCAGCTGGACCTCTTTGAAAAATATACCCGGCAGATGGCCGAAGGAATTGGTTACATGCCCATGCGCCACATCCTCAACTCGGCCGGCATCGAGCGGTTCACGCAGTATCAGTACGACATGGTGCGCCTCGGGATTGGCATTTATGGCATCAGCGCCCTTCCCGGAAAAGAGCTGGCCCCGGTGGCTTCGCTCAAGTGCAAGGTGCTGCAGGTGAAGGAACTGCAGGAGGGAGAGACCATCGGTTATGGCCGATGGGGCCATGCCTCCGCCGGTACCCGCATCGCCACCATCCCCGTGGGCTATGCCGACGGGATAGACCGCCACCTGGGCCGCGGCGCCGCCTCCTTCAGTGTGAACGGCTGCAGGGTGCCCACCATCGGCAACATCTGCATGGACATGTGTATGCTGGATGTGAGCGGCGTCCCTTGCGAGGTGGGAGACACCGTCACCATTTTTGGGGAAGCCCCCACCGTCTCCGAACTGGCCGGCATCCTGGACACCATCCCGTACGAAATTCTGGTCTCCATTCCCCGCCGCATCCATCGCCTGGTAGTATAAGGAGGCCTCCCAAAATCCCGAAAAAGTAGTATCTTTGCATAGTTAAAGTGGGAGTCATGAAAATCACCAAAGCGGAATTCGTCCAGAGCAGCACAAGGGTGGGGCAGAAGCCTCAGCGAAAGCTGCCGGAATTCGCTTTCATCGGCCGGTCCAACGTGGGCAAAAGCTCCCTCATCAACATGCTCACGGGCAATTCCAAACTGGCCAAAACCTCCGGTACGCCCGGCAAAACCCAGTTGGTGAACCATTTCCTCATCAACGACAGCTGGTACCTGGTGGACCTCCCCGGCTACGGCTTCGCCAAACTGCCGGACAGGGACCGCGCCCGCCTCAGGCACATTATCTGGGACTATATCAACCACTCCGGGGAACTGGTGATGCTCATGGTGCTGCTGGATTCCCGCCACGACATGCAGGACATAGACCTCCGCTTCATCTCCGAGCTGGGGGAGAAGGGCATCCCCTTCGGCATCATCTTCACCAAGGCCGACAAGCAAGGCCCCGAAGTGCTGCAGCAGCAGATTGAAAAGAACAAGGAGCGCCTCCTGGAAGACTGGGAGGAGCTTCCGCCCGTCTTCATCTCTTCTTCCGTGAAGGGAACGGGCAGGGAAGAAATACTCACTTATCTGGACTCTATCCTCAAAACTTTATGATAAACGATGTTCATAAGCACCGGATGGCGCTGTTTACCTGTGATGCCTCCCGCTATTTTGCGGAGAAGGTAGTTGCTGCCATGAATCGTCTGAAACCGGAAAATGACCCCGAGGTGGTCCTGGGCCCCTTGGATATTGCCCGTTTCAGCGATGGAGAATTTCAACCCTCGTTTGCCGAGAGCGTCCGGGGGGCTACGTGTTTCATTATCCAGTCCACCTTCCCCACCAGTGACAACCTGATGGAACTGCTCCTGTCCATCGATGCCGCCAAGCGGGCATCGGCCAACAAGGTGATAGCCGTCATTCCGTATTACGGCTGGGCCCGGCAGGACAGAAAGGACAAGCCGCGTGTTTCCATCGGCGCCAAGCTGGTGGCCAACATGCTCAAGGTGGCCGGCACGGACGCCGTCATGACCTGCGACCTCCATGCAGACCAGATTCAGGGCTTCTTCGACTTCCCCGTGAATCACCTCTATGCCAGTTACGACTTCCTCACCATCCTGGAGAAGATGGCCAAGGAGTTCAAGGGAACCCTTACCCTGGCCGCTCCGGACATGGGCGGCGCCAAGCGCGTGAACGCCTATGCCAAGAGCCTGCATACGCCGGTGGTCATCTGCCACAAGACCCGCGCCCGGGCCAATGTGGTGGAGCGCATCACGCCCATCGGCGAGGTGGAAGGCCGGGATATCGTCATCATCGACGACATCATCGACACCGCCGGCACGCTGACGGAAGCCGCCAACGAACTGCTCAAGCGCGGCGCCAGGAGCGTCCGTGCCTTCGCCACGCACCCGGTGCTCTCCGGCCCGGCCTACGAGCGCATAGACAAGAGTGCCCTCTCGGAGGTGTACGTAACGGACACCATTCCGCTGGATCCCTCCAAGAAGGCATTCCAGAGCAAGTTCCGCGTGGTTTCCCTGGCCGATACCTTCGCCCGGATGATCCTCCGCGTGTATAACTACCAGCCCATCTCCTCCGAATTCCCGCTGTAATGAAAACGCTCCTCGCTGCCATCATCTTCGTGGGTATCGCCGTGCTGCTGCTGGGCGTGAACATCTTCTTTTTCCATCGGCCTTTCCCGAACGGAGAAATCTCCACCAATCCGGAAATGCGCAAGCGGGGAATCAAGTGCGCCAAGCAGGAGGAACTGGAACTGTTGGCGGCGCAGAAGGGGAAGAAGGTATGCGACGGGGATTATTCGGAAGCCTGTAAGACCTGTGCCCTGATGAAATGAGAATTGACTTTATCGTAAATCCCGTTTCCGGGCAGAAGGACAAATCCCAGGTGCTCTCCGCGATAGGAAAGCACCTGGATTTCTCCTTGTTTGAACCCCGCATTCTCTTTACCACCGCCGCCGGAGAAGGACTTGTCCTGGCCCGCGAAAGCCAGGCCGATGTGGTGGTGGCCGTGGGCGGAGACGGAACGGTGAGCGAGGTGGCCCGCGGCGTCCTGGGCACGGAAAAGATACTGGGCATCATCCCTTGCGGCAGCGGAGACGGGCTGGCCCTGCATCTGGGCATCAGCCGCGCTCCCATGCTGGCCGTCGAAACCCTTAACAAGGGCTATGTGACGGAAACGGACGTGGCCTATATGAATGGGGAGCCCTTCTTCTGCACGGCCGGTTTCGGCCTGGATGCCCGGGTGAGCATGGAATTTGCCCGTTCCACCCGAAGGGGCCTGTCCCGCTATATTGAGCTGGCCTGGGAGGAGTGGCTCAAAAAAGACCTGGAAGAATATACCATCTCCGGGGCCGATGGTGTCCTGTGGCAGGGGAAGGCCGTCTTTGTGACGGTGGCCAACGCCAACCAGTGGGGAAACCAGGCCCGGATTGCCCCCATGGCCTCCCTGCAGGACGGCCTGATAGACGTGGTGGTGGTGAACCCTTTCTCCACCCTGGAGATTCCGGATCTGGCTACGCGCCTGATGACGGGCCGGGCCCCCTCCAGCCGGCATTTCCTGCATTTCAGGGGCTCCCGTTTCCACATCCGCCGGCAGGCCGACGGCGCCGTCCACCGCGACGGGGACCCTTTCCTCTCGGGCACGGATTTTGACTTTACCCTGCAGCCCCGCCTCCTGAAGGTAATGGTGCCCCGGGGCAAGAACGAAAAGATATGAAACTGATTCAGCTATTGGGAAAGATTTTGGCCGGCCTGCTGCTGTTTGTCCTGCTGCTGGTGCTGGTGACGGGTATCAGCCCGGTGTACCGTTTCCGGACTCCGCAGCCTTTCAGCGGTCCGGATATCTTCAATCCCTATGCTTCGTTGGACACTTCTGTTGGCTGGAAACGGGCGCTCTTCCATACCCATTCCCGGGTAAGCGGCCCCTGGCCCGTCAACGAATGTCCCTACGATGCCGCTTACACGGATTCCGTGCTGCGCAGCCTTGGCTATGACATTGTCACTTTCTCCAATCATAACGAGATAACCCTCCATCCGTACGATTCCTCCCTGCAAGTGAATGTGTATGAGCAGGGTTACAGCCCCTTCAAGTTCCACAAGCTGGTGTTCGGCAGCCGCAAGGTGCAGCACTGGGACCCGCTTCTTCCCATCATGGCCTCCCAGTGGCAGTTTGAGCTGGACCGCTTGGACAAAGCGTCCGATTTCATCCAGTGGAACCACCCGTACCGCACCGTCGGCGTGAGCCGGAGCCGCATGGAGAAGCTCTCCGGCTACGACATCATGGAACTGGACACCCACATCAGTACGGAAAACGAGTACTGGGACTGGGCCCTCGGGGCCGGGCATTACAGTTTCGGCCTGGCCAATGACGACCTCCACCACCCGGAGCGCCACTGGTGCACGGCCATCCGCTGCAATTTCCTCAATACCCCTTCGGGCCGTTATGAGGACCTCAAGAAGACCCTCCTCGGAGGTTGCTATTATTCCATGCGCGTACCGGATTACGGCGAGGGGGACTGGGAAGTGAAACGGCAGAAGAACCTTCAGCTGCCCTTCGTGAAAGCCATCGGCCTGGAAGGGAATACCATCTATATGGAGCTTTCGCAGAAGGCCGACAGCATCCGCGTCAACGGGGCGGAGCACCGCACCCTGGCCATGGCCATAGACAGCTGCGGCATCCGTTATGCCCTGCCGGAAGGGGAGCCCTTCGCCCGCATGACAGCCTTCTTCCCGGACGGCACCGTCATTTACACCAATCCCTTCGCCCGCTATGACGCATCGGCCCAGGACAGCCCCTTCAAGCGGGAGCCCCAGCCCGTCAACTGGCTGCTGACGGTGCTTTACAACCTTGTGGTGCTGGCCCTGACGGCCGGCATCGGCTTCCTTTTTGTCAGACTTTTCAGAAAGAAAAAATGATACCCCGTAAAGCCAGCCTGACCACTTACAGCCTCGTTTTGAGCGTCTATACCCTGGTGGCCTTCCACTATCCCTTCGCCTCTCATGCGGCAGGGTGCATGGAGGGCGGCTTCAACAGCGTCCTGTTGGCACTCATGGGCCTTACGGTGCTGTTGGCGCTCAATTTCTTCTTCTATTACCTGCTGGTGTTCTGCCTGCGCGGAGTGGGGAAGGGGATTGTGTCCTTCACCCTCATCGGAGACGCCGTCATGCTGTATTTCGTGAACAATTACGAGGTGCTGGTGACGGACGAGATGATGGGAAATGTCATCCATACCCAGTACTCGGAGGCCTCCGGTTTCTTCTCCTGGTCCTTCGTCCTGTATGTGCTCCTGCTGGGCGTGCTTCCGTCCGTGTACGTGTTTGCCCGGAAGGTGGAATACGGCAGTTGGAAACAACTGGGCTCGCGGGTGGGAATCGCCCTTGCAGCCATCTTGGTGGCCGTTTTCGGCAATATGAAAAACTGGCCGTGGATAGACCGCAATTCCACGGAACTGGGCAGCCTCCTCATGCCCTGGTCCTATATTGTGAACACCTTCCGCTACTATGACTCCGAGCGCAAGAAAAATGTGAAGGAAATCCCGCTGCCGGACGCTACGGCGGTATCGGAAACGCGGGACATCTGCGTGCTCATGATAGGGGAATCGGCCCGCCGGGACCATTTCTCCCTCTACGACTACCCCAAGGAGACCAACCCTTATACCGCTAAGGACAGCGTGGTGGCCTTGGTGGCCGATGCTTCCGCCACTTACACATCGGCCGGGGTGCGGGCCATCCTGGAGCCCAAGGAAACGCGGGAGCTCTATGAAATTCTGCCCAACTACCTGGAGCGGGCGGGGGTGGATGTGAGCTGGCGCACCTCCAACTGGGGGGAGCCTCCGGTGCATACAGAAAAATATATCAAAATCCAGGATCTCCGGGAGAAATATCCTGAGCTGGACGGCCGATACGACGGCATCCTCCTGGCCGGACTCAGGGAAGAACTGCTGGCGAGCGATGCGCAGAAAATCTTTGTGGTCATTCACGTCTACACCAACCACGGGCCGGCCTACAATACCAATTATCCTGCTGAATTCGAGGTGTTTACGCCGGTTTGCAATACTGTGGAGATGGCCAAGACCAACCCGGAGGAGCTGAACAACGCCTACGACAATTCCATCGTATATACGGATTACCTGATACACAGCGTGATTGAAATGCTCCGGGAGGTGCCGGGCCGCCGGCGCTGCGTCCTCTTTGTGTCCGACCATGGTGAGTCTTTGGGGGAGAACAACCTCTACATGCACGGCGTACCCATGGCCATGGCGCCCCGGGAACAGATAGAGATTCCCTTTGTGGTGTGGAGTCCGGATATGGAGGTGAAGCCCGTTCAGAAGGTGGGCCAGCACCATGTTTTTCACTCCGTCCTGCGTTTCTTCGGCATCCAGTCGCCTGCTTTTGACGAAGAAAAGTGCATCTTCAATTAGAGCTTCGGCTCAAAATGCGGGATGGACTTCAGCTTGAACAAGTTGGCAGCGTACTTGTGGTCTATCAAGGCCTTGGTCTCTGCGTTTTCACAAATGCCCGTGCGGATGTATCTGTCCAAGACAGCATAGGTGAAGCCCAGGTTGTCCTCGTCCGTGAGGCCGGTGAGACCATCCGAGGGGGCCTTCTCCACCAGGTCTGTCGGCAGGCCCAGCACTTTCCCGATGGCCACCACTTCCTGCACCGTAAGGCCTCCCAAGGGGGAAAAGTCTCCGGCGGCGTCTCCGTAACGGGTGCTGTAGCCCACCCAGTCTTCCGAGAGGTTGCAGGTGTTCACCACCCGGCCGTTGTTGCTCTGCGAAATGGCATACAGGGTGGTCATCCTCAGGCGCGGCGCCATATTGATGCGCGTCTGTTTGCTGGCCGGGCCGCCCAATTGCGCTTCCACTTCCGTCATAAGGGCCTCGAAGGCAGGGCCGATATTCACGTTGTAGCGCTTGATTCCCAAGTGGTTAATCAACTTCACCGAGTCGTCGATATCCGGCTGGACGCCGTTGGGCATGGTCACACCGATTACACGGTCTGCGCCCAAGGCCTCTGCACAGAGGGCGGCGCATACGCTGCTGTCTTTGCCGCCGGAAATGCCCAGCACGGCATGGCAGCCCTTCCCGTTTTCTTCAAACCAGTCGCGTATCCACTGTACGCAGGCGTCTTTTACTTTAATAGCGTCAAACATGTTTATTTAGCTCTTGTATATACCTGGATGGGACAGCCCTCGAAGTCGAAGTGCTCGCGGAGCTTGTTCTCCAGGAAACGTTTATAAGGGTCTTTCACCCACTGGGGCAGGTTGCAGAAGAAGGCGAACTGCGGCGTGCGGGTGGGAAGCTGGGTCACATACTTGATCTTGATGTACTTGCCCTTCCATGCCGGCGGCGGATAGTTCTCGATTTCCGGCAGCATGGCATCGTTGAGCTGGGAGGTGGGAATCTTGCGGGACATGTTGCCGGCCACGCGGGCGGCGGTGTCCAGCACGTCCAGGATGCGCTGTTTGTTCAGTACGGAGGTGAAGATGATGGGAATGTCGTTGAAGGGGGCCAGACGGGCCTTGAGGCCTTCCGTATAGTCCCGCATGGTGTTCACGTCCTTTTCAAAGAGGTCCCACTTGTTCACCACCAGCACGCAGCCCTTGCGGTTTTTCTGAATCACGTTGAAGATATTGAGGTCCTGCGCTTCCAGGCCCGTGGTGGCGTCTATCATGAGGATGCAGACGTCCGAGTGCTCGATGGTTCGCATGGCCCGGAGCACGGAGTAGAACTCCAGGTCTTCGGTCACCTTGCCGCGCTTGCGCATGCCGGCGGTGTCCACAATCATGAACTCGTGGCCGAACTTGTTATAATATGTGGAGATGGAATCGCGCGTGGTGCCGGCCACCGGCGTCACAATGTTGCGCTCCTCTCCCAGCAGGGCGTTGGTGAGGGAACTCTTGCCCACGTTGGGGCGGCCCACGATGGCAATGTGCGGGATGTCCGCATGGTCGTCATCGGCCTGCGTATCTTCCGGCAACACCTTCAGAATCTCGTCCAGGAGGTCTCCGGTGCCGCTTCCGTTGGCGGCTGATATGCTCCAGACCTCTCCGAGGCCCAGACCATAGAAGTCAAAGGAGTCGTACATTTTCTCGCCGCTGTCCACCTTGTTCACGCACAGGACCACCGGCTTTTTGCTGCGGCGGAGCAGGTCGGCTATCTCCGCGTCGTAGTCCGTGATGCCGGTGGCGGCTTCGCACATGAACAGGATGGCATCGGCCTCATCGATGGCGATGCTCACCTGGCGGCGGATGGCGTCCTCGAAGACGTCGTCCGAATTGGAGGTGTAACCGCCCGTGTCCACCACGGAGAACTCCCGTCCGCACCATTCGCACTTGCCGTAGTGACGGTCTCGCGTAACGCCGGCGGTCTCGTCCACGATGGCCTGGCGCATGCCCACCAGACGGTTAAACAACGTCGATTTTCCTACGTTCGGTCTCCCGACTATCGCTACTAATGCCATAACTCAGAGTCTGTTTTGAAATAATTCAATAAATTCTATATGTTTCTTTTTGGTAAATTTTCCTCAAAAATTTTCACCCATAGGAACCCCTATGGCCAANNNAATTTTCAAGAAAAATTTCCACAAAAATAAAACTATAAATAAAAATATCAATCATTTCAAAACAGACTCTCAAAAAATTTCAGTTTGCAAAGATACCAAATCCTTCGAAAACCCCGTAGCCTTTTCAAGAGAAAATTCTTATCTTTGTAGGGCTATGGCGGAGCGGAACTACATAGAGTTGTTGGAGTTACAGCAGCGCATCAAGGAAAGTATGGAGCAAGCTTTCCCGGGTCGGTACTGGGTAAAGGCGGAAATTGCCTCCTGGAGTCCCCGCTCCAACGGACACTGTTATGTGAGCCTGGTGCAGAGCCGCCTGGGGAAGCCCGTTGCGGAGTCCCGCGCCATGATCTGGAAGTGGAAGTATCCCGTGCTCACCCGTTTCTTCGAGCAGTCTGCCGGAGAGCCCCTCCGGGCCGGCATCACCGTACTGGTGCAGGTACAGGTGAGCTTCAGCGAACTGTACGGCATCTCCCTCTTCATCGAAGACATAGACCCGGCCTTTACCCTGGGAGAAAAGGCCCTGGAGCGCAAGCGGGCCATCGAGAAACTCACGGCCCAGGGCTACATGGACATGCAGAAGGAACTGGCCCTGCCGGACCTTCCCCGCCGCTTGGCGGTGGTTACGTCCCTTACGGCGGCCGGCTACCAGGATTTCCGGAATCACCTGCTGAACAATCCCCGGGGCTATGCCTTCCGGCTGGACCTCTTCGAGGCCCTCATGCAGGGGGAGCAGGCGCCGACTTCTATATCGGCCGCGCTCATGGATGCGGCGGAAAAGAACTACGACGCCATCCTCATCCTGCGGGGCGGCGGCAGCGAGCTGGACCTCGCCTGCTTCGACGACTTCGATCTGGCCGTCACCATCGCCACTCTGCCGGTGCCCGTGATTACGGCCATCGGCCACGACAAGGATGTCCATATTGCAGATATGGTGGCCCATTCCTCCGTGAAAACCCCCACGGCGCTGGCCGATGTCTTCATAGAAGCCTTTCAGGCGCAGGACGCCCTTATAGACCGTCTGGGGCAGCGGGTGATGGCCGCCGCCCGGCAGGTGCTGGGCCGGGAAGAGCTCAAGCTGGGGGGCGTGGAGTCCCGCATGCACCGGGCGCTGCAGGGGCGGGTATCGGCCCTGGAAATGAGGCTTCAGAAGAGCCTGGGACGCATTTCCCGCGGGCTCATGCAGAAGCATGGCCAGGTGGCCGCCCTTCGCGATGCCGCGCAGCATCGCATCCGCTTTGCCGCCCTCTCCCGCGTGAGTGCGGAGGTTTCCAAAGTGGCCCTGAAAGAGGCCCTCATCGGCGCCTCGGACCCTCGTAAGATATTGGGTTTAGGATACGTCCTGGTTACCGGAAAAGACAACAAGGTGCTTAAGACCGTGGATCGTGTGGCCGTGGGAGACCGCATCGGCGTCCGTTTTTCCGACGGCTCCCTCACCGCCAAGGTGGATGAAGTTTACAGTGACAAGATGAACCAGTTTAACACCAAAACCGCATAATGGAAGAAAAATTTGACTACGCGAAGGCTATCGCCGAACTGGACCGGATAGCCGCCAAGGTGGAGAATCCGGAAACCAAGCTGGATGACATTGACGCCCTGGTGGGCCGCAGCAAGGAACTCCTGGGCCAGTGCCGGGAGTACCTGAGAACGATCGATTCCCTGGACAAAGACTGACCGCATATGAAAAGAATCTACGAACAAGACCCCTGGCTCATGCCGTACAAGGACGCCATTGACGCCCGGCACGAGCACATCTGGCAAACGTTGAAACACATTGCCGGAGACGGCCTTCTGAAAGATGCCGTGAACAATCATCTCTATTATGGCCTTCACAGGGACAAGGACGGCTGGGTGTTCCGGGAGTACGCTCCCAATGCCTCCAAGATTTATCTGATCGGAGACTGCAACAACTGGAAGCGGACGGACGCCTATGCCCTCAAACCCTTGGGACAGGGAAACTGGGAACTGCGCATCCCTGAGATGTTCCTGAGCCACGGCCAGCTGTACAAGCTGTACATCGAGTGGCCGGGCGGCGGCGGGGAACGGCTTCCTTCCTATGCCACCCGCGTGGTCCAGGACGAGGTGACCAAGGTGTTCAGCGCCCAGGTATGGGCCCCCAAGCCCTACCGGTGGAAGCACGGACACGCCGGCAAGCGCCCCAATCCGCTCATCTACGAGTGCCACATAGGCATGGCCTCCGAAAAGGAGAAAGTGGGCACTTTCGAGGAGTTCCGCAGGGACGTCCTTCCCCGCGTGAAGGCCCTGGGCTATGACACCATCCAGATCATGGCCCTGCAGGAGCATCCCTACTACGGTTCCTTCGGCTATCAGGTGAGCAATTTCTTTGCCCTGAGCTCCCGTTTCGGAACCCCGGAGGAGTTCAAGGCCCTGGTGGACGACGCCCACGGAAAGGGCATTGCCGTCATCATGGACATCGTGCACAGCCACAGCGTGGAGAACACCTTGGAGGGTCTTTCGGAGTTTGACGGAACAGACCATCTGTACTTCCACGAGGGCCCTGCCGGCCGCCATCCGGCCTGGGGCTCCCGCTGCTTCGACTACGGAAAGGACGACACCCGCTATTTCCTCCTATCCAACGTGAAATACTGGATGGAAGAGTACCACATTGACGGTTTCCGCTTCGACGGCGTTACGTCCATGCTGTACTGGGACCACGGCCTGGGCAAGGACTTCGTGAACTACGGCCTCTATTTTGACGGGGGCGTGGACGAGGATGCCGTCATCTACCTGTCCTTGGCCACCCGCTTAGTGAAGGAATTGAACCCCAACGGCTTCTCCATCGCGGAAGACATGTCCGGCATGGCCGGCCTGGCCGCCCCCTTCGAGGCCTTCGGCGTGGGCTTCGACTTCCGCATGTCCATGGGCATCGCCGACCACTGGATCAAGTGGATCAAGGAACGCTCCGACGAGCAGTGGGGCATGGGAGAAATCTGGTGGGAACTCAGTGGCAAGCGTGTGGACGAAAAGACCGTCTCTTATGCCGAATGTCACGACCAGGCCCTGGTGGGAGACAAGACCATCATCTTCCGCCTCATGGACAAGGAAATGTACTTTGCCATGCGCCGGGACAGCCAGAACGGCATTGTGGACCGCGGAATCGCCCTCCACAAGCTCATCCGTCTGGTGACGGCGGGCACGGCGGGCAATGGCTACCTCACCTTCATGGGCAACGAGTTCGGCCATCCCGAATGGATAGACTTCCCCCGCGAGGGAAACGGCTGGTCCTTCAAATATGCCCGCAGGCAGTGGTCTCTGGCCGATAATCCGGACCTCCGCTACGGAGACCTCCAGCGCTTTGACGCGGAAATGATTCATTTACTGAAAGAAGAGAAACTTCTGAGCGAATCTCCGGAGCTGCTGGTGGCCGATGAAGAGAAGAAAATCTTGATTTTCAGACGGAAAAACTGTATCTTTGCGCTGAATTTCTCACCTGCCGGTTCCTTTGCCGATTATGGCTTTGCGGCCCCTGCGGGAGACTACGTGATTGTACTGGACTCCGACGAGCCCCGTTTTGACGGATATGGGCGTCTGCAGGAGGGCGAACATCATGTGGCCATGGATGAGAGATGCCCCAACGGCAACCAGGGGTACGACCACACGCTGAAGTTGTACCTGCCTGCCCGTACGGCCCTTGTATTGAAGAAAGTATAAAAACATATTTATGGCTTTTTTGAAATTCAACAAATCGGAGTTGGTCAACCTGTCCTATTCCCTCAAGCGGGAAATCATATTGGCCAACAAGACCGGTGCCTTCTGCAACACGTCCATCGTCACGTGCAACACCAGGCGTTACCATGGCCTTCTGGCGGTTCCGATAGACGCCTTTGACGGCTATCGCTACCTGCTTCTGAGCTCTCTGGATGAAAGCCTTACCCTCCGCGGCAAGCGTTTCAACCTGGGAATCCATTGCTACGGGGACGTTTATGAGCCCCGAGGCCACAAGTACATCGTGGATTTCGACGCAGATCCCGTGCCTTGCGTTACGTACAAGATCGGAGAGATTGTCTTCCGCAAGAAGATTGCCCTGAGCCCGGATGCCTGCCAGGTGATGATTCAGTATGAACTGGTGAACGCCCCCGCCAAGGTGAAGCTGGAGCTCAAGCCTTTCCTGGCCTTCCGCGACGTACATGCCCTCACTTCGGAGAACGAGGCGGCCCGTCAGGACTACGCTCCCGTCCAGAACGGCGCGGCCTTCTGCATGTACGAAGGCTTCCCCCGGCTCAACCTCCAGTTGAGCACGTCTGCATCGGCCTTCAAATTCGCACCCACCTGGTACAAGGGAGTCACGTATTCGGACGAGATGCGCCGCGGCTTCGACTGCCGGGAAGACCTGTGGGTGCCCGGTTCCTTCGAGGTGGAGCTCAAGAGCGGAGATTCGCTGGTGTTCAGCGCTGCGGCCGGGGAACCAGTGAACGCCGCCGGTCTCAAGCGCCGTTTCACCGCCACGGTGGACCAGATAGGACCCATCGATTCCTTCCAGGACCAGCTGGTCCGCCAGGCCGATACGCTCATCCGCAATGACGGCGGCCGCAAGCGTATCGTGGCCGGTTACAGCTGGTTGTACACGGGCCTTCTGCGGGAAACCCTCTTCTCCTTAGCCGGTCTCACCCTCTACGGAAAGAACGACCCCAAGGAATTTGAGGAAATCTTAGACAACCTCATCGCAGACAATCAGGAGCGCCTGAGCCGCCGCACCACGCAGGTGGAGGCTCCGCTGTTCCTCGCCGTCACCCTGCAGCAGTATATCGCCTACGGGGCCAAGGCCAAGGACGTCTGGGTCAAGTACGGTCCCGTGCTGAAGGCCGTCATAGAGAGCTACCTTCCCGGCAACCGTCAGGAGGTGGCCATGCAGCCCAACGGTCTGCTCTGGGCCCAGAAAGACGGAGTGGCGCTCACCTGGATGAACGCATACATCCACGGCCGGGCCGTTACGGAACGGGCCGGCTACCAGGTGGAGACCAACGCCCTGTGGTACAACGCCATCGCCTTCGCCTTGGAGAACGAGAAAAAGACCAGCGCTTTCTACAAGAAATGGATTACCATCAAGGAAATCATCGAGAATAATTTCCAGCCCCTGTTCTGGAATGCAGACCTGGGCTTCCTGGCCGATTATGTGGACAATGGCGGCCAGCACATGGAGCTGCGTCCCAACCAGCTGTGGGCCGTTTCGCTGGACCACCGCTGCGTGGATGACGAGGTGGTGAGCGAGGTGATGCGCCTGGTGAACGCCGAACTGGTGACGCGCCGCGGCATCCGCACGCTGAGTCCCCGTGACGTCCGTTACAAGGGTGTCTATGAAGGCACCCAGCTCCAGCGGGACGAGGCATACCACAACGGCAGCGCCTGGCCTTTCCTGCTGGCCCAGTACTGTTACGCCAGCTTCGGGATGATGGGCGCCAACTTCATCGGCCGGGCCGAATGGCTCACCGAAGGCTTCTATGAAGACCTCTCCAAGCACGGGGTGGGCTGCTTCAGCGAGCTTTACGACGGAGACCCGCCGCACGAGGCGCACGGAGCCATCTCATCGGCCATGACAACGGCTGCACTCCTGAATATCAACTGGCTTATAGACAAATACAGGGAGGATTAAGTTATGAGAGTACTTATGTTCGGTTGGGAGTTTCCTCCCCACATTGCAGGCGGTCTGGGTACGGCCTGCGAAGGCATTGTGAAGGGCCTCGCCTACAACGGCGTGGAAACCCTCTTCGTGATGCCGTCGGCCTCCGGTGACGAAGACCAGAGCGCCACCACCATCATCAACGCCTCGGACGTGGCCGTGGACCATGTGTCGGAGACGGTGGAAGAATACTTAGACAAGGTGAAGTTCATCCATATCGGCTCCAACCTGGTGCCTTATGCAGACCCCGAGGAGTTCGGCAAGCTGGTGGAAGAGGACAAAAAGCGTCAGGTGAAGGATTTCTCCGTGAGCTTCGGCCAGAAGTTCAAGTTCTCCGGCAAATACGGCGCCAACCTCATGGAAGAGGTGGCCCGCTACGCCATGGTGGGCGGCACCATCGCCCTGCAGCGCAAGGATGAGTTCGATGTGATCCACGCCCATGACTGGCTCACCTACTATGCCGGCATCGCCGCCAAGGAACTCACCGGCAAGCCCTTGGTGATTCACGTGCATGCCACCTCCTTCGACCGCGGCAGCGTGGACAACATAGACACCCGCGTTTTTGCCATCGAGCAGAAGGGCATGCAGATAGCGGACAGGGTGGTGACGGTGAGCGACCTCACCCGTACCACGGTGATCAACCGCTACGGAATAGACCCTGCCAAGGTGGTCACGGTGCACAACGCCGTGGACTTCAGCGGCCGGGAGAACCTCCAGGTGGAGCGCGGCGTCAAGGAACCCGTGGTAACGTTCCTGGGCCGTATCACGTATCAGAAAGGGCCGGAATACTTCATCGAAGCCGCCGCCAAGGTGCTCAAACGCACCAAGAACGTGCGCTTCGTGATGGCCGGCAGCGGAGACATGATGAACCGTGCCATCCGCCATGCCGCCCGCCTGGGCATCAGCGACCGCTTCCATTTCACCGGTTTCCTGCGCGGAATGGACGTGCAGAAGATGTTCGCCCTTTCGGATGTCTATATCATGCCTTCCATCTCGGAGCCCTTCGGCATTTCCCCGTTGGAAGCCATGCGTACGGGTGTTCCGTCCATCATCTCCAAGCAGTCCGGCGCCGCCGAGGTGCTCAAATACGCCTTCAAGGTGGACTTCTGGGATGTGGACGCCATGGCCGATGACATCTACGCCCTCCTTTCCTATCCGGCGCTCTCGGATTTCAGCGCCCGCATGGGATACGACGAGGTGAACGCCCTCAAATGGAACGGCGCCACCGCCAAGCTCAAGAAAGTTTATGAATCAGTAGTAAAATAAGATATTATGGCATCCAAGAGTATCTGCCTGTATTTCCAGGTCCATCAACCCACCCGGCTCCGCCTGTACCGATTCTTTGATATCGGCAAAGATTCCCATTATTATGACGACTTTGCCAACCGCACCATCCTGCGCCGCGTAGCCCAGAAGTGCTATCTGCCTATGAACAAGCTCATGCTGGAGCTCATCAACCAGTACAAGGGCAAGTTCAAGATTGCTTTCTCCATCTCCGGCAGCGCCCTGGAGCAGTTCCAGCGCTTTGCCCCGGAGGTGATTGACAGTTTCCGGGCCCTGGCCGCCACCGGCAAGGTGGAGTTCCTCTCCGAGACCTATTACCACTCGCTGGCTTCGCTCACTTCCGAGAGCGAGTTCCGTCACCAGGTACAGAAGCACGCCGCCCTCATCGAGGAACTCTTCGGCGTGAAGCCCGTCACCTTCCGCAACACGGAACTCATCTATTCCGACGGCATCGGTGAAATGGTGTACGACATGGGTTACAAGACCATGCTCACCGAGGGCGCCCGCCACATCATGGGCTGGCAGAGCCCCAACTACGTTTACAGCGGGGAAACCCAGCCCAAGCTCAGGCTCCTGCTCCGCAACTACACGCTCTCGGACGACATCGCTTTCCGTTTCGTCCAGAACAAGGTGACGGCAACGCAGTATGTAGAGTGGATGAGGGATAACGCCAGGGAAGGGGACATCGTGAACCTGTTCATGGATTACGAGACCTTCGGAGAACACCAGAGCGCGGAGAGCGGCATCTTCGAGTTCATGCGCGAACTGCCCGGCGCCGTGCTGAAGGACGGCACTTTCGGCTTCGCTACGCCGGCCGAGGTGGTGAAGAAGTACAAACCCGTCTCCGACATCTCCGTGGAGGATCCCATCTCCTGGGCCGATGAAGAGCGTGATGTCACCGCCTGGTTGGGCAACGAGCTCCAGGACGAGGCCTTCAAGAAGGTCTATGCCATGACGGAGAAACTCTCCATCGTGAACGACCCGGACCTCTGGGCCGATTTCGGCCACCTTCAGGAAAGCGACCACTTTTATTATATGTGCACCAAGTTCTTCTCTGACGGAGAAGTTCACAAGTACTTCAACCCGTACGACACCCCGTATGAGGCCTTCATCAATTACATGAACGTGATTTCCGATTTCCAGATCCGTCTGGACGAGAAACGGGCTGCACTGGATGTGAAAGAAACCGCTCAGAAAGAGTTGGGCAGGAGGAAGAAGAAGTAGCGGGAAGCGATGGCAAAGAAGAAAGAATTTCTGAGTCCGGATTATCTCTTCGAAGTCAGCTGGGAGGTTTGCAACAAGGTGGGCGGTATCTATACCGTAGTGGCCACCAAGGCCCTCCATCTGCAGGAAGAGATGGGCCGCCGGCATGTTTTTATCGGCCCTGATGTATGGATGCACCGTGCCGGGAATCCGGATTTTCTGGAAGACCCCATGCTGTACCGCTCCTGGAAGGCCCAGGCCCTCTCCGAGGGACTGCGTCTGAGGGTGGGACGCTGGAACATTCCCGGCAAACCGGTAGCCATCCTGGTAGATTACAAGTACTTCCTCCCGCATGCCGATGAAATCCTGGGCCAGCTCTGGGAACTGTACGGGGTGGATTCCATCTCGGGCAACTGGGATTACAAGGAATCCGCCGTGTTCGGCATTGCCGCCGGAAGGGTTATCGAGAGTTTTTACAACTACAACCTCAAGGGAGGGGAGAAGGTGGTGGCGCAGTTTCACGAGTGGCAGACGGGTGCCGGTATCCTGCACCTGAAGTCGGCCAAGATACCTGTGGCCACGGCTTTCACCACCCATGCTACCATGATGGGCCGATGCCTGAGCGGCAACAACTTCCCGATCTATGACAATATCGCGCAGTATGACGGAGAGGAGATGGCCCGCCGCTTCAATGTGATGGCCATTTATTCCCTGGAGAAGAAATCGGCCCAATATGCCGATGTTTTCACCACCGTGAGCGAGATAACGGCCAGGGAATGCGCCCAGTTCCTGCGTCCGGTGGATGTGGTGACCCCCAACGGCTTCGAGAACAGCTTTACACCGGCTTCGGACCAGGAGTATAAGGAACTTCACGATAAGGCCCGCCGACGCCTGGTACAGGTGGCTACGGCCATGAGCGCGGAGGAAGTCCCCCAGGATGCCCTCTTTGTCTGTATCGGTGGCCGATATGAATACCACAACAAGGGTATCGACGTATTCATTGACGCCCTGGACCGCCTGAACAGGGGCGGCAAACTGGGACGCAGCGTCCAGGCCTTCATCATGATTCCTTCCGGCCACCATGGTCCGGACAGGGAACTGGAGGCCAAGCTGGGCGGTAACGGCAATCCGGAGTACCGCAGCCAGACCTCGCATTACCTGATGAATGCGGAGTATGACACCATCACCCGCCGCCTGGGAGAGCTGGGGCTCACCAACTCCATCGGAGACAAGGTGAAGGTGTACTTTATCCCGTCCTACCTCAATGGGGACGACGGCATCTTCAACCTGCCGTACTACACCCTCCTTTGCGGAATGGACCTGGCTCTGTTCCCCTCCTATTACGAGCCCTGGGGCTACACCCCGTTGGAGGCCCTGGCCTTCCGGATTCCCACCCTTACCACCACGCTGGCCGGCTTCGGCAAGTGGGTGAAGGACCATTACAAGAAAGCGCATCCGGGCATCACCGTCCTGGAGCGTGACGACCACAACTACGACGAGGTGGTTGCCGGTGTGGCCGCCCGTGTGGAGGAGATGGCCGCCGTGGAGAAAAAAGACAGGAACAAAATCCGGGAAAATGCCCGGGAAGTGGCCCAGATTGCGCTCTGGGACAATCAGATAGTGTATTATCAGGAGGCAGGAGGCTTATTCCCTGGCCCTTGAGAAGGTTCAGGACCAGATAGACTCCTACAAAACCCAAAAGAAGACTATGCAGTATTTCAAAGCAGACGTTACCACTCCCAACTGGAGAAGCATCCTTGTGACCCGTCATTTGCCGGAGAAGCTCTCCCGTTTGGAGAAACTGTCCAAAAACCTCTGGTGGTGTTGGAACGAGAGTGCCAAAGACCTTTTCCGTTCCATTGACCCGGAGGTGTGGCACAAGAGCGGACACAATCCTTTGGCGGTACTGGATACCGTGAGCATCAAGCGTTTCCAGCAGCTCTCCGAAGACAAGGAATTCCTTGCCCGCATGAAGGATGTCCTGGATGAATTCGATACTTATATGGCCGCCAAGGCCCGGCGAAAAGACCCCTCCATCGCTTATTTCTGCATGGAGTACGGTCTGGATACGTCCCTCAAGATTTACAGCGGGGCATCCTGGCCGGCGACTACCTCAAGGAAACGTCCGATATGAACGTGAACCTGGTGGCTGTGGGCCTTCTGTACCGCTACGGTTACTTCAACCAGGTGCTCAGCGCCCAGGGTTATCAGGTGGCCGGGTACGACGCCCAGGACTTCACCAAGATTCCGGCCGTTCCGGTGTTGGACAAGGACGGCAACTGGGTAACCACTTCCGTGGCTTTCCCCGGCCGTAACATCACCGCCCGCCTGTGGAAGGTGGAGGTGGGCCGCACGGACTTGTACCTGATGGATGCCGACTACGAGGCCAACAGCCCCGAGGACCGCGAGGTTACCTACCATCTGTATGGCGGTAACTGGGAGAACCGTCTCAAGCAGGAACTCCTGCTGGGTGTGGGCGGAATCCGCGCCCTCCGCAAGCTGGGTCTGAATCCCCAGGTGTACCACTGCAACGAAGGCCATGCCGCTTTCATCGGCCTGGAGCGCCTGCGTGAGTATATCGAGAAGGACAATCTGGACTTCTCCGAGGCTCTGGAAGTGGTGAAGGCCAGCTCGCTGTTCACCACCCATACGCCGGTTCCCGCCGGCCACGACGCCTTTGAAGAGGGCATGTTGCGCCAGTATATCGGCCATTATCCGGAGCGCCTGAAGGTGGATTGGGAAACCCTCATGTCCTTGGGCAAGGACAATCCGCTGGATGCCTCTGAGAAATTCTCCATGAGCAACCTGGCCGCCAACATTTCCCAGAACGTGAACGGCGTTTCCATGCTGCACGGAAAAGTGTCCCAGGATATTTTCTCGCACATGTATCCCGGTTATCTGCCGGAGGAACTCTTCGTGAGCTATGTCACCAACGGTGTCCATTATCCCACCTGGTGCGCCCCCGAGTGGAAGCCCGTGCATGCCAAGGTGTTCGGCCCGGCCTTTGCCACGCATCACTATGACAAGTCCTGCTTCGAGGGCATCTACGGTGTGTCTGACAAGGATGTCTGGACTGTGAAGAAGCAACTGAAGGTGAAGCTCATGGACTTTATCCGCGAGCGCCTGCAGGACAATACCATCTCCAACCACTACAGCCCTTCCGAGCTGGTGAAGATTATGGAGAATCTCCGGGACGATGTGCTTACCATCGGCTTCGCCCGCCGTTTTGCCACGTATAAGCGTGCCACGCTCCTGTTCCGGGACCTGGACCGCTTAGACAAGATCGTGAACAATCCCGCCCAGCCCGTGCAGTTCCTCTTTGCCGGCAAGGCCCATCCGGCCGACAAGGCAGGTCAGGACCTCATCAAGCAGATTGTGGATATCTCCAAGGATCCGCGTTTCATCGGCAGGATTGTTTTCATTCCCGGATACGACATCACGCTGGCCAAGCGGATGGTGCAGGGCGTGGATGTGTGGATGAACAATCCCACGCGTCCCCAGGAGGCTTCCGGCACTTCCGGTGAGAAGGCTGCCATGAACGGCACCATGCACTTCAGCGTGCTGGACGGCTGGTGGGTGGAAGGCTACAAGGAAGGTGCCGGCTGGGCGCTCCCCATCGAGCAGGTCTATGAGGACAACAACTTCCAGAACGAGCTGGACGCCGCCACCATCTATCAGATTCTGGAGAACGACATTGCTCCCGCGTATTACAATGTGGACCGTACTACGGGCCGCAGTTCCGAGTGGATTGGCTACATCAAGAATACCATTGCCAAGGTGGCCTGTGATTTCACCACCAACCGTATGCTCACGGACTACGTGAACCAGTACTACGAACCGCAGTCCAAGGACGGCAAGGCCATGACGGCCAAGGATTTCGCCAAAGCCCGCGAGCTGGCCGCCTGGAAGACGCATGTGCGCAAGGAGTGGGAGAACGTCCGTCAGGTTTCCCGTTCCAACCTGGAATCTTCCATCGAGATTTCCCAGTCCAAGCCTTACCGTGCTTTCATTGATCTCCAAATGGGAGACCTTATGCCCAAGGAAGTGGGTGTGGAAGTGGTCCTTGCCCAGGCCGATACCCGTGGTCAGGTGCATATTGTGACGGTTAAGGAATTCACCTGCAAAGAGTTCAAGGACGGCGTGGCCAAGTATGAGGTGGAATTGCTGCCGGAGAAGAACGGTGCCTACCTGGTGGGTGCCCGCATCTTCGCCAAGCATCCGCTCCTGGCCCACCGCCAGAGCTTCGAGTGCGTGAAGTGGCTGTAGTAACTACCGGTTTCTTTGACGGTGTCCATCTGGGGCACCGTCATGTGCTTGAGACAGTGGTCTCCTCTGCCCGCGAAAGGGGAGAGGAGGCCGTTGTGGTTACGTTTTGGCCGCATCCCCGCACAGTGCTCCAGCAGGATGCCCGGGAGTTGAGGCTCCTGACCACCCTGGAGGAAAAGAAGGTCCGGCTCATGGAGGCGGGGATAGACCGGGTGGAGGTGATTCCCTTCACGCGGAAGTTCGCTGCCCTCAAGGCCGATGACTACCTCCGTCTCCTGCGAGACCGCTATGCCGCCACCCTGGTGGTCATGGGCTACGACAACCGGATAGGTTCTGACAATCTTACGGCACGGGAGACAGGTAGTTCCCAGGCCGTCGCTTCGCGACCCCTCCCATTGGCAAACCAATGGGCCCCTCCCTCTTACACGGCCGAGGGTGGCCATGGGCCTGGAAACTACCTGTCTCCCGTGCCTGTAATGGCAGTGGATGAGTATCATTGTCATTCTGAGCGAAGCGAAGAATCTATTTCCAGCACCGTTATCCGGAAGGCCCTGCAGGAGGGGAAGGTGGAGCTGGCGGCCGAAATGCTGGGATACCGCTACGGACTGCAGGGCGTGGTGGTGGCGGGGAACCGCCTGGGCCGCACCATCGGCTTTCCTACGGCCAACATGCAGCTTTATGAGCCCCTCAAGCTGGTGCCGGCGAACGGCGTGTATGCCGTTGAGGTGGAGGTGGATGGCCGGAGCTTCCGGGGCATGTGCAACATCGGTGTGCGGCCCACCGTTGGCGGATCGGCCCAGACCATCGAGACGCATATCCTGGACTTTGACGAGGACATTTACGGCCTTCCCATCGGTCTGCGTTTTCTCCGGCGCATCCGTGACGAACGTAAGTTCCCTTCGCTGCACGACTTGAAGGAACAATTATTACAAGATAAACAGCTGTGTTATGGAGAGAATCATTTCTTCTCTGAATAAAATAGTCTGGAATCCCGGTCTGGTGGGGCTCCTGTTGCTGGCAGGGCTGTTTTTCTCCGTGCGTACCCGTTTTGTACAGGTGCGTCGTTTCAGGCTCATGCTGCGTTCCCTAATGGGGAAAAAGCAGGGGAACGACGGTATCTCTTCCTTTGAAGCATTCTGCATGGCCCTTTCCAGCCGCGTAGGAACCGGCAATATCGTGGGAGTGGCCACGGCCATTGCCTACGGAGGCCCCGGAGCCGTGTTTTGGATGTGGGTGGTGGCGTTCTTCGGCGCTTCCACTGCTTTCGTAGAGTCCACCCTGTCCCAGATTTACAAGTTTCCCCATGCCTCCGGGTACCGGGGCGGTCCTTTCAGTTTTATTGAAAAGGGGCTGGGCAAACGCTGGATAGGCATTGTCTTTGCCGTCATCACCATCATCTCCTGTGGCATTTTTCTGGTAACCGTTCAGGCCAACGGCGCGTCGGTCTCCCTGGATAACGCTTTCTCCGTTCCGCCTGTAGCAACGGGGGTGGGCATGGCACTCCTGATGGCCGTTGTAATTATAGGGGGCGTGCAGCGGATGGCACGTGTGGCTTCGCTGATTACCCCGCTGATGGCGCTGGGGTATATTATCATGGCCATCGTGGTGATTATCTTCCATATTCAGGATGTTCCTGCCGTGTTCGGCCTCATTTTCCGCAGCGCTTTCGGCATGGACTCGGTGACGGGAGGCATCATCGGCTCCACCATTGCCATGGGCGTCAAGCGCGGCATCTTCTCCAATGAGGCGGGGCAGGGGTCCGGCGCCATTGCATCGGCCGCGGCCGATGTGTCCCATCCTGCCCAGCAGGGCCTGGCACAAGCCTTTTCCGTGTATGTGGACACCCTGCTGGTGTGTACCGCTACGGCTCTTATGATCCTCACCTCCGGCACCTACAACATCCTGGACGGAGCAGGCGGCATGCTGGTTGAGAACGCCCCTCAGCTGGGAAACAATTATGCCGGATATACGCAAAGTGCCGTAGATACGGTGTTTGCGGGTTTCGGCAGCCAATTTGTCTCCATTGCCATGCTGTTCTTCACCTTCAGCACCATCATGGCCTATTATTTCTATGCCGAATCCAGTATCCTGTATCTGTTCCACAACCGCTCCGACCACCGGGAAAAAGTGTTCGTGCGGGTTATGCAGGTAGTTCTTCTGGCCGCTGTCCTGTTCGGTGCCGTCCGTGAGGCCGACCTGGTGTGGATGCTGGGAGACATCGGCGTGGGCCTCATGGCCTGGGTTACCATTATATCCATTCTGCTCCTCTGCCCCAAAGCCCTGGACGCCTTGATTTGAGTCCAAGGTGGAAAGGGTAGTTTCTTGAAATAATTCAACCGATTTTTCGGTTGAAACATACCTTGAGGGCGAAATCTTTGACCTCTTGTTTAAGAGTCTGTGGATTTATCTAATTTTGCAACGGACGAACGGACACAAACATGGCCGTATTCCCGCAACGCACAGACTGTTAATCGTTTACACAAATCAACCTGCGCGCCGCCTCGCAGGTTGATTTGTGTAATATATTGATTACTATCTATATCCAGTACTATAGTCATTATGCACTCATGCCTGCTTCTTGTCATTTGTTACTTGTTTTTTAGCAAACTGGCAATTAAAAGAAAATAATTGCTATATTTGCGGTGTTGTCCTCGGACAACAAACATATTGAAAGCGTCAGCTTTTCCGTTGTGGTGAATCTGGACAATTCTCGCAAAGACGGATGAGGTCAGCGCTTACATTGGCTGTATTGTGGGCTTTCTGCCCCCAACATAGCGGTGTGAGTCATTCCCTTATTCTCTTTGCAGGCAGTCCAGAGCCCACCACAGGAATAAGA
>CAJOMB010000029.1 GCA_905235615.1 uncultured Bacteroidales bacterium | reverse complement strand
CGTCACCTTCACAAAGCCCATGTCAGTAGCCAAGGAAGCGGCCTCGATGGTGTGGGAATCTACGCCCCAGGCGGCAATCATGCGTTTGCAGATGCCATTCGCCTTCAGTTCGGCGAACAAATCGTTAAAATTGGTAATCATATCGTTTATTCTTGATTTTCCAGTACCAGATGCATGGTGTCACGGGCAATCACCAGTTCCTCATTGGTGCAGATGAGGGCGGCCTTCACCCTGGAGTCTTCCGTGGTGATGACGGTGTTCTGCTCAAAGGCCACGTTGGCTTCGTAGTCCACCTTGAGGCCCAGGTAGGAGAAGTTCTCCAGCACCCTGCGGCGCAGGCGGCTGTTGTGCTCGCCGATACCGCCGGTGAAGACAATGAGGTCCACGCCGTTCATGGCAGCCACATAAGAGCCGATATTCTTGATGATGTCATAGGTGAACTTCTTGAACACCAGCTTGGCCTTGGGATCTCCGCCGTTGGCCAGCTCGTCCAGTTCGCGGGCGTCGGAAGTCTTGGTGCTCACGCCGAGGAAACCGGATTTGCGGTTCAGAATCACGGACATCTCGTCCGGGGTCACGCCCAGCTTGTTCTCCAAGTAAATGACGGCATTGGCGTCAATGTTGCCCACGCGCGTACCCATAATCATGCCCTCCAACGGGGAGAAACCCATGGAAGTATCTACGCATTTGCCGTTCTGGATGGCACAGATGGAACTTCCGGCGCCCAGGTGGCAGGTGATAATCTTGGAATTGTTGATATCCAGGCCGGCCAGTTTGGCGCCCACGCCGGCCACGAACTGGTGGGAAGTGCCGTGGGCACCATAACGACGCACACGGAATTTCTCATAATACTCGTAGGGCAGGCCATACATATAAGCGTAGGCAGGCATGGTCTGGTGGAAGGCGGTGTCGAAGGTAACCACCTGAGGAACGCTGGGAAGGGCGTCCTGCATGGCATGGATGCCCAGCAGGTGGGCCGGGTTGTGCAGCGGGGCGAAATCGGCACAGAAGGCAATCTTGTCCAGCACGTCCTGATTCACTAATACGCTGCCGGAGAAGAAGTCTCCGCCCTGCACGATGCGGTGCCCCACGGCCTCAATGTCTTCAAGGGAACTGAGCACACCGGTCTGAGGGTCTGTAAGGGCCTTCAGGATAAGTTTCATGCCCTCCTTGTGATCCGGAATGGGAACATCCGTCACAATCTTGTCCTTGCCGGTGGGGGCATACTGGAGAATACCGGCAGGAAGGCCGATTTTCTCGGCAATGCCCTTGGCAATCACGTCAAAAACATCGTCGCTCTTCATGTCCAGAAGCTGGTACTTGATGGAAGAGCTACCGCAGTTGATTACAAGAATGATCATATAGCTTAAAATTAATTTCGAAACTGTCCTACAAAGATACGAAATTATTGCTAATTTCGCACGTATGACCGGAGCGAAAAACATAGAAGCCCTGTCAGTGGTCTTCACGGCGGGAATCCTGGCCGGCTCGGCCGTTTCCGCCGGTGCCGCAGGGATGCTTGCGGCCGGGCTCATGCCCCTTCTCACCCTGCCGGTGCTGCTGCGGGACAGGCTCCGCCGGATGGCTGACAAAACCGCCGTCGGGCTCATCCTGCTCAGTTTCCTGCTGCTGGGCTTTTTCTGCGCCGTCCTGAGGGCCATTCCCGTGATGGAGAGCCCGTCGGCCCTGCAAATCTTCGCCGCCGGAGCGGCCGATGCCCTCCGCGCCCACATCGACGCCCTCCCCTTCGCCTCCGACACCACCGCTCCCCTGCTGAAGGCCTTCCTGACGGCCGACCGAAGCGGCCTGTCCGCGGAAACCATCGGCCTTTTCCGTGCCAGCGGAGCCTCCCACCTGCTGGCCCTTTCCGGCCTGCACATGGGCATCATCTACCTCCTTTTTGACAAACTGATGAGCCCCTGGGGGAATTCCCGGGCCACCGGCATCATCCGCCTCATCCTCTTTGGCATAGGCGGCGGATTCTTCACGCTCATGACGGGAGCCGGCCCCTCCATCGTGCGGGCCTACCTGTTCATCCTGATCGGGGAGCTGCTGCGGGTGCTGCACAGGCCCAGAAAAGGCAGCCGGGTGCTCTGCCTGGCCCTCCTGGTGCAACTGGTGCTGGACCCTTCCGTCATCCGCAGCGTGGGGTTCCAGCTGTCCTACTTGGCCATGGCCGGCATCTTCCTCCTCTACCCCATCCTGGAATCCTGGTATCCCTCCGGGGGCCGATGGGACCCTTTCCGCCGCATCTGGAACGCCGCCGCCCTCAGCATCAGCTGCCAGCTGTTCACCGCTCCCCTCTCCTGGCACTACTTCCACAGCTTCCCCCGGCATTTCCTCCTGACCAACCTCACGGCCATCCCGCTCACCACAGGGCTGCTTTCATCGGCCGTGCTCATGCTGGCCCTGAACGCCCTGCACCTCTGCCCCGCCTTCCTGATAAGCCAGGTGGACAAGCTCTGCTCCCTGCTTCTGTGGGTGCTGGAGGTGATTGCCACCATGTAAGCCGATTTTTGTGCTTTTGCTTTTCGGCATCAAAAAAGGGGGTGATTTGCTGCCGAAACCGGAGCGCAAGTCGCGTACTTTTTGTGGGGACAGGGGGACACCTTCGGTCAGCAGCCAAAAAAGGGGCTCCCCCGGTCGCTTGACGGCTAACTCCTCCCTTTTACGGGCACTTCGGCCCGTAACGGTCGTCAAACACACGCCGTCATGCCCGGCCCGGTGCCAAAAGGCCTGATGACTGGCGTCATCGGCCTTCCGCCCCCGGTCCGGTCACCGCTTCCTGCGCAAGGCCCACGCACGGACCCTTTTTTGTCTATTCCCTCCGGCATCCCCCTGTCCCCGCAAACATTCGTCTTCATCATTTGACCCGACAACACGTTTTCGGCCTTTTTTGTTCACTTCGCGTACCCGCCGGTACGTTAGATGCACATTTTCGGGCCTTATTGGTTATTCCCCGCATATTTCAGGAAAACACAAAATAAAATACACCCATGCTTCATTAAAAATGAGGCGTTTACAAATCTGCAAACGCCTCGTTCTGTTTTCTCTTGTGAGGACACGCAGATTTGAACTGCGGACCTCTTGCCTGTCAAGCAAGCGCTCTAAACCAACTGAGCTATGCCCTCAAAAGGACTGCAAAGATAGGCAGAAAAATTGGAGAACGCAAATTTTTCTTCATCAGTTTACAATCACCTCGTCCAAGAACTGGAATTCCCGCTGAGGATGGGCCACGAAGCGCACGTAGCGGGCCTGCCCCGTGACGGGGGAGCCGAAGAGCACATAACTCTGGCTGGGGTTCTGGATTTCATGGGGCACTACGGCAGCCCGGGTGAAGTTTTCGCCGTCGGCCGACAGCCAGATTTCCACGGATTGGGGAAGGTAGATGCCCACGCCGGGCTCACACAAAAAAGAGCCGCCCACAAAATGGATGTCCTGTACCTGCTCCATGTCAATGACCACGTCAATGTCCGTGAGGAAGCCCTGCCAGCGGCCGTCTCCGTAGGACCAGCCTCCGCCGAGGCCATCCGTAAAGGTGGCTTCCCGGGCGGCGGGATAGCCCCGGTTCCAGAGCTGCCTGTAGGTAACTTTCTTGCCCACGGCGGCATGTTGGATGCCGTTGCGGAAGGCGGGGCGCTCACCCTTCTCTTTCTTGATGTCAAAGGCGTTGTAACCGGCCGCGATGAGCGCGTCGTTCCAGCGGGTGACTCTTTCGCGGAAGCCGTCTTTGCGGGAGGGCTGGCTCCAGCCCACCTCGGCGATAGCCGCCACACGCGGGTACATCATGTATTCCGTATGCTCGGGAGTGGGGATGCGCTCATGCCAGAGGTTGCCCTGGACACCCAACAGATGCCCGTGGGAGTCTTCCGGAATCTCCGAGAGCGGGTCATAGGAATGTACTACGTCCAAGGGAAGATAGCCGCCGAAGCCTTGCGGCTCGTAGAGAGGATCGTCCTGCACCTTGTCCAGATAGCAGAAGCGGCCCGGTGTCATGACGGCGTCGTGTCCCTGGCGGATGGCTTCCAGGCCTCCCTGTGTGCCGCGCCAGCTCATGACCGTGGCGTTGGGCGAGAGGCCGCCTTCCAGAATCTCGTCCCAGCCCAGCAGCTGACGGCCGTGGGCATTGATGAAACCCTCGATACGCCTTACCAGATAGCTCTGCAGCTCTTCCACGGAGCCGAGTCCTTCGGCCTTCATGCGGGCCTGACAGTCCGTGCAGGTTTTCCAATGCTCCTTGTCGGCCTCATCTCCGCCGATATGGATGTAGGGGGAAGGGAAAAGTTCCATCACCTCTTCCAGGACGCTCTCCAGCAGGGCGAAGGTGGCTTCCTTGCCGGGGCAGAGCTCGTAGCTTCCCTCCCGGCAGCCCACCTCCGGGTAGGCGAACACCACCTCGCGGCTGTGGCCGGGCATCTCGATTTCCGGGATCACGTGCATGTGAAGCTTCCGGGCTTCGGCCAGGATTTCACGGACATCGGCCTTGGTGAGATAGCCGCCCACGGCTTCCGGAGCGCCTTCCCGGGAATACTGACGGCCCAGATTGCACCATTCCTGCCAGTTGGAGCCTACCCGCCAGGCGGCCTGGGAAGTGAGCAGCGGATAGCTGTCCACCTGGAGACGCCAGCCGGCATCGTCCGTCAGATGCAGGTGCAGCTGGTTGATCTTGAGATTGGCAAGGGCCTTCATCTGCTTGAGAATGAAGTCTTTATCCCGGAAGTGGCGGGAGATGTCCAGCATGAATCCGCGATACTGGAAGCGGGGATAGTCGTACACCGTTCCGCAGGTCTGCATCTGGGAAAGGGTTTGCAGGGCATAGAAATAACCGGTCTCCGTATTGGCCTGCACACGGTAGCCCTTGGGCGTTACCGTGAGTTCATAGGCCTGTTCGAAAGCAAATGCCGGCAGCGCGGCGGTCTTCCTGGCAAAGGCCTTCCCGCCAATCTTGCAGGAGAGTTCCTTCGTGACGTTGGGGGTTCCATCGGCCGGAATCAGCTGAACAGGGGCGGGTACCTGCGCCACGGCTGCGGAAAGGCTCAGCGAGGCGAAAACAGCGGCAATCAGACGTTTCATTTTGTAAAGGGATTCCGCAAAGATACGAAAAAGTACGCTACTTGCGCTCCGGTTTCGGCAGCTCAGTTCTTCAGCGCGAAGCCGGGGGAAGCCCACTCTTTCATGTTGCCCTCATCGTCCGTATAGATGAGGTAGCCTTCCAGATTGGGGTCTCCGAGGATGAGCACCTGGGCGCCGTGAAGGCCCGTGACCATGCACCAGGTGGCAATGGCGTCGGATTCCGCGGCGTTGGCGGAAGACACCACCGTGGCACTCAGGAGGTTGTGCTGCACCGGATAGCCGGTACGGGGGTTGATGGTATGGGCATACTTGCGGCCGTCCCGGATGTAAAATTTGCGGTAATTGCCGGAAGTGACAATGCCGGCCGGCTTCCCTTCCGAGTTCCAGATGCCGCTGAGACCTTCGTCACCCAATACCTGCTCGTTGTTCTTGCGATCTACGGGACGGTCCACGCCTACCGTCCAGGGCTGGCCGGAGGGGTTCAGCCCGTCGCACCAGATTTCTCCGATATCGATGAGCATGTCCTTCACGCCCAGGCTGTACAGGTATTTGGCAATGATGTCACAACTGTAGCCCTGGGCGATGGCGTTGAAATTAAGACGGGGATAGCCCATTACAGCCGGATCAATATAACCATCGACGACCGGCAGTTCCGCAGGAAGATGACCCATGCCGCACTTTTCCAAAAGCCGGGCGATTTCCTCATCCGTAGGGAAGGTGCTGTTGCGGAAACCGAAACCCCAGGCATCATACAACGGAGCGCCCGCGAAGTCCAGCGCTCCGCCGGAACGCTCCCACAGCCGGTATCCCGCCCGGTACATGTCTAAGAACATCTGGGAAGAAGGTATCTTTTCACCCGCATTGAAACGGGAGATAAGGGATTTCTTGTTATAGCCGGAAAGGGTGGTGTCTATCTGGAGGATAAGGGCGTCGATACTGTCCCGTACCGTTTCCACCGGGACTTTGACACCTTTCATGTTCATCTTCACCGTATAGGTGTTTCCCTGGGCATAGCCGCTGATTTGAACATATTCATCCTTTTGCCCTCCACAAGAGGCCAGAACGAACAGCAAAAGGGTTGAAATGAACAAAAGCTTCTTCATCTTGGCAAGATTTTTGTGCAAATTTACGAAATAATTGCGATATTTGTAAGTTGAAGAAAGATTTTATGAGAAAAAGCATACTCCATATAGGCATCATAGCGGCTCTCCTGGCAACGGGTGCCTCCTGCAAGAAAAATGAAGAGACCACCAAATCCTCCCTCGCCGGCCTCTCCATCAAGGCCGACAACAAGAATTTCATGCCGGAAGGAGCCCTGGTCCATGTCAATGCGAACGTAAACAATATAGCCACCTCAGACAACTCAGACACGGACGCCATCGGCAAGCTGGGCTTAGTATATTATGTAACCGGAGGCCAGAGGGACACCGTCTCCTTAGATGCCCGGAACATGAATCCGGAATATGTCTTCGAGACCGGAGCGGCCGGGAATTACACCCTCACCTGCTACGTTTTCGCCGTCAACGACAAGTATTATTCCACCTCCACCTCCGTGTCATTCACGGTAGTGGATCCCACATCGGCCCTTTCCGATATTCCGCCGTCCAATCCCATCGTCATAGACGACAACCTGTACAACAGTTTCACCACCAACGGCATCACCTGGATGGGAGACAATCTGTTTGGCACACTGATTGGCAACAATTATGAGAACTCCGAGGTTCTTTCCTCCGTCTTCGGGAAGTATTACACCTGGGAAGAAGCCCAGGAAGCCTGCCCGGAAGGCTGGTATCTTCCCTCCGCAGAAGAATTTGACACCTGCCTGGGAGAAAAGGCCGGAGACCTGATGGTGGACGCCAAGTTCAACGACAAGAAGATGTGGGAGTATTGGCCTCAGGTCGAAATTACCAATCTCAAGAGCTTCAACGCCCTTCCTGTGGGCTACCAGGACTACACGGATGAGGAAAACCCGGAAGAGGGATACCTCAAATATGCCTGTTTCTGGACCTGCGACGAAGTCGGAGAAATGGGTGTCTTCCGCTATATCTACTGCGAAGACGCGGACATAAAAAAAGGCCTGGGCAGTAAAACCACCCTGGGCATGAGCGTGCGCTGCATCAAAGTCAGCGACTAACGCAAATCCGTTACAAGATAGCCGGAAAGCGATTTCTCATCCACGGAGAAGTCGCTTTTTCCTTGCTCCTCCCCGTACACGATGCCGCTGAGGACAAAACGCGCCCGCGTCTCGTCGTCCAGCGTCAGGGTAACATCCAAGCTGTCCTCTCCGGCGGCGTTCACCTGAAGCTTGTCCATGTAGTTCCTGTAAGAGCCGATAAAAAGGGCCGGATTGGTAAAGATATCCTCTTTCTCGACGGCCTCCACCACGGCCTCCTTAGCCTCGGGGTCCAGCGTCCAGCGTGTGGCCCCGTCGCTCACCACCTTCATGCCCAAGCCTTCCAGAATGTAGGCGTTGCCCTCCACCGTCACCTGCCCGTCCGTCACCGGGGCGAAATCGGCCCCTTTTTGGGAAAGGTTGTAGGTATAATGGAAATGCACCCGCTTCCCCGCCACCTTGTCCAATAGCGGGATACCATCCTGAGCCTGGAGGCCCCAGAAGGACAGCAGGAATAAGAGAGCAGAGACGATACGCTTCATTGCTGCATAAAATGTTGCAGGATTTCTTCCAGTTCCGCGATGTCATTCACCAGAACTTCACGCGGCTTGGCCCCGTTCTGCGGGCCCACGATGCCGGCGGCTTCCAGCTGGTCCATCACCCTTCCCGCTTTTGCATATCCCATGCCAAGCTTGCGCTGAAGGTCTGAAGTGGAGCCTCTCTGATTGAGCACCACGGTACGGGCGGCTTCCTCGAAACGCTCGTCCAAGGTCTTCATGTCCACCATGCCGCCGCTTCCCTCCTCTCCCTCGGCAGGAGCCGGTTCGGGCAGATAATAAGGCGTATTGTAACTCTTCTGATAGCCAATCTGGTTGCCCACGGCGTTGGTGAGGTCCACAATTTCGTCGTTGCCGATAAAGGCGCACTGCACGCGCTCCATCTCCACGCCGCTGTACAGGAGCATGTCTCCCCGACCGATGAGTTTGTCCGCTCCCGGCTGGTCCAGGATGGTGGAGGAGTCGATGCGGGAAGTGACGCGGAAAGCGATACGCATGGGGAAGTTGGCCTTGATGAGGCCGGTAATCACATCCACCGTGGGACGCTGGGTGGCCAGAATCACGTGCAGACCGGCCGCACGGCCCTTCTGGGCCAGACGAATCACGGAGGTGGTGATGCTGCGGGCCAGGGCCTTGGATTCCGGACCGGCCCCCACGGACATGGTAAGGTCTGCGTATTCATCGATGACCACCACGATATAGGGCAGGAAATGGTGGCCTTCATCGGCCCTCAGGTGGTGCTCCTTGTATTTGGCGTTATAGAGCTTGATATTGTTCACCAGCCCCTTGGACAGGAGTTCGTAACGTTCATCCATCTCTACGCAAAGGGACTGCAGCACGGCGGCGGCGTCCTTCGCGTTCTTGATGATGGCTTTTTCCTCCTCTTCCTCCTCGCTGTTGGTGGGAAGCACCGCCAGATAGTGGTGCAACAGCTTCCCGTAGGCGCTGAATTCCACCATCTTGGGGTCCACGAACACGAATTTGAGCTCCGAAGGATGCTTGGCATACAGCAGGGAAGCCACAATCACGTTCAGGCCCACGGACTTACCCTGCTTGGTGGCGCCGGCCACCAGGAGGTGCGGGGCATCGGCCAGGTCGAAGACCTTCACCTGCTGGGAAATGTTGTAGCCGATGGCAACGGGCAGCTCCGCCTTGCTCTCCCGGAAGGTTTCACTGTTCAGGAGGGCCTTCAGCGGCACGATGGAAGCCACGTCGTTGGCCACCTCGATTCCCACGGAATCCGACAGGGTGGTGATTCTCACGCCCCGGGCGCCCAGGCTGATGCCGATGTCTTCCTGCAGCTGCTTGATGGCGGCAATCTTCACGCCCGGCGCGGGATAGACCTTATACAAGGTAACAGTTGGCCCTACAATGGCCGTCACGTCCCTCACCTGAATCTTGTAATTGGCCAGGGTGTTGCGGATTTTGGTGTTGTTGCGAACCAGTTCGTCCTGGGACACCTCATGCTTGGCATTGGTATAGTCTCCGAGGATGCTCAGTTCGGGCGTACGGTACTTGGGAAGGCCATCCGGAGGGTCAAGCCGGTTGTCGATGGGCTTGAGGGGCTCCCTCACCTCCTGCTCCAGGGTATCGTCCCTCTCAATCCTGATGGCCGATTCCTCCTCCACGGCCGGAGCCTCCTTCTCATCGGTAGGCGTGGTCACAAAGACCGGCTGCATGGGGGCAGGCTCGTCATGCACCACCACGGGGGCTTCCTCTTCCTCCTCCTCTACTTCCAGCGTATCGGCCGTTTCCATGGGAAGTTCCGAGGCAGGATCCGGCTGCTCCACTTCCCGCTTCACACCCATGATCCAGTCGGAAAAACGGCGGCTCATGGAGAACAGCCATAGCCCCAACAGAGCCAGCAGGATGAAGCCGGTCACAATTTCTCCCACCTGGGAAACGCTCCAGCCCACCAGGGCGGTGCCGGCCCGGCCTCCCATACCGCCTCCGAAGAGGTAGTTCCACGGGGTGAACAGGTCTGCGAATGCGAGCATCCAGGAAAAGAGGAAAGTAAAGGTGAGAAGACCCAGGAACCATTTTCCCAAGCGGATGCGCCCGGCCGGCCAGACAAGCTGGATGCACCAGCCCAGCAGGAAAACCACTAAGCAGAAGGCGGCCAGGCCGAAGCTTTCCGTCACCAGGAAATGACCTAAGGAAAGCCCGCCGGAAGCCGCGGCATTGTGCACGGCCTCCCCGGAAGAAAGGGCGCTCTGGTCCGGCCTCCAGCTGAAGATATAGGATATGACGGAGACACTCACCAGCACGGTGAGAATCAGCACTGCGGCAACGCCGACAAAGCGAAGGCCAACCTGCCTTCGCTCACTCAGATTATTCCACCACCGGCTCAGAGGATTCATCATCTCTTCCCTTTTTTACCTTTGAAATTACGGTTGAACTTACCGCCCTTGTTTCCTCCTCCGAAACCCAGGTTCATCCCCGGACGGCTGAAGGAGGCGTCGGCAGATATTTTGGAGAGCTGGAGGTCTGCAGGAACTTTCACGCGGCCGCCGGAGAGGCGCTCGATGTCCTGGAAGATGGTTTCATCGGCCACGGTGTCCTTGTTCCAAATCAAGTACTGCTGGCGCATGTAGATGGCCAAGGAGCGGATCATGGCCGTCTTCACCTCCCCTTCCGGCTCGGAGGCGATGAGCTCCAGAATGCTCTCGATATTGCGGCCGTAATGACGGGCGCGGATGGGTTTGGTACTCAACGGAATGGGATCCGGCTTGCTGTTCACGAATTCCGGGAAGGGCTTGGGGAAGGGACCGTCCACGTCCAGGTCGTAGCCGGCGATGATGTGCAGGTGGTCCCAGAGCTTCTGGGAAAAGTTCTCCTGCTGATGAACCTGCGGATTCAGGGTCTCCATCACCTTGACCACGGCAAAGGCCTGCTCCGTACGCTTGGCCCTGTCCGGAATTTCCTTCAGCTGCTCCACCATCTTGAGCACGTTGCGTCCGTACTCCGGCATCTGCAGTTTTTCCACTTCCGTATTGTAATAAAGCTTGATAGAATTCTCACTGGCTTCCATAGCACATCTTGTTTAGTCTACAAAGATAATCAAATTATCCTCCAAATACCAAAGGTAACCCGCAACTTTTTCATAACCCATTTTGCGGTAGAGGTTTACATAATCCCGCACCTGGTACCGGTATTTCTTCTGATCCTGGCCGAATTTATAGTCGATGATGTCCACGCGGCCGTCCGGATGCAGCACCACGCGGTCCGGTCGGTGTTCCTGCCCGCCGGGAGAGAGGACGGGGGCTTCGCATCGGACGCGCACCTGCGGGGAGAACCATTCTTGTTCCCGGACGGAAGCGATGCGCCGCTCCAGGAAAGAGCGGGTTTCCTCCTTGAGGGAAAGAGGCAGGTCTCCCTTCAGGACAGCCCCCTCAACCGCCGCGGGAAGGTCTTCGGGCAAAGCGACGGAGCCCAGGATGCCATGCAGCACATTGCCCCGTATGCGGGTGGAGGCCAGCACGCCGGTACTTCCTTCGTCGCCGAAATAATCGGCCGCCTCGGGACTCAGGCGCAGGCGGCTGCCGCTGTCCGAAGGATAGGATTCGAAGCCCGGATTCAGCTCATCGGCCTCGCCTTTCTCCCTTTCGAGGGTGGAAAAGTCAAAGGGCTCTCCCACTTTGTACTCCGTGGAGCCCGTGAAGGCATAGAGGAAATCCGCCATGTTGCCAAACTTCCCGGAAGCGGGAGGTGGGGATGCGATGACCTTGAGGCCGTATTTGGGGCGCGTGAGGGCCACATAGAAGATATTGATGGCGTCCACGGCCTGCATCTGCCGCTCCGAAACGTACTCCTCCTCAAAGAAAGTCTGCGCGGAATTCTTGGTGAGCGCCACCCGGTAAAGCCCCTTCGCCTCCTCCTCCAAGGCCGACCCTTCCACCTTGGGACGCGCCCAGGTGGTGGGAGCCTTGTACAGCGTCACCTTCTCCGCGAAGGGCATGATGACGAAGGAAAATTCCAGGCCCTTGGCCTTGTGCACCGTCATGATGCGGATGGAATTGCCGGCCGACGGGGACGCGATGCGGGGAGACGCCTCTTCCCAGTTCCGCAGGAAGGCGCCCAGCTGGTTGCCGCCGGTTTCCGTCCATTCCCTCAGGTAGTCCAGGAAGGACAGAATGTAGGGGATTTCGGCCTCGAAGGTGTCCGGATCGGCCTTTTTGATGTCCCGGAGGATGCTTTCCGCCAGTTCCGGCAGGGAATGGTAATTCAGGGGAATGTCCACATCCATGGAACGGGCCAGGTAACCGGCCACCTCCCCCTTTCCCTCCGTGGGGGCGCTGTCCACTAAGGAGAGCTGGGAAACCAGGCGCCGGACGGTGACGGAAGATTTCACATAGAGGGAATCGTCGGAGACCACCGGGTAGCCGCGGGCAAGCAGTTCCCCGGCCACCAGGGCGCCATCGGCATTTCCCCTCACTAAGACGGCCACATCCGACCACTCCGCTCCCCTGCCCCTGACGTCCTCTATGGTGGTGAAAATCTCCTGCAGCTGGTCCTCGGTAAACACCACCTCCACGCTGCCGGGAGCCTTTTCATCAAAACGCGGCTTCTGGACCACGTCTTCATACATTTTCTGAATGAGGGTGGTTTCCATCACCTCGTCCAGCTGACGGGAAGCCTGGGTGAAGAAGGCATTGTTGAACTGCACGATTTCCCGGCAGGTGCGGTAGTTGCTGTCCAAGGGCGTGATTTCCGGATTCCGAAACTCCTGCTCTATCCGGCTGCCCAACAGCCGCCAGTCACTTCCCCGCCAGCGGTAGATGCTCTGCTTCACATCTCCCACCACTAAGGAATCGTTGCCGGAATCGATGCTTCCGTGCACCAAGGGACGGAAATTGTCCCACTGGATGTCCGAAGTGTCCTGGAACTCGTCCAGGAGGAAATCCTCATAGCGGACGCCCATCTTTTCGTAGATGAACGGGGTGTCCGTCCCGTCGATAATCCTGTGCAGGAGGGTGTTGGAATCTTCTAAGGAAAGGACATTCTTCTCCTTTTGCAGCTGGGTGAAAGCGTCCCGCAGTTCCTGGGCCACGCCCAGGCTGTAGAGCTGTCCCTTCAGGACAAGGGCGGTGTTGTATTCCTTGCAGGGCCGGTCAAAAACGGCGAAATAGGCCTTCAGGGGCCCCTCTATGGCCGCTTGCAGGATCGGCAGCAGATGCGCGTTCCCCTTGGTGAACCACTGGTCGGGGTCAGAGGCACGGCGGATGAAGGCTTCCGTAGGCGGAACGGGACTGTCCAAATTCTTCCGGATGGCGCCCATAAAGCCCCTGTATGTGTCTTCCGGCTTCACGCCCACGCTGTCAAACGCATCCAAAACGGCCTGGGAGGCCGCTTTCACCTTCTGGGGATACTCCTTGATGATTTTCTCACAGCGGGCGCGAAGCCTGTCCATGGCATCCTTCTCGTAGCGCAGCTCCCCTTCCGGAATCCGGGAAAGGCCCTTGGCCATCTCCTGCAGGTCTTCCTCCAGCTTCATCTTCCCCTTGTCCCGCAGGTTTTCCCGGGCGCTGCGCGTAAGCCAGTCCAGCAGCGGGGCATCCTGGTCCGAGAGGGAGTCCAGCACCCGGTCCACGCTTTCGGAGACCAGGGATTCGCGGTCCACCTGCACCTGATAGGAAGCAAACTGGCCTATCTCACGGGAAAAGGCCCGCAGAGTCTGCTGGAAGAAACGGTCTATGGTGGAAACCGCAAAGGCGGAATAGTCGTTCAGGATGAGCGAAAGCTGCTCCGAAGCCTTTTTCTGCAAGGCCTCCACGCTGGGCAGCGTTCCCGGAACCAGGTCCTTTATATAAGGAGAATCCTGCGGCTTCGTGGACAGCCGGAACAGTTCCTTCAGGATGCGGCGCTTCATCTCGTCCGTAGCCTTGTTGGTAAAGGTTACCGCCAGTACATGCCTGTAGGCGTCGGGCTGCTCACTCCCCACAATGAGGCGGATGTACTCCCGCGCCAGATTGTATGTTTTGCCGGAACCCGCCGACGCTTTCAGTATCTTCAGCATACGTCTTTCGTCTAACCTTGCAAACTTACGCAAAAAAATTGACTTTGAAAATATCAGTGGAGCCCTGCCTTTTGAATTTGGCATTTCTCAAAAATAATCCGTATCTTGCAGCACCTTTACAAAGGAGGCCATTATGGGAATGTATATCAACATCGGCAATGCCGGGTTCCAAAGAGTTCGCAACGGAGAATATGTGGATAAGTCCGGGCTCATCGCAGTGGTGAACCGCACCTTGTTCTCGGAACGGAGTTTCAGCTGCGTCACCCGCAGCCGCCGCTTCGGCAAGTCCCTGGCCGCCAAGATGCTTCTTGCCTATTACGACCACTCCTGCGATTCCCGAGCTCTCTTCGAGGACTTGGAGATTGCCTCTGACCCCAATTTCGAGAAGCACCTGAACAAGTACCCGGTCCTGTATTTGGACATGACCAATTTCGTGGGCAGCAAACAGGATCCGGACATCGTCCCCCACATTCAGGAAAAGCTGAAAGCCGACATTGTCGCCGCCTATCCTTCCGTGCCCATCAGTCCGGATGACAATGTGATGGAAACCTTGTATAAGGTTCACGCATCCACCGGGGATGCCTTCTTCTTCATCATCGATGAATGGGATGCCATCTGCCGGGAGTACGAAGCTGGCACCAAGGCCATGGATGACTATGTGGACTGGCTGCGCAGCATGTTCAAGAGCGTTTCCGCCAGCGATGTGTTTGCCGGAGTGTATCTGACCGGCATCCTTCCCATCAAGAAGTACAACACGCAGTCCGCGCTGAACAATTTCGTGGAGTATTCGATGGTGGAGCCCGTGGACATGGCCGTACTTCGGCTTCACCAAGGACGAGGTGCGAGTGCTGGCGGAGAAGTATGGCGTAGATTTCGATGACCTGGTGAACTGGTATGACGGCTACCAGATAGGCGACGAACTGTCCATGTTCAACCCCAATTCCGTGATGATGGCGCTGCATAGCCGCCGTTGCCGGAGTTTCTGGGCGGCCACCGGTGCTTTCGACACCGTGGCTGGCTATATCGGGATGAACTACGAGGGCCTGAAAGACGACATCATCGCCATGATTGCCGGGGAGCGCCGGAAGGTGGATCCCACCGGCTTCGGAAATGATATGCGTGACATCCACAGCAAGGACGATGTGCTCACGGTGCTCATTCACCTCGGCTATCTCTCCTACAACTGGCGGAAGGACGAGTGCTACCTTCCCAACCGCGAGGTAGCCGGCGAGATGGTAAATGCCATCAAGGCCAACAATTGGACGCCGGTGGTGGATACTCTTGCCAAGTCGGAGAAGCTGCTTGCCGCGACGCTGGCTGGTGACGAGGAGGCCGTGGCCAAGGGCATCGAGGCCGCCCACTACGAGAACACCAGCATCCTCAGCTACAACGATGAGAACTCCCTCTCCTGCGTCCTCAGTCTCGCCTATTATTACGCCCGGAACGACTATGTGATACACCGGGAGCTGGCGTCGGGCAAAGGCTTTGCCGATATTGTCCTCATCCCCCGGAAGCACGTGAGCTCGCCCGCCATCATCATCGAACTGAAGGTGAACAAGGATGCCGACACGGCTCTGGACCAGATTCGCCGCAAGGAATATCCTGCGAAGGTGGCCGAATACGCCGGGGACTTACTCCTCGTGGGCGTCAATTACGACCGCGACACCAAGGAGCATACCTGCCGGATAGAGAAGGCGCTGTCAGCGTAAGGCAGGTTTACCCGCAGAAGAATCTGATTGCCCAATAGAGATTCTTCGCTGCGCTCAGAATGACAAGGGGACGCTCAGAATGACAGGGGGTAAAGGCAGAAAATAGGTCCGCCATAAAATTCCGAAAAATTTTAATTTTTTATTGTGAACCAATAAATAATTACTATCTTTGCAAAAGAAACCAAACACTAAGACCTATGATAGCAACCTGGTGGGCCGCACTCAGCCCCGTCATGAAACTCCTTTGGACCGTCACGCTGGCCGCGACGCTCATCTTCCTCATCCAGAGCATCCTCACCTTCGTAGGCGCCGATGCCGACTCCGGTGACTTCTCCACGGACATCGACAGCGGCGACGCCTCCGGCATGGAAGGCGGCTCCAACCTGTACACCTTCCGCAACTTCGTCAATTTCATCCTCGGCTTCGGCTGGAGCGCCATCCTCCTGCAGGATTCCATCCCCTCCACCGGCGTCCTCATCTTCGTATCGGCCCTCATCGGCGTAGCCCTCGTGGCGGCGGTCATGTACCTCTTCCAATGGCTGTCCTCCATGCAGCAGAGCGGGAACATCAACCTGCAGAAATCGGCCGCAGGCTGCGAAGGGAAGGTATATCTTACCATCCCCGCCGCCCGCACAGGCTTGGGCAAGGTGCAGATTACCATCGCCGGAGCCGTGCGCGAATACGAAGCCGTCACCGAGAGCGACGCCCCCCTCAAGACCGGCACCCCCATCCGCGTAGTGGACGTGGTGGACTCCAGCACCCTCCTGGTAGAAGAAATCAACAATTACACCATATAAATTATGCCTACACTGTATCTGATTCTCATTCTGGTGGCCGTGGTGTTCGTCACCCTGGCCGCCATCCTCAAGCGCTATCGCCGCTGCCCCTCCGACAAGATTCTTGTCATTTATGGTAAAACCGGCAAAAATGCCCATGGAAGCATTTCATCGGCCCGCTGCATCCACGGCGGCGCCGCCTTCATCTGGCCCGTGTTCCAGGATTACGCCTTCCTGGACCTCAAGCCCATCTCCATCGAATGCAACCTGCAGAACGCCCTGTCCAAGCAGAATATCCGCGTGGACGTTCCCTGCCGCTTCACCGTGGGTATCTCCACGGAGCCGGAGAACATGACCAACGCGGCCGAGCGCCTGCTGGGCCTGAGCGTGGACAGCATCCAGAACATCGCCACGGATATCCTCTTCGGCCAGCTGCGTCTGGTGATTGCCACCATGGACATCGAGGAAATCAACGCAGACCGTGACAAATTCCTGGCCAACGTTTCCACCAACGTGGAGGCGGAGCTTCGCAAGATTGGCCTCAAGCTCATCAACGTGAACGTGACGGATATCCGCGACGAGTCCGGCTATATCGAGGCGCTGGGTAAGGAAGCCGCCGCCAAGGCCATCAACGACGCCAAGAAGAGCGTGGCCGAGCAGAACCGTTACGGTGAAACCGGCAAGGCCATGGCCGACAAGGACACCCGTATCAACGTGGCCGCCGCCGACGCCGACGCCGTGAAGGGTGAAAACTCCGCCAAGATTGAGATTGCCAACTCCGACGCCCTCCGCCGTCAGAAGACCGCCGAGGCCGACCGCATAGCCGTGGCCGCAGAGAAGGTGCAGGCCGCCAAGGCCCTGGAAGAGGCCTACCAGAGTGAGCGCGACGCCGAACTGGCCCGTGCCGAAAGAGAAGAGGCCACCCAGAAGGCCAACATCGTGGTGGCTGCGGAGATTGACAAGCAGAAGAAGATTATCGAGGCCGAAGCCGAAGCCGAGCAGATCCGCCGCAAGGCCCAGGGTGAGGCCGACGCCATCTTCGCCAAGATGGACGCCCAGGCAAAGGGTATGCTGGAAATCCTCACCAAGCAGGCCGACGGTTTCAAGAACCTGGTGAACGCCGCCGAAGGAGACGCCCAGAAGGCCGTCCTCATGATGATTGCCGACAAACTGCCCGAACTGGTGAAAACGCAGGTGGAAGCCGTCAAGGGCATCAATATAGACAAGGTCACCGTCTGGGACGGAGGCAATTCCGCCGATGGCAAAACCGCCACTTCCAACTTCATTTCCGGTATGATGAAGAGCGTACCCCCGCTCGATGACCTCTTCAAAATGGCCGGCATGGAGCTCCCCACCTACCTCAAGGGCAAAGCCGAAAAGTAAGCGCGTATGCCGATTATCACCAATATTGATGTTATGCTGGCCCGCCGGAAAATGTCTTCCGGCGAGCTGGCCCAGAAAGTCGGCATCACTCCCGCCAATCTTTCCATCCTCAAGTGTGGAAAGGCCAAAGCCCTGCGCCTGAGCACCTTGGAGGCCCTTTGCAAGGCCCTCGACTGCCAGCCGGGCGATATCCTGGAATACAAAGCCGACGAAGCATGAACACACACGTAGTCATCATGGCCGGAGGAATCGGGAGCCGCCTGTGGCCCCTGTCCACCCCGGAAGTTCCCAAACAGTTTATCGACGTGCTGGGCGTGGGCCGCAGCCTCATCCAGCTTACGGCAGACCGCTTTGCCCCGGTGTGCGCCCCGGACCACTTCTGGGTGGTCACCGGAGAGCGTTACGCCGCCCTGGTGAGGGAGCAGCTTCCCCAGATTCCCGAGGACCAGATTCTCTGCGAGCCGGAAGGCCGCAACACCGCCCCCTGCATCGCCTACGCCTCCTGGAAAATCCGCAAGAAAGACCCTGAGGCCAACATTGTGGTAACCCCGGCCGATGCCCTGGTGCTCAAGACGGCGGAATTTGCCGATACCATCTCCAAGGCCCTGTCCTTCACGCAGGAAAGGGACGCCATCGTAACGGTGGGCATCACCCCCTCCCGCCCGGAAACCGGCTATGGCTATATCCATGCCGCCGAAGCCCTGCAGGGCCAGTTGGTGAAAGTGAGCGAGTTCAAGGAAAAACCGGACCTGGACACCGCCATTTCCTATATGGAAGACGGGCACTACTTCTGGAATGCCGGTATCTTCGTATGGAACGTGAATACCATCATCCGGGAATTGAGCGCCTATGCGCCCCAGATTGCCGCCGTCATGGATGAGCTGGAGCCGGCCCTCCTCACGGAAAAGGAAACGCCGGAGCTGCGCCGCCTCTTCCCCACCTGCGAGAAAATCTCCATCGACTACGCCGTCATGGAAAAATCCCGCTACATCTACGTGATTGCAGAAGATCTGGCCTGGAGCGACCTTGGAAGCTGGGGCTCCCTCCAGACCCATCTGAAGGCCGATGAGGAAGGAAACACGGTGGTGGGCGGAGACGTCCGCCTGTTTGACTGCCAGAACTGCCTGGTACACACCGCCTCCGAAAAGACCGTGGTGGTGGAAGGCCTGGACGGCTACATTGTGGCCGAATCCAAGGACCGCCTGCTGGTTTGCCGCCTGTCCGAGGAACAGCACATCAAAGAATTCTCCGCATAATTTTTTTAAAAATTCCTTGCAGATTCAAAAAAAGGTTGTACCTTTGCAATCCCGTTTACGGGAAACCTCAAAACAGGAGACTCGTTAGCTCAGTTGGTAGAGCACAACACTTTTAATGTTGGGGTCTCGGGTTCGAGCCCCGAACGGGTCACAAGACACAACACCAGTCTGAATGCGCTCTTAGCTCAGCTGGTAGAGCAGCTGACTCTTAATCAGCGGGTCTAGGGTTCGAGTCCCTAAGAGCGCACACAAAAGCTTCTGAGAAATCAGAGGCTTTTTTGATTATTATTCTTACCTTTGTCCCTATAAAACAAACTGCCTTATGAAGAAGTTCCTGGTCCTTGCCCTGGCGGCTGCGATGGCCGTCACCGCTTGCTCCCGTTATGAAACGGTGAAGGGAGACCCCATGGGCGTCAAAATCTACACGCTCAAAAACGGTCTCAAGGTTTACATGTCCGTCAACAAAGACGAACCCCGCATCCAGACCTACGTGGCCGTGCGCGTGGGCGGAAAGGACGACCCTGCGGACAACACCGGCCTGGCCCACTATCTGGAGCACATGATGTTCAAGGGCTCCGAAATCCTGGGCACCCAGGACTATGAGGCCGAAAAACCCATGCTGGCACAGATAGACAGCCTCTTTGAAGTGTACCGCACCCTTGCGGAGCCGGCGGAACGCGAGGCCTTCTACCGCATCATCGACTCCGTGAGCTATGAGGCCTCCAAGCTGGCCATCCCCAACGAGTACGACAAGCTCATGTCCATCATCGGCTCCGAGGGCTCCAACGCCTTCACCAGCGAGGACGTCACCTGCTATGTGGAGGAAATCCCCTCCAACCAGGTGGAGAACTGGGCCCGCATCCAGGCCGACCGCTTCCGCAACTGCGTCTTCCGCGGTTTCCACACGGAGCTGGAGGCCGTCTATGAGGAGAAGAACATGAGCATGATAGACGACATCGAGAAGGCCATCGACGCCCTCAACGCCATGCTCTTCCCCCACCATCCCTATGGCACCCAGACGGTGATCGGCACGCAGGACCACCTGAAGAATCCTTCCCTGAAGGCCATCCGCAAGCAGAAAGACACTTACTACGTTCCCAACAACATGGCCATCTGCCTGTCCGGAGACTTCGACCCGGACCGGATGGTTCAGCTTATCGAGAAATACTTCGGAGACTGGCAGCCCAATCCGGACGTTCCCGTAAGGACCGTCCTCCCGGAGGAGCCCGCCAAGGAACTCCTGAGCCGCGACGTTTACGGCTTCGAGGGTGAGTTCACCCTCCTGGGCTGGCGTGTCCCCGGCAATTCCACGGAGACGGCCGGGTACGCCTCCTTGGTGAGCGACATCCTCTCCAACGGTCTGGCCGGTCTCATCGACCTGAATATCGTCCAGGGTCAGAAGGTGCTGGAAGTCATGGTATCTCCGTACACCCGTGCCGACTGGGGCATCCTCCTGGCCCAAGTCATGCCCAAGGAAGGCCAGTCGCTCAAAGAGGCCGAGGCCCTTATCAAGGCGCAGGTGGAACGCGTGGCCGCCGGCGATTTCCCGGAAGATCTGCTTGAAGCCGCCAAGGCCAATTACCGGCTGGCCATGATGAACAGCCTGGAGAACAACCGTTCCCGCGCCGGCATGATGATGAACACCTTCGTGGAAGGACGCAGCTGGGCTGCGGAAGTGCAGAAGATTGAAAACACCCACGCCCTCACCAAGGCCGATATCGTGGCCTGGGCGCAGAAATACCTCACCGACGCCAACTACGCCGTGGTGTACAAGCACTCGGGACCGGACCCTTCCGTCAAACGCATCAGCGCCCCCAAGATTACCCCCATCGTCACCAACCGCGACAAACAGAGCGACTTCCTGCAGGAGATTGCCCAGGCTCCGGTGGAGCCCATCGAACCCGTCTTCGTGGACTTCGAGAAAGACATGGTGGTGGACACCGTGGGCGGCCTGGAACTGCTCTACAAGCAGAATGTGAAGAACGAGATTGCCACCCTCACCTTCTGGTATGACAAGGGCAGCAATCAGATGCCCGCCCTTCCGCTGGCCTCCGACTACGTGCGCTATCTGGGCACGCCGGACAAATCGGCCCAGGACATTTCCGTAGAGCTGTATTCCTTAGCCTCCAAATGGAACATGAACGTGGGAGACTACCTCACCACCATCACGCTCCGCGGCCTGGGAGAAAACACCCCTCATATCTACGACCTTGTGGAATCCCTCTTCAGCGAGGCCGTTCCCGACGAAGCCATCCTCTCCGGCCTCAAGGCCGATGTCATCCGCGCCAGGGCCGATTCCAAGAAGCGCCAGGGGGCCTGCAACGCCGCCCTGCAGAAGTACATGATGTACGGACCGGAGCTCATCAGGACCTCCACCCTCACCAATGCACAGGTGGCGGAAATAAGCTCCGGGGAGCTGCTCTCTTCCCTGAAGGAACTCTTCGGCAGCGAGCACAAGATTCTGTATTACGGACCGGCCACTATAGAGGAGGTGAAAACGCTTTTGGCCGCGCACGCTTCCGCTTCCTGGAAGCCCGTGGTGAAAACGGTTCCTCCCAAGGTGCTCACCTGCACCCCCAAGGTATTCGTGACGCCTTACAACTCCCGCCAGTTCAACTACATGCAGTATTCCAACCGGGGAGAATCCCTCATTGTGGAGCAGGCGCCGTACATTGAGCTGTTCAACGAGTACTACGGTTCCGGCATGAACTCCATCGTGTTCCAGGAGATGCGCGAATCCCGCGCCCTGGCCTACAGCGCCGGCGCCCAGCTGGTCCGCCCGTCCTTCACCAATGACGAGTACTATTTCCGGGCCACCATCGCTTCCCAGAACGACAAGCTGGTCAAAGCCGTGGAAGGCTTCAAGGAGATTATCGAGACGCTGCCCGAAGCCCCCGAGAACCTGGAAATTGCCAAGAGCGCCATCCTGAACAAGATTCGCACCCAGCGTACGCACGGCATCCAGGTGCTGTACCAGTACATCCGCAACCAGGAGCTGGGACTCACCGTGCCCCGCGAGAAACTGGTGTACGACAAGGTGGGCCGCCTCACCATGTACGACCTCCTGGCCACCCATGAGGAGTGGATCAAGGACCGTACCTACCACTATGCCATCACCGGAGACGTGAAAGACCTGGACATGAAGTTCCTGGGCACCCTGGGCCCTGTCAAGGTGGTCTCCTCCGAAGAAATCTTTGGTTATTAGCAGCTTGTCATTCTGAACGAAGTGAAGAATCTGTTTATTACAAGCGTCATCCTTCTGGCCGCCAGTGTAGCCTGCCGGAACCCCCAACAGGCCTTTGAGCAGGAAATCGAGGCCTACCGCGCCTCCGTGCGGAATCCCGGCCTGGCCGTGGCCGTGGTCAAAGGCGGTGAGATTGTGTACAGCGCCGGCTTTGGATCGGCCTCCCTTGAGGAGGAGATTCCCATCGACCCGGAGCGTTCCCTGTTCCGCATCGCCTCCATTTCCAAGAGTTTCAGCGCCACCTCCATGATGCAGCTCATCGAGGCCGGGAAGGTATCGTTAGACACGGACGTGAGCACCCTGGCGGGCTTCCCCATCCGCAACCCCAAGTACCCGGAGAAGGTCATTACGCTGGAAATGCTGCTTTCCCACACCTCCAGCCTCAACGACTCCCAGGGCTACTTTGTGCTGGATGCCGTGAACCCGGCCGCGAACCCGGACTGGGCCAAGTGCTACAATGACTACGAGCCCGGCGCCGGCTACGAATACTGCAACCTCAACTTCAATCTGGTGGGCACCTTCATCGAGAAACTCTCCGGTGAGCGCTTCGACCAGTATGTGGAGCACCATGTGCTGGAGCCCCTGGGCCTGTACGGCGGCTACTGCGTGGATTCCCTGGACGCCTCCCGTTTCGTGAAACTCTATTACTATGACGAAAAGGCCGATGCCATGAAGGAGTCCGTCGATGCCTATGCCCCCCGCAGCGAGCGCATCGCCAACTATACCTTCGGCTATGACACGCCCGTGTTCTCCCCCACCGGCGGCATGAAGATATCGGCCTGCCACCTGGCCCGCTACATGATGATGCACATGGGCTGGGGAACGGCCCCGGACGGCACCCGGATTATCTCCGAGGAGAGTTCCCGCTCCATGCAGACGGAGCGCTCCGAGCCCGAACACTACGGCCTGGCCATAGAGCACAACGACGAGCTGATTCCCGGCGTACAGCTGGTAGGCCACACCGGCGGCGCCTACGGTCTTCGCAGCGCCATGTTCTGGGCAGAGGACCGCAGCTTCGGCCTGGTGATGCTCTCTAACGGCTCCGACAAGGAGGACGATGACGTCCCCATCCAGGTTATCCCCACCGTGCTGAACCTGATGTATAAATACTTCTGCCGGTAAGGGGTTTTGTGCTTGACCGCTAACTTATTGATTGTCATAGACTTGTAATATATTCCTCGTTCGATTTTTGAACGAGGAATGTTGTATAAACGCATGTGCGTCAATTACTTAGCGATCAAGGCCGATTGGCGCGGGTGCCGCAGGTGCCGCGGGTGGCGCCACTTTTGCGTCTTCGCCGATTATTTGGTATCTTTGCAAGTTAAGACGATACCGGCTTAAAACAGACTGCCGGCAACGACAAGAACAAGAACAAGTGATGTATAGAAGCATGACATATCGCGTGGCTGGCTTCCCGTTTACCGTGAAGGCCGATGAGACGCTCCTGAAGCGGATGGAGAACCTGAAGCCGTTTGAGGAGGCCGCCGGGCCGGACGTGCAACTCTTCGACCTGGAGCAGGTGGAAGCCGTGGACACCCCGGAGGGAGAGCCCCTGTTCTGCACGCAGGACGGGCCGGAATTTCCGGAAATAGCCATCTGGGCCCTGCCGGAGGGGCATCTCTTCCGGATGCGGCCGCTGCCGGGAAGGCCGGTAGCCGTTGAGCTGAAGGTGAACGAAGACTTCACCAAAGCCTGCATGCAACTCCGTGGAACGGATGACGTTTTCGCCCTTAACAATACCCTCATGCTGCTTTATGCCTTTTCATCGGCCCGGAAAGGGGCGCTGGAAATGCACTCCTCCGTGGTGATGCACGACGGGAAAGGCTATCTTTTTCTGGGGAAGAGCGGCACCGGAAAAAGCACGCACAGCCGCCTGTGGCTGCAAAACATCCCTGACACGGAGCTCCTGAACGACGACAACCCGGTCCTCCGCCTGATGCCGGACGGCAGCGCCCGCGTGTTCGGGACGCCCTGGAGCGGGAAAACGCCCTGCTACAAGGCCCAGGACGTGCCGGTGGGCGCCATCGTGCGCATCGAGCAGGCCCCTGAGAATGCCATCCGGAGATTAAGCCCGTTGGAGGCTTATGCCTCGGTGATGGCATCGGCATCGGCCTTCCGTCCTTTCAAAGAGCTCTCGGACGGCTGGCACCGGACACTGGAAGCCGTAGCCGCCCTTGTTCCTTGTTATACCCTCCGCTGCCTGCCGGATGACGCGGCGGCCATCCTTTGCCACAAAACCGTCCATGGATAAGCTTGTTCTGCCCAACGAAGTGTTCCTGGAAGAAGTGGCCACCCTGATGGAGGAAGGCAGGGACGTGACGCTCTCCCCCAAGGGAAGCAGCATGCTGCCTTTCATCCGGGAAGGCAGGGACAGCGTGGTCCTTCGAAAGGAGCCGTCGGTGAAGAAGGGAGACATTGTGCTGGTGCGCCTTCCGGGCCGATATGTGATGCACCGCATCATCCGGGAGGACGGAGAACGGCTCACCCTCATGGGCGACGGAAACCTCCGGGGGACGGAGACCTGCACCCGGGCCGATGTCCTGGGCACCGTCCAGACCATCCTCCGGGACGGGAAACCCCGCCAACCCGGCGACGGAGCCTTTTGGGGCAGGCTGCTGCCGGTCAGAAGGATTTTATTAGGAATATACAGAAGACTCAAAATTTTGAAAAAATGAAAATCAAAGAAGGTTTTACCCTGCGGACCATGTGCGGGGAACATATCGTGGTGGGCGAAGGCCTGTCCCAGGTGAATTTCAACAAGATCATTTCGCTGAACGAGTCGGCCGCCTGGCTGTGGGAACAGGTTCAGGGAAAGGAGTTCACGGAAGATACCCTCTCGGAACTCTTGCAGCAAAAATACGATGTTTCTGCTTCCCAGGCTTTTGTAGATGCCATCAAGCTGATGGCCCAGTGGAAGGAGCAGGGCGTCGCTGAATGATGAAAGACTTCCGTCAGTGCCTGCGCGCCATGAGCGCTTACTCCCGCCCCTTCCGCGGGTGGATGCTTGTGACCACCTTGATCGGGCTGGGGCGCATCGCCGTTTCGCTGGCCTTCGTCTGGGCCAGCAAGGAATTGGTGGACATTGCCACCCGGCAGAGCGACATGCCGCTGGGGACGGGAATCGGCCTTTTCATCGGAATCCTCCTGGTCCAGCTGGCGTTGGTGACGCTGTTCAACTGGTGGGAGAGTTACACGCAGGTGAAGACGCAGAACCGTCTGCGGAAGCATCTCTTCGGCCATGTGCTCCGGAGCCGATGGGACGGCCGGGAGCGTTTCCTGTCCGGCGACACCGTGAACCGCCTGGAGGAGGACATCCGTGTGGTGGCGGAACTGCTGGCTTCCCGCATTCCGGGGCTGGTGATAACGCTGGTGCAGTTGGTAGCCGCATCGGCCTATCTGCTGGTGCTGGCGCCTAATCTGCTGTGGGTGCTGCTCATCCTGATGGCGGCGGCGGTCTTTGGCTCCAAGCTCTTTTTCCGCCAGCTGCGCCGTCTGATGGCGGCCATCCGCGCCCGCGAGAGCG
>CAJOMB010000028.1 GCA_905235615.1 uncultured Bacteroidales bacterium | reverse complement strand
ATGCGGCGGGGAAGAATCTTACCCTGCTCATTGAGGAACTTCTTGAGGAACTCAGGATCTTTGTAATCTACATACTTGATACCGGCCTTCTTGAAGCGGCAGTATTTCTTCTTGCGAACCTCCACGGTCGGGGGATTCAGATAGCGGATTTCTTTATTTTCGTTTGCCATAATTTTTTCCTCCTTCTAATTATTCAGCGTCCTGGGCTTCAGCGGCAGCCTCGGTGGCGGGAGCCTGAGGGGCGGCAGCCTTGGCGGCTTTGTTGGCGCGGCGCTTCTCTGCATAGGCCACTGCGTCTTTGTCAAGAGCGACAGTGAGGAAGCGGATGATGCGCTCGTCACGGTGATACTGGGTTTCGAGGGTGGCTACGAAAGAACTTTCTGCCTTGAACTGAATCAGGTAATAAAAACCTGTGGTTTTGTGCTGGATGGGATAAGCGAGCTGACGCAGGCCCCAATCCTCCTGGTACACAACCTCACCGCCGTTGTCTTCGATGAGCTTGACGTACTTGGCAACCGCTTCCTTCATCTGGGTGTCAGACAAAACGGGAGTTGCAATGAAAACGGTTTCGTACTGGTTAACCATTGTTTGTTAATTTGTTGTTAATAAATGTTTTATATTCTTTCCGGACCTTCAGGTCGCAAAAAGGACTGCAAATGTAGTCATTTTATTTCAATAAAACAAGTTTTTCTGCCTTTTGGAAATGGTAGGGGAAATGATTATATTTGTGGAATCATGAGCAAAGAGAGAATATCGCTTGGAACCCGCCTCACGGAAGGCATCCTGCAGCTGCACGGACGTCTTCCCTTGGGCTATCACCGCTGGTGGGCCCGCCGGGTGGCCTGGTTCCTCGGAAGTGTGCTCCACTATCGCCGGGACGTGGTGGTCACCAACCTCTCCCGTTCTTTTCCCCGGAAATCCTACGAGGAGATTCAGGAGATTACACGGCGTTTCTACCTGCATCTGGCCACCGTCTTCACGGAGATGATCTGGTTCGGCGCCTGCAAGGGCGAAAAAGGAAGGAAGCGCTTTGTCAAAAGCGGTATCTTCCGGATGACCAACCCGGAGGAAATGAACCGGATGCTGGCCGTGCCCAACGCCAACATGATTCTTCAGTGCCACACCGGCAACTGGGAGCTGCTGGGAGGAATTACCCAATCCAGCACCAACCCGCCCCTCAAGCTGGATCCGGCTTTCATGGCCGTTACCTATCGGCCCCTTTCCAGCCGCATGTGGGACATCATCATGCGCCACAATCGCCTGGGCCTGGTCATGGATCAGGGCTTCGACGGCTACCTGGCCACAGACAGCGTACTCCGTTTCGTACTGGCAAACAAAGACCGCGCTTACACGTATTTTTTCATAACGGACCAACACCCCTACACCGGAAACGGAGCCGCGGAGGTCACGTTCATGCACCAGAAGACCGGCACCGTAACGGCAGCCGCCCACCTGGCCTGCAAGCTGGACATGGCCATCGCCTACCTCCGCATCACGGAGAGGGAGGAAGGAGGCTATGACGTCACGGTGGTCCCCATCGCGGACCATGCCGCCGGACAGGACCCCGTCAAAATCATGGAGAAATACTATAATCTCCTGGAGGAAGACCTGGAGAAACAACCCTGGAACTACCTCTGGAGCCACAAAAGATGGAAAGTATATTAAACACATTTTGATATGAATATCCAAGACCTTGAACCCAAAGTAATCTGGAAGAACTTCCATGCTCTTACCCAGATTCCCCGTCCCTCCAAGCACGAGGGTAAAGTGATTGAATACCTTTATAACTGGGGTGTGTCCCACGGTTTCGATACCATCAAGGACAAAACCGGCAACATCATCATCCGCGTACCCGCCACGCCCGGCATGGAAAACCGCAGGGGCGTCATCCTGCAGGGCCACATGGACATGGTGCCCCAAAAGACCTCCGACTCCAACCACGACTTCCTCAAAGACCCTATCAAGGCCTATATAGACGGAGAATGGGTGACGGCGGACCGCACCACCCTCGGGGCCGATAACGGAATCGGCGTAGCCATGGGCCTCGCCGCCCTGGAAGACCCTTCCGTGAAGCACGGGCCCCTCGAAGTGCTCGTCACCTATGATGAGGAAACGGGCATGACCGGAGCCACCAAGCTGGAACCCGGCGTCCTGAAGGGAGACATCCTCCTCAACCTGGATTCCGAGGAAGAAGGAGAGCTCTGCGTAGGCTGCGCCGGAGGCCTGGATGCATTGGCCGGCTTCAAATACCGCAAATATGCCACTCCCGAAGGGCACAAAGGCCTCACGTTAGACATCAAGGGCCTGCAGGGAGGCCATTCCGGCATGGACATCAGCCTGTACAGGGCCAACGCCAACCGCGCCATGGCCAGGATTCTCCTCCCTTTAGTGGAAATTCTTGGTGTAAAAGTGGTCAGCTTCAACGGAGGAAGCCTCCGCAATGCCATTCCTTTTGAGGCCCACGCGGAAATCGCCGTTCCTGCGGAGAACATGGAAGCTGTCAAGAACCTCATCGACAACACCTTTGCCGAGATAAAGCACGAATTCCAGGAATCCGACCCGTCGGCCGCCCTCTTCGTGAAGGAAGGTCCTGCAGCGGACAAATTCATCCAGGGTTCCGTGATGCTCCGCGCCCTCAAGGCCATCCTGGCTTCGCCCCACGGCGTCATGCGCATGAGCCGCACCATGGAAGGACTCACCGAGACTTCCGTGAACCTGGCCATCGTCCGCACGGAGAAAGGCAGCATCACCATCCACAGCCTCATGAGAAGCGCCGTGGATTCCTCCAAAGCCTACCTGGCAGAGCGCATCCGTTGCGTCTATGAACTGGCCGAGGCCGACAAAATTGAATTCAAGGGCGCTTACTCCGGCTGGACACCCAAACTGGACACCCCCATCAACAAGGTGATGATGGAGCAGTTCGAGAAGGTCTATGGCCATCCCATGAAGATCATGGCCACCCACGGCGGCCTGGAATGCGCCATCATGGGCGCCAAATATCCGGCCTGGGAGATGGTTTCCGTAGGTCCCACCATCAAGTACCCCCACAGCCCGGACGAGAAGGTGAACATTGCCTCCGTAGAGCGCACCTGGGAGTACCTCAAGGCCGTACTTGCCAACATTCCCGTGAAATAATAAAATAATCACATATGTTCAAAAACCATCCGAAAGGACTGCTGGCCGCCGCTCTCAGCAACATGGGAGAGCGCTTTGGCTACTACATCATGAACGCGGTCCTCACCCTGTTCCTTTGTTCCAAATTCGGCCTTGCCGACGCTCAGGCCGGTGTCATCTATTCCGTCTTCTACTGCGGAATCTACGTACTCAGCCTGGTGGGCGGTATCATTGCAGACCGCACCTCCAACTATAAGGGCACCATCCAGCGCGGCCTCATCATCATGGCCCTGGGTTATGCCGTCCTTTCCATCCCCATCCTGGCTTCCCCGGAAAACAAGGTCTGGCTTCTGGCGCTCACCTGCGCCGCCCTCTTCCTGATTGCATTCGGCAATGGTCTGTTCAAGGGCAACCTGCAGGCCATCGTGGGCCAGATGTACGACAATTTCGAGTCGGAAGCGGCCAAGGAAAGCCCGGAGAAGCTCAAATGGGCTCAGGGACAGCGGGATTCCGGGTTCCAGATTTTCTATGTGTTCATCAATATCGGTGGCCTCATCGCCCCGTTTGTAGCCCCGCTGCTCCGCCAGTGGTGGCTGGGACTGCACGGCCTGTCCTATAATGCCCAGCTGCCCAAACTCTGCCATGAGTTCATCGCCAACGGCACCGTCTCCGACAACCTGATTGCCGAAGCCGCCAACGCCGGCGCCAACTTGGACCCGGGCAACATCCAAGCCATCGGTGATTTCTGCACCAACTACCTGGACTATTTCAACACGGGTATCCACTATTCCTTCATCGCCTCCGTCTGCGCCATGCTCCTTTCCCTGGTTATTTTCCTGGTCACCAAGAAGACCTTCCCCACTCCCGGCAAGAAGACTTCTGTGGAGAGCGTGGGCTATACCGAGGAAGAAAAGATTGCCATGGCCAAGGAAATCAAACAGCGCATGTATGCCCTGTTCGCCGTTTTGGGCGTGGTCATCTTCTTCTGGTTCTCCTTCCACCAGAACGGACAGTCCCTGTCCTTCTTTGCCCGTGACTTCGTGAACACCAGCAAGATAGCCCCCGAAATCTGGCAGGCCGTGAACCCGTTCTTCGTCATCGTGCTCACGCCTGTCATCATGTGGCTGTTCGGCTGGCTGGGCAAGCGCGGCAAGCAGATTTCCACCCCCAGGAAAATCGCATACGGCATGGGAATCGCCGCCATCGCCTATATCTTCCTGAGCATCTTCTCCTTCAAGATGGGCTACCCGTCTTCCACGGAGTTCCTGACGCTGGACAGCGCCACCCAGGCTTCCATGAAAGCCGGTCCCTGGGTACTGATTGTACTGTATTTCTTCCTTACCGTCGCAGAACTCTTCATCTCTCCCCTGGGCCTGTCCTTCGTGTCGAAGGTGGCTCCCAAGAGCATGCAGGGCCTCTGCCAGGGCCTCTGGCTGGGGGCAACCGCCGTCGGCAACCTCTTCCTCTTCCTGGGTCCGAAGATGTACAACGCCATTCCGCTGGGCTGGTGCTGGGGCGTATTCGCCTGCCTGTGCCTCCTGTCCATGGGCGTCATGTTCGGCATGGTCAAATGGCTTGAGAGGGTAACCAACTCTTAAAATGTCCCTTTGCCCAGGCTCTATATCATATCCGGTCCCAATGGCTCCGGGAAGACAACGGCTTCGTACGACGTCCTCCCGGAGCTGCTGGACTGCTCCGAGTTCGTGAACTCGGATGAATTTGCCAAACATCTCTCTCCTTTTGCGCCGGAGAGCGCCTACATCACGGCCAGCCGCCTGATGCTCAAGAAGGTGAAATACCTCTTTGACCGCCGGGAAGATTTCTGCATTGAGACCACCCTGGCCACACGCTCCCTCCTCAAAATGACGCGCAGCGCCCAGAACATGGGCTATTATGTAACCGTCCTCTACCTCTGGCTCAGCAGCCCGGACATTGCCGTCCAGCGCGTGGCAGCCCGCGTAAAGGCAGGCGGTCACGACATCCCGGAAGAAACCATCCGCCGCCGCTACAACATGGGGCTCAGCTACCTCTTCTACAATTACATGCAAACCTGCGACAAGTGGATTCTGGCCGACAATACCGCCCCGCCCTTCTCCGTCATCGCCGAAGGCTCCTCCAAGGGCCTCATCATCCGCGATATGGAGAAATACAACAAAATCAGGGCTTTGGTGTCGGAAGACACGGAGGAGAACACGCCCATCCGGGAAGTGGCGGAAAACATAGCCAAGGAGATAGCCAAAGCTCCCCTTGCACACGACGGAGTTCCTTATCAGAATGATTCAGAATAAAGATTATTATTTCAAAACCTTCGCAGTAGATAAAACTGTGATGCAGAAGCTGGTGGAGGAAGCCCTCCACTCCGGCGGCAGCTACGCAGACCTCTACTTCGAAAACACCACCTACGGCAGCCTCCTGCTCAGGGATGGAGCCGTCACCTCCGGCGGCAACCACATAGACTTCGGCCTGGGCGTCCGCGTTCTCAGCGGAGAAAAGACCGGTTACGCCTATTCCGAAAGCACCGCCTGGGAAGACATGCTCTCCTGCGCCAAGGCAGCGTCCCAGATTGCCTCGGGAAGGGCCGACGTGAGCCCCTACGGCACTCCCAACCCCAGCCGCGGAGAACCCAACCCGGCGGCAGACCGCTACCCGGTGGAGCAGTCCTGGCGGGAAACGCCCATGAGCCGCTTCCTCCCCTTCCTCCAGAAGCTGGAGGCCGAAGTGAAAGGCCGCGACGACACCCGCATCATCAAACTGATGGCCAACCTGGCCTTCCAGATGAGCGACATCCTCATGTACAACTCCCATGGAGAACTCAAATGGGACACCCGTCCCATGGGCAGCATCTCCCTGTCGGCCGTCTTCGAGCAGGGAGGCCTCACGGAGAACAAATCCATCTCCCGGAGCTTCCGCTGCGGGGCGGAGATGCTCTCGGAAAAGCTCATCAGGGAAATGGCCGATGAGCTGGTGAAGGGCATCGACGACCGTTTTGCCGCCGGCCGGCCCAAGGGCGGTCAAATGCCCGTGGTGATGGGCGCCGGTGCATCCGGCATCCTCCTGCACGAAGCCATGGGCCACGCCTTCGAGGCCGATTTCAACCGCAAGGGGACTTCCATCTTTGCCGACAAGATGGGGAAGCAAATCTGCCCCCGCGGCATCCAGATCATCGATGACGGAACCCTGAAAGGCAACCGCGGCGCCATCAACTATGACGACGAGGGCGTTCCCGGACAAAAGACCTATATGGTGGAGGACGGGGTGCTCACCTCCTACCTCCACGACCGCATTTCCGCCGCCCATTACGGCGTGCGTCCCACCGGAAACGGCCGGAGGGAAAGTTTCCGCTACGCCCCGCTCCCCCGCATGCGGGCCACCTACATGGAAAGCGGAACGGCCAAGGCTGGGGACCTTATCGCAGAGGTGTCCAAGGGCATTTACGTAGATGAATTTTCCAACGGTCAGGTGCAGATAGGAGAAGGAGACTTCACCTTCTATGTAAAGGCCGGCTATCTCATTGAAAACGGCCGCCTCACCCGCCCCGTGAAGGATATCAATATCATCGGCAACGGACCCGCCGCCCTGGCCGATATCCGGGGCGTGGCCGACGACCTGGCCGTGGACCCCGGCGCCTGGACCTGCGGGAAAGAGCAGTCCGTCCCCGTGAGCTGCGGCATTCCCACCGTACTGATTGGCAACCTGACCGTTGGAGGAGAATAATATGGAGAAAGCAGTTTTAACCCCGGAAGAAATAGCCCTGGCGAAGCACTGCCTGGATTATGCCCTTCAACAAGGGGCCGACAAGGTACGCATCACGCTTACCAAGAGCCTGATGAACCTCATCGGCCTTTTGAACGGAGAGGTGGACAAGACGGCCCACGCCCTGGACCGCAGCCTGCAGCTTCAGATCTTTGCCGACGGCAAGTACGGCGCCTTCTCTTCCAACCGCCTGGAACGGGAAGGCATAGAAGCCTTTGTGAGGACGTCCATCGAAACGGTGAAGATGCTCCAGCCGGATTCCTTCCGGGACCTTCCGGCTCCCGAAAGGCTGGCCCAAGATGCCCTCAGCGGCAAGGAACTGGATTTATACGACCCGCAGTACGAAACCCTCACACCGGAGCGGCGGCGGGAGCTGGCCCTGCACTCCATCGCATGGCCCCGGCCAGGACTTATCTCGGAGGAGGGAGAGTACTCGGATTCTGTCTTTGACTCCCTTACCATAGACTCCCAGGGGCTGTATGCCCGCCATACGGAGACCTCCTTCGAAATTGGCTACGAAAGCACCGTGGAAGATGCCGAGGGGCGGCATTTCTCCTCTTACTGGTGGGACGCTACGCCCCGCCTGAAGGACCTGGCCATAGAAGGCTGCGCCCGGACGGCTTATGAGCGGGCCCTGGCCCAGAAAGGACCGCAGGAAGTGAAGAGCGGAAAATACACCCTCATCGTAGATACCGAATGTGCCTCCAAACTGGTCACCCCCCTGCTCAGCGCCTTGGGAGGCTACAACCTGCAGCAGAAGAATTCCTTCCTGAAGGACACGCTGGGCAGGAAAGTCTTCCCGGAAGGGCTCACCGTCCTGGACTGCCCCCGTACCAAAGGAGACACCGGCTGCCGCCTGTTTGACAGCGAAGGCGTGGCCACCCGGGAGATGCCCATCATCGAAAAAGGCGTGGTGAAGACCTATTTCCTCAACACCTACATCGCCGCCAAGATGGAGATGGAGCCCACCATCGAAGACGCCACCCGCGTGAACATACTTCCCTACGGAGCCTGCAAAGACCTGGAAGAAGTACTTCAGAAAGTGGGCGACGGCATCCTGGTCACCGGATTCAACGGAGGCAATTCTTCTCCGTCCACCGGCAACTTCTCCTACGGCATCGAGGGCTTCCTCATCCGGGGCGGGAAAAGGGTGCATCCCATCCGGGAGATGCTCATCACGGGCAATTTCATCGACCTGTGGAACCATTTGCTCATAGCGGCAGCCGACGCCCGTCCCTGCCTGTCCAAACTGGTGCCCACCCTGGCATTTAAGGACGTAGATTTCAGCGCATAACATTTTGGGAAAAAATGAAGACCGCCGTCGTCATACTGAATTACAACACCCGGAACTACCTGGAGCAGTTCCTGCCGGGCCTTCTCACCTCCTGCCAAGGACAGGATGCGAAGGTTTTTGTGGCGGACAATGCATCGGCCGATGATTCCGTAGCCTTCCTCCAGACTCATTTCCCGCAGGTGCCGCTGATCCGCTTGGAGAAGAATTACGGCTTCACCGGAGGCTACAACCGCGCCTTGGAGAAGATTGAGGCCGATTATTATGTCCTCATCAACAGCGACATCGAAGTGCCGGAAGGCTGGCTGAAGCCCCTCACGGACTGGATGGACAGCCATCCGGACTGCGGGGCCTGCGGTCCCAAGCTCCTTTCCTGGCAGCAGCGGGACACCTTTGAATACGCCGGCGCCGCCGGAGGCCTCCTGGACCGCTACGGTTATCCCTTCTGCCGGGGACGCATCCTGCAGAAGGTGGAGAAGGACGAGGGGCAGTACGACAGCCCGCAGAACGTGCTCTGGGTAAGCGGCGCCTGCCTCATGGTGCGCTCCCGGCTCTGGAAGGAACTGGGCGGCTTGGACAATCGTTTCTTCGCCCACATGGAAGAGATAGACCTTTGCTGGAGGATGCAGCTCCGGGGCTGGAAAGTGACGGTGGTGCCCGCATCGGCCGTTTATCATATCGGCGGCGGAACCCTCCGCAACGAGTCCCCCTTCAAGCTGTTCCTGAACTTCCGGAACAACCTCCTGCTGCTGGAGAACAACTTGCCCTCCACCCTTCATTCCCGCCGGAAAGCCCGCCTGAGGATCTGGGTCCGGATGTGCTTAGACGGCCTGTCGGCCCTGGTTTACCTCTGCAAAGGACAGGGGGCCTTCTTCATGGCGGTGGTGCGGGCGCACCGGGATTACCGCAAGCTGCGCCGCCCCGGCGAACTGCTTCCCCATGCCTCCCGGCCCGAGGGCCTCTACGCGGGCTGGATAGTTCCTGTAGGACTATTCGGAAAAAAATAGTATTTTTGTAGGATTAAAGGGAAAGTCTTATGAAGATTATCATCGAAGGCGCCGGACAGGTTGGGACGCACTTGGCCAAGATGCTGAGTGCCGACGGAAGCGAGGTCACCATCATCGACAACGATGCCGAGCGCATCCGCATCCTTTCCACATCGGCCGATGTAACCACCCTCCAGGGCCCTCTCAGCTCCATTCCCCTGATGAAGGAGGCCGGCTGCGACCATGCAGACCTCTTTATCGCCGTGAATCCCTTCAAGAACCAGAGCGTGAACATCGTGAGCGCCCTGCTGGCCAAGAAACTGGGCGCCAAGCGGGTGATTGCCCGCATTGACAACGAAGACTACCTCTCCCCCGAGAACAAGCTCCTTTTCAAGGACATGGGACTGGACCTGATCTTCTATCCGGAAAAGAGCGCCAGCGACGAAATCCTGCAGCTCCTGAGCCATACGGCCGCCACCGATTCGCTGGACTTCGCCCGCGGAAAGCTGCAGCTGGCCGTGTTCAAGCTGGAGGAAGACTCTCCCCTCCTGGACATGAACGTGGCCGAGTTCTCCCGTGCCGTCAAACAGATCCAGGCCGATGCGGACTTCCGCATCGTGGCCATCTCCCGCTCGGGAACCACCCTCATTCCCAAGTTCGACACCGGTTTCAAGGACTACGACTACCTGTATATCATCAGCAGCCGCCATTCCCTGCCCGCCCTCATCAAATTCATCGGGAAAGACCAGGTGGACATCCACCGCGTCATGATCCTGGGAGGAAGCGAGATTGGCGTGATGGTGGCCGGCCGCCTGGCCGCCCAGAAGGTGGACGAGGTGAAACTGGTGGAAATAGACCCCAAGCGCTGCCTCACCCTGTCGGCCGCCCTTCCCAGCGAGGTGAACGTCACCTGCGGAGACGCCCGGGACTCGGACTTCCTTTTGGAAGAGGAGATCAAGGGCTACCAGGCCGTTCTGGCCGTCACCGGCAATGACGAGTTGAACATCCTCACCTGCGTGGTGGCCAAGAAAATGGGCGTTCCGCGCGTGATTGCCCAGGTGGAGAACCTGGACTACATCCGCCTGGCGGAAGAGATGGGCGTGGACAGCGTGGTGAACAAGAAACTCATCACCGCCGGCCGCATCTTCAAGTTCACCCTTTCGGACAAAGTGCGCTCCGTACGTTACATCAGCGGAACGGATGCCGAGGTGCTGGAATACACGGCGGCACCGGGTTCCCGCATCACCAAGGATATTCTCAAGGATATAAACTTCCCGGCCAACGCCATCATCGGCGGCGTCATCCGGGGTGGAGACAGTTTTATTGCCGTGGGCCATACGCGCATAGAGGCCTACGACCGCGTGGCGGTGTTTGCCCTGCCCGACGCGGTGAAGGAAGTAGATAAAATGTTCAAATAATATGAGTTTACAGAGCGAAAACGTACAGAAACTGGTTCAGAGGCGTTCCACGGCCCGTCTGGGCGGCGGGCAGAAGCGCATCGAGGCCCAGCATGCCAAAGGCAAGAAAACCGCCCGCGAAAGGCTGGAACTCCTGCTGGATCCCGGCAGCTTTGAAGAATACGACATGTTTGTACAGCACCGCTGCACCCACTTCGGGATGGAAAAGAGCCACCCCGACGGAGACGGCGTAGTCACCGGCTGCGGCACCATAGACGGCCGATTGGTCTATGTCTTCGCGCAGGATTTCACGGTAAGCGGAGGTTCCCTCTCCAAGACCATGAGCGAAAAGATTTGCAAGGTGCAGGAGATGGCCCTTCGAAACGGGGCTCCCTGTATTGGCCTGAATGACTCCGGCGGAGCCCGCATCCAGGAAGGAATCGACGCCCTGGCCGGTTACGGAGAAATCTTCGAGCGCAACATCCTCAGCAGCGGCGTAGTGCCCCAGATCAGCTGCATCATGGGCCCCTGTGCCGGCGGCGCGGTCTATTCCCCCGCCCTCACGGACTTCACCCTCATGGTCAGGAATACCTCCTACATGTTCCTCACCGGCCCGGCCGTGGTGAAGAGCGTCACCGGAGAAGAGGTGAGCCAGGAAGACCTGGGCGGTGCCTCCGTCCATGCCTCCAAGAGCGGTGTGGCCCACTTTGCCGCCGACACGGAGGAAGAAGCCATCGGCACCATCAAGGAGCTCTTGAGCTACCTTCCCCGGAACAACCGCGAGTGCGCTCCCTTCCGGGAGACCGCAGACCCCGTGGGCCGCGTGGAAGACAGCCTGAACAGCCTTATCCCGGACAATCCCAACAAGGCCTACGACATGTATGCCGTCATAAACGCCATCGTGGATGAGGGCAAATTCCTCGAAGTTCACAAGGACTTTGCCAAGAACATCATCGTGGGCTTTGCCCGCATGGGCGGACAGAGCGTAGGCGTGGTGGCCAACCAGCCCGCCGTCCTGGCCGGTGTGCTGGACATCAATGCCAGCCGCAAGGCCGCCCGTTTCGTGCGCTTCTGCGACGCCTTCAATATCCCGCTGGTCACTCTGGTGGACGTGCCCGGCTTCCTGCCCGGCACCCAGCAGGAGTACGGCGCCATCATCACCAACGGCGCCAAGCTCCTGTATGCCTACGGAGAAGCTACCGTCCCCAAGGTGACGGTCACCCTCCGCAAAGGCTACGGCGGCGCCCATATCGTGATGAGCTGCAAGCAGCTCCGCGGAGACATCAACTACGCCTGGCCATCGGCCCAGATTGCCGTGATGGGGGCCGACGGAGCCGTGAACGTGCTCTACGCCAAGGAGATGAAGGAAGACCCTGAACATGCCCAGGCCATCTTTGACGAGAAAAAGAAAGCGTACGAAGAACTTTTTTCCAACCCCTACCAGGCGGCCCAGAAGGGCTATATCGACGATATCATCGAGCCCCGGAACACGCGTTTCCGCGTGATCCGCGCCCTGGCCCAGTTAGAGGGAAAACACCAAGAAATCCCCGCCAAGAAACATGACAACCTACCTCTTTAATTTCGCCCTCACGGCGGGAGGAGACCGCATGATGCAGACAGACCCGCACGGCTGGACGCTGACTCTGATCAGCGTCACGGTGGTGTTTGCCGCCCTCATCGTGCTGTACTTCATCTACACCTTCTCCGGCAGCCTTTTCTCCGGAAAGATCAAGCTCCCTCGCAAGCCCGGGAAGAAGGCATCGGCCAATGCCGAGGTGGCCGCAGCCATCGCCCTGGCAATAGACATGGAATGCTCCGGTGACGAATACGCCGCCATTGCCACCGCCGTACACCTGTACCTGAGCGACACCGTCCATGACGTGGAGCCCGGCTTTATCACCATTGTCCGCTCCGAGTCCTCCTGGAATAACAAAGCATTAACATTCAGAAATTTACCAAGATAACAGATCCTTCGTCGCTACGCTCCTCAGGATGACAAATGTCATTCTGTGTCATTCTGAGCGAAGCGAAGAATCTAATAATAGAAAATATTGCAAGTATGAAAAACTATAAGTTCAAAATCAACGGTAAGGATTACGATGTAACCATTGGCGAGGCCGAAGGCAAGATGCTTTCCGTCAACGTCAACGGTGCCGATTATCAGGTAGAATTGGAGAATGCCCCTGCGGCCGGGATGCCCGGCCCTGACCGGGCATCCCAAAAGACCCCCGATCAGGTCGGGGGTGACGCCAAGGTTGCGAGTGCCCCCAAGGTGGCCGGCGCCGGTGTCACCGTGAAGAGTCCCCTTCCCGGCATCATCATCTCCGTGGACGTGAAGGAAGGACAGGCCGTCAAGCGGGGCCAGAAAGTGGCCGTGATTGAGGCCATGAAAATGGAGAACGAAATCCTTGCCGAAAGCGACGGCACCGTTACCGCCGTCCACACCCGCAAGGGAGATTCCGTCCTGGAAGGCGCAGACATTGTAACCATCGGCTAATGGATACCATTTTAGACAGCCTCCGGCAGTTCTGGCAGTTCACGGGATTTGCCAACTGCACCTGGCAGCATCTCGCGATGATTGCCATCGGCCTCATTTTCATCACGCTGGGAATCGTGAAAAAATGGGAGCCGCTGCTGCTGGTTCCCATCGGCTTCGGCATCATCATCGGCAACATTCCCCTGTTTACGGACCCCGCTACCGGAATGGGCCTCAAGATTGGCCTGTATGAGGAAGGGTCCGTGCTCAACATCCTGTACCACGGTGTCAGGAACGGCTGGTATCCGCCGCTGATTTTCTTAGGCATCGGCGCCATGACGGATTTCAGCGCGCTCATTTCACAGCCGCGCCTGATCCTGATTGGTGCGGCGGCGCAGCTGGGTATCTTCGGGGCATACCTCCTGGCCCTTGCGCTGGGATTCGCCCCCAACGAGGCCGGTGCCATCGGCATTATCGGCGGTGCAGACGGTCCTACGGCCATCTTCCTCAGCTCCAAGCTGGCCCCGGAACTCATGGGCGCCATCGCCGTATCGGCCTATTCCTATATGGCCCTGGTGCCGGTGATCCAGAAGCCCATCATGCTGCTTCTCACCACCAAGAAAGAGCGGCTCATCAAGATGAACAAGCCCCGCGTGGTAAGCCAGCGGGAGAAGATTATCTTCCCCATCGTGGGCTTTATCTGCACGGCTTTCATCGTGCCTTCCGGCCTGCCGCTCCTGGGTATGCTGTTCTTCGGCAACCTCCTCAAGGAGAGCGGAGTAACCAAACGCCTGGCGGCCACCGCCGGCGGTCCCCTCATCGACATTGTCACCACCCTCATCGGCCTCACCGTGGGCGCCTCCACCCAGGCCGATGTCTTCCTCAGCGGCCGCAGCGTCCTCATCTTCGGGCTGGGCTTAGCGTCCTTCGTGATTGCCACCACCTTCGGGGTGAGTTTCGTCAAGTTCATGAACCTCTTCCTGAAGGAAGGCAAAAAAATCAACCCGCTCATTGGCAACGCCGGTGTGTCGGCCGTGCCGGACGCGGCCCGCGTATCGGAGACGGTGGGCCTGGAATGCGACCCTTCCAATCACCTCCTCACGCACGCCATGGCCCCCAATGTGGCCGGTGTCATCGGATCGGCCGTAGCGGCCGGCATCCTCTTAGGATTCTTGGGATAAAATTTACAAACCATGTTTTTCAAGAAACTGTCCTCCGCCTTTGCGCTTGCCATCCTGCTGGCGGCCTGCTGCCCCAAACAGGAAGGTGGCATCCGCCGTGCCTCCCCCTTCTCCCAAGGCATGGACCCTGTCCGTCTGGCCCTCATTGACAGTACGGTCCGGGCATCCATCGACGCCGGAGAGATTCCCGGTGCAGTGATAGGAGTGGTCCGGAACGGCGCCTTAGTGTATGAAAAGGCCTTCGGCTACAAGGCCCTGGTCCCGGAAAAAGACACCATGACCGTGGAAACCCTGTTTGACCTGGCCTCCGTTTCCAAATGCGTGGGCACCACCCTTTCCTTCATGCAGCTGGTAGAGCAAGGCAAGGTGCGCCTCGTGGATCCGGTAAAGTACTACTTCCCGGATTTCGCCCCCTGGGAAGACCCAGAGACGCACGAGAAAGTGGACATCACCGTGCAGGACCTCCTCACCCACTCCTCCGGTATTGCCGCCTATCTTCCCAACGTACCCGCCTATATAGAGAAGTACGGCGTCAACAGTCCGGATTCCCTCATCATGTGGATTTCCACCCAGGCCAAGCGCTACTTCCGGCCCGGCACCCAGCAGCTATACAGCTGCCTCAACTTCATCACCCTGCAGAACATCCTCCAGAAGGTGACGGGAGAGCGCCTGTGCGACTATGCCCAGAAAAACGTCTTCGACGTACTGGGCCTCAAGCATACCACTTACTTCCCGCTATACGGGGAGCCCCAGAGCAATCCCGATGCCGCTGCGCTCCGGGAGCTGTGCGCCCCCACCGAGGAGCTGGAAGACGGCCATGTCCTGAAGGCCGAAGTCCATGACCCCACCGCCCGTCTGGCCAATGCCGGCAATTCGGGCAATGCTGGGGTATTCTCCAATGTGGAAGACCTGGCCGTGGTGGCTGCCGCCCTGCTTGACGGCGGCCAGTACAACGGTAGACGCATCCTGGGGCCCCTCACGGTGAAAAAAATGTTCACCGTCCCGGAGACCAACGCCTACGAGGTGGCCCGCGCCCTGGGCTGGGACACCTACTACACCGGCCCCTACACCAGCGGAGATATCTTCTGTTTGGACGATATCCGCGGCCACACCGGTTACACCGGCACCTCCATGATTCTGGATCCGGAGACAAACACCGCCGTCATCGTATTGGCCCACCGGGTGCATCCCAAGGACGAAGGCTCCACCTCCCGCCTCCGCTCCACCATCGCCTCCATCGTTGCCGGCTCCATTCTGCAATAAAAATAAAAGTGTCTAAAAAAGGCTGCAAGTTCTTTTACTTGTGGTCTTTTTTTGATATATTTGCAAAGACACAGACAACACTAAGAAAACCTACAATCATATGGACAAACTCCAGGAACTGACCCAGAAGCTCTATGAGCAGGGTCTGTCTAAAGGAAAGGAAGAGGGGGAAGCCCTTCTTTCACAGGCACGGAAAGAGGCCGATGAACTCATCAAAAAGGCCCGGGAAGAGGCCACAGCCATCGTAGAAAAGGCCAGGAAAGAAGCGGCCGACTACAAGACCAAGGTGGAAGGAGACGTGAAGATGGCCTCCATCCAGGCCCTGCAGGCCACCCGTGCCGGTATTGAGAACATGGTGGTGGCCAAGGCCGTGGCTCCCGTGAAAGAGCAGCTTGCCGGCACCGCCTTCCTCAAGGAAATCATCACCGCCGTAGCCAAGAATTTCAGCACCCAGGAGTCTGCGGACCTTTCCCTGGTTCTGCCTGAAAAGCTTCAGAAAGAGTTGGAACCCTTCGTGAAGGGGGAACTGGCCCAAACCCTGGGCAAGGGTGTAGAGCTTTCCTTCTCCAGGAAAACAGCCGGCGGCTTCAAAATCGGCCCCAAGGACGGCAGCTATTTCATCGACCTTTCGGACGAAGCCTTCCAGGAGCTTATCGGAGAATACCTGCGTCCCGCCACCAGGAAAATCCTCTTCGGATAGTCCATGAGCAATTTCGAGTACATCATCGCCAGTCTCCCCTACCTCACACTGGACTACAAGTATGAGGACGGGCAGGGATTCCATTCCGTGCTGGAGGAAATCCGGCGGGATTTGTCCGAGAAGGACAATGCTACGCTGGATGTCCTTATAGACGGGTTCGATGCCACGAAACTGGGACCTGATTTCTATGCCGCAACTTTGAACGGCAGCAATCATTTCCTCCGGGAGTACTTCCGCTTCGACCTCAACCTCCGCAATGCCAAGGTGCGTTACCTTAACCGCGTGCTGGGCCGTCCTCAAGACCAGGACGTCGTAAGCGGAAAGGGGAAGGAAACGGACCAGGACCTGGACATAGACGGATACCGTTTCTCAGGAGGTGAATTCGAAGAAAGCATCCGGGTGCAGAATGCCCTGGAAGGTGCCAGCCTGTTGGAAAGGGAGAAAGCACTGGACGATATAACCTGGGAGAAGATATCTTCCCTGGAAACCTTCCACTATTTTGACCTCACCGCCGTCCTGGCCTATGTAGCCAAGCTCCACATTGTGGACCGCTGGCTGGCCCTGGACGAGGAGAAAGGCCGCGAGCTCTTCCGCAAACTGGTGCAGGAAGTGAAAGGAACCTTCGCAGGAGTCAATTATCAGGGTAAAGAAGAAAACAGATAAAAAATATGAAAACGAAAGGTATTGTAACCGGCATCGTCAGTAACCTGGTCACCGTAAAGGTGGACGGACCGGTTGCGGAGAATGAAATCTGCTTCATCGACCTCCAAGGGGTGAAGATGATGGCGGAGGTCATCAAGGTTAACGGAGACAACGCCTCCGTCCAGGTGTTCGAGAGCACCCGCGGCCTCAAGGGAGGAGATACGGTGGAGTTCGAAGGCCGCATGCTGGAAATCCAGCTGGGGCCCGGCCTGCTGTCCAGCGTTTACGACGGTCTGCAGAACAACCTGGCCACCATGGAGAACGTCTTTCTCCAGAGAGGTGAATACACAGACCCGCTGGACCGCCAGAAAAAATGGGATTTCACACCCATAGCCAAGGCCGGAGACCGCGTCGTGGCGGCTGACTGGCTGGGCGAGGTGAAGGAAGGCTGGCTGCCTCACAAGATCATGGTTCCTTTCTCCTTCGAGGGAGCGTACACCGTCAAATCCGTCAAGGAAGCCGGAGCCTACACCGTAGATACGGAGATAGCCGTGCTGGTCAACGAACACGGAGAGGAAGTGAAGGTGACCATGGTTCAGAGATGGCCCGTGAAAGTGGCTGTCAAGGGATATAAGGAGAAGCCCCGCCCCAACCGCATCATGGAAACGGGCGTCCGCGTCATAGACACCCTCAACCCCATCGCAGAAGGCGGAACGGGCTTCATTCCCGGCCCCTTCGGCTGCGGCAAGACCGTGCTTCAGCACGCCATCGCCAAGCAGGGAGACGCGGATGTCATCGTAATGGCCGCCTGCGGTGAGCGTGCCAACGAGGTGGTGGAAATCTTCACCGAGTTCCCGGAGCTCATAGACCCCCACACCGGCCGTCACCTGATGGAGCGTACCACCATCATCTGCAACACCTCCAACATGCCGGTGGCCGCCCGTGAAGCCTCTGTGTACACGGCCATGACCATCTGCGAATATTACCGCGCCATGGGCCTCAAGTGCCTCCTTCTGGCCGATTCCACCTCCCGCTGGGCCCAGGCCCTCCGTGAAATGAGTAACCGCATGGAGGAACTCCCAGGCGCAGACGCCTTTCCGGTGGACCTTTCCTCCATCATCTCCAACTTCTACGCCCGTGCGGGCATGGTGGTCCTGAACAACGGCGAGACAGGCGCCGTCACTTTCATCGGCACGGTGTCCCCTGCCGGCGGTAACCTCAAGGAACCCGTGACGGAATCCACCAAGAAGGCCGCCCGCTGCTTCTACGCCTTGGAGCAGAACCGCGCAGACCAGAAGCGCTACCCCGCCGTGGGTCCGCTGGATTCCTACTCCAAATACCTCGAATACCCGGAAATCATCGACTATCTGGACAAGACGGTGGAGCAGGGCTGGGTGAACAAAGTCCTCGAGGCCAAGAACCTCATCCGCAAGGGTAAGGAATCGGCCGAACAGATCAACATCCTGGGAGACGACGGCGTACCCATGAGCTACCATGTGAACTTCTGGAAGAGCGAGCTGGTGGACTTCGTGATTCTGCAGCAGGACGCCTTCGACGCCATCGATTCCCTGTGCCCGCTGGAACGTCAGCGCTTCATGCTGGACCTGGTGCTGGACATCTGCGACAAGGAGTATGAATTCGAAGACTTCGAGAAATGCCGTGAGTTCTTCAAGAACCTCATCAACGAACTCCGCCAGATGAACTACTCCGCCTACGAGAGCGAGCAGTTCTGGGCTTACAATGAATCTGTTAAGAAAATGATTGCATAGCCATGATCAAAGCATACCAAAGAGTCTATACCAAGCTGGAAGGCATCACCAAGGCCACGGTTTCGCTCCGGGCCCCCGGTGTGAGCAATGACGAGCTGGCCGTGGTGGCCGGCCGCCTGGCCCAGGTCGTACGTACCAAGGGAGACCTGGTCACCCTCCAGATTTTCTCCGGAACCGAAGGCATCCCCACCGACGCGGAAGTCACCTTCCTCGGAGAACCCCCTACCCTCAAGGTATCCGACCAGCTTTCGGGCCGATTCTTCGACGCCTACGGCCATCCCATCGACGGCGGGCCGGAGATTGAAGGCGAAGAGCGCCAGATCGGCGGCCCGTCCGTGAACCCGTACAAGCGCCGCCAGCCTTCTCAGCTCATCCCCACCGGCATCGCCGGCATCGACCTCAACAACACCCTGGTGTCCGGTCAGAAGATTCCATTCTTCGCCAATCCGGACCAGCCCTACAACCAGGTAATGGCCGACGTCGCCCTCCGCGCCGACGTGGACAAGATTATCCTGGGCGGCATGGGACTGAGCAACGACGACTATCTGTTCTTCCGCCACAGCTTCGAGTCCGCCGGCGCCCTGGACAAGATCATCTGCTTCATCAACACCACGGAGAATCCTCCGGTGGAACGCCTCCTGGTGCCCGATATGGCCCTGACCGCAGCCGAATACTTCGCCGTGGACAAGAATGAGAAGGTGCTGGTGCTCCTCACGGACATGACCCTGTATGCAGACGCCCTTTCCATCGTGTCCAACCGTATGGACCAGATCCCCTCCAAGGACTCCATGCCGGGCTCCCTCTACAGCGACCTGGCCAAGATCTACGAGAAGGCCGTCCAGCTGCCCACCGATGGCTCCATCACCATCATCGCCGTCACCACCCTGAACGACGGTGACATCACCCACGCCATCCCGGACAACACCGGTTACATCACCGAGGGTCAGCTGTTCCTGCGGGCCGATTCCGATACGGGCAAGGTCATCATCGATCCCTTCCGTTCCCTGTCCCGACTCAAACAACTGGTGCAGGGCAAGAAGACGCGCGAAGACCACTCCCAGGTAATGAATGCCTCCGTGCGTCTGTATGCGGATGCCCAGAACGCCAAGACCAAGCTGGAGAACGGTTTCGACCTCTCCGACTACGACCACCGCTGCCTGGATTATGCCAAGGACTACGCCCGCGAACTGCTGGCCATTGACGTCAACATC